>CAJWVJ010000033.1 GCA_913048595.1 uncultured Alphaproteobacteria bacterium | reverse complement strand
CGTGACCAGCCGCTAGCCCGCGCCGATGCCCTGCACTGTCACAACCCACCGTGATACGCTGCGCCGTCTGACGGCAGCGCAGAAAAGCGACCTTACCGTGCGGTCGGACCGCCGCGGGCTCATGCAGCTCGGTGCGCATCTGGCGGCGATCGCGCTGTGGCTGTGGGGCAATGTGACGGCAGAGGGGCCGGTTAGATCGGGAGGATGAAGATGAGCGACACCCCGTCCATGAGTGACCTGTTCGGTGGCAAGGGGTCCGGAGGCTGGCTGAACATGCCGCGCGCCGAGATCAACGCGCCTGGTGATGTCGATATCGCTGTTGTCGGCATTGGCTCGGCAACGCCCTATACGGCGGGGTCCTACTGCCATGACGCGCCGGACGCCATCCGCGCGGCGCGAAGCTGGCCCAAGATTCTGGAGCAGCATGATTTCGACCTGTTCGGGGTTGAGCCGTCCGAAGGTGTGCTTCCGGCTGGCATCACCGCTGCCGATTTCGGCAATCTGGATGTGGTGGCCGATTCCGCGGCAGAGGTCACGGCGAGGAACCGGCAGATCATTCGCGGGGCTATGACCGGCCTTCTTGATGCCGGCGCGGTGCCCTTTGTTCTCGGTGGCGACGATTCGGTTCCCATTCCGGTTCTGGAGTCCTATTGCGGTTTTGCTGGCGGCCCGATTTCGATCCTGCAGATCGATGCGCATATCGACTGGCGGGACGAGGTCGGGGGCGAGAGAGAGGGCCTGTCCAGCAATATGCGGCGCGCTTCGGAAATGGCGCATGTCGGCAAGATCGTGCAGCTTGGTGCGCGCGGCATCGGCTCGGCCCGCAAGGCGGATGTTCGGGCGGCGCTTGATTACGGTGTCGCCTTCCACACCATGCGGCATCTGCTGGCGCCTGACGGCATCGCCCGCGCCATTGCCGACCTGCCTGAAGGCGTTCCCGTATACATCGCGCTTGATGTGGACAGCATGGACCCGGTGCTGATGCCGGCCGTCATCGGCGCGGCGCAGGGCGGACTGTCCTACTGGCAGATGATGCAGATTTTCGAGGCCGTGGCGGCGCGCGCGCCGATCTGCGGCTTCAATATGGTCGAGCTGATGCCGGCCCGAGACGTGAACGACCAGGGGGCGCTGATGGCGTCCCGCCTGGGCCTGTCGATGCTCGGCCTGATCGGCCGTCAGCGCGCGGCCACCCGCTAGAAGAGACCACAAAGACGAGACGAAGACCATGACGACACCCACCTCATCTGCCCCGCATGATGCCGAAGCCCGCCGTGCCATAGCGCCGGTGATCGTCTATCCGAACGGCACACTGGCCCCGCCCGACCTCGCCCTCTACCGCGCCGCGCGGGCCGAAGCGACGAAGACGGGCGAGGTTCTGGTGCCGCCGCGGGAAGGGGGCTGTTTCCATGTGCCGGCCGGCGGGTTCTTCCGGATCACCTCGGTCGAGGGTCCGCAGGTTGGCGATCTGAACCTGTGGAACGCGAACAACCTTGATGAGCGGTTCTATTCCGGCAAGACCCGCGCCATCCACGGCACCCATATCACCACCGGCGAGCGCATGTGGTCGAATCTTCCCTATCTTCGTCCCATGGCCACCATCATCGAGGACACGCTCGGCTGGTACGGCATGGATGAATTTGGCGGCTCGATCCATGATGTGATCGGAACGCGCTGCGATCCCTACACGCATCATCTACTGGCAGGCGAGGATTACCATCATTGCTGCCATTCGAACCTGTCACGGGCGCTTGCGGACGAAACCGGCCGCCCGCTAAAGGAAATCGAGATGCAGGTCCATGACGTGCTGAACGTCTTCATGTGCACGGGCTTCACCCGCGACACCGGCCAGTATTTCATGAAGGCAAGCCCGGTGCGCCCGGGCGACCATATAGAGTTCTTTGCCGAGATCGATCTTCTTTGCGCGCTCTCGGCCTGCCCGGGCGGCGATTGCTCTTCCACACATTCCAGCGACGAAGCGGCCTGCCATCCGCTGCTGGTCGAGATCTTCGCGCCGTCCGACGGGGCGCTAGCGGGCTGGCAGTCGCCGCCGCCCAGCGGCTATGACCGCAGCCACGGGCGCTAGGATTTTCTGGCGATGCTCACTCTCTACCACGGCGCGAATTCGGTCTGTTCGGTCAAGGTACGGATGGTGCTGGCGGAAAAGGGGCTGTCCTGGGAGAGCCGTCATATCGACCTTCCCAAGGGCGAGCATCTTCGGCCCGACTACCTGAAGATCAACCCGCGGGCGGTGGTGCCGGTCCTCGACCATGACGGGGTGCTGATCCGCGAATCCACGGTGATCTGCGAATATCTGGACGGGCTGGACGACGCGGTGCGGCTGGTGCCTTCCGACCCGCTGCTGCAGGCGCGGATGCGGATCTGGGGCGTCAACACGGCGGAATATCACGACAGCGTCAACAGCCTGACCTTCTCCAGTTTCCAGCGGCAAATGCTGCTGGCGAAATCGCCGGAAGAGCTGGAAGCCCGCTGGCAGGCGATGCCCGACAAGATCCGGGTGCGCAAGACACGCGATCTGATGGAGCATGGCGCAGGCTCGGTCTTTGTGCCGGCGGCTTTCTCGAAGCTTCAACGGATGTGCGCCGAGATGGAGGATGCGCTTGCCGAACATGACTGGCTGCTGGGGCCGGACTACAGCCTCGCCGACGCGATGCTGACGGCCTATGTCTTCCGCCTTCATTGCCTCGGCATACAGGCCATCTGGGAGTCGCGCTTCCCGCTTGTGACAGCCTGGGTGGCACGGGTCATGGCCCGCCCGTCATGGCAGGCGGCGACGGCCCCCTGGCTTGACGCCGCCGAGGTGGCGCGGATCAGCGCCATCGGCCGCGAGACATTCACCAAATACGCGTTTCCGGAATTTCTCTAGGCCCGGAATGTCTCCGGATATGGTCACCGCCACTTCACCGAGCAGCCCATCGACGGGGATTGTTCGGCCGGGCCTTTGCCGGTGGCCGCAATCTGTAGCATGGCGTTCATCAATTCCGGCGTTCGGTTGCTGGCGTCGCCCATCTTCACATCGTCGATCCGGCCGCGATATTGCAGCTCTCCCGCCGCGTTAAGCCCGAAGAAATCCGGCGTGCAGACCGCGCCCCAGGCACGCGCTACCTCCTGTGTCTCATCGACGAGATAGGGAAAGCCGAAGCCGTATCTCGCGGCGAATTCCAGCATCCTGTCCGGACTGTCATCGGTATAGGTGGCATAGTCGTTGGCCATGATGGCGACGGTGTTGACGCCGTCTTCCTTCAGCGCCGCCGCATCCGCCACCAGCCTGTCGATCACCGCCACCACATAGGGGCAGTGATTGCAGATGAAGGCCACAAGAAGCCCCTTCTCGCCCATCAGCCCGTCAAGGCCGTGGGTCCCGCCAAGCGGGTCTCGCAACGTGAAGGCGGGGGCTTTCCAGCCGAAATCGCACAAGGGAGTGTTTGGCGGCATCCTGGCCTCGCGGGTTGGGTTGAAACGCCCACTATCATCCGCCCGCGGGTGCCGTCATGCAAGTCACTTTTCGGTTTGTGGAGGTGTCGTCGGCCGGCTAGAGGCTCACCGCCTGGCCGGTGCGCGCCGATTTCTGCGCCGCCTGCCCCATGCGCACCGCCCAGATGCCATCATCCAGCCCGACCTCGACGCTGCCATCGCCGCGCACCACCTCGAGGAAGCGCAGATGCTGGTGGTAGGTGGACCCGTTATGGTCGCCGGCATCCAGAATGGTCTTGTCGATCGGAAGGTGATGCACAACCGGATTGCAGGGGTGGCGACGGCTCTCGACAAGAACGGGAACCGGGCGCGCCGCCTCGTCCCCCGACCAGAACCGGGCCGGCCCGGGAATTTTTACCTCGAGCTTGCCGTCCGCGCCGACGGCATGGACCATCTCCTGATATTCCGATCCTTCGGCGAACATCGACAGTTCCAGCATGGCCCGCGCGCCGCTGGCGAAATCGACGATCACATAGCCGCTGTCCCAGATATCCGGGGTGCGCCCGTCATAGCTCTCGTCGAGGTGGTTCACCTCCTGGCCGGCGCTTGCCATCACCCGCACGGGGTCCGATTTAAGGATCAGCCGCATCAGGTCGAAGAAATGACAGCATTTCTCGACAAAGGTGCCGCCGGAATTGGCGTTGAACCTGTTCCAGTTGCCGATCTTTTCAAGAAAGGGGTAGCGGTGCTCGACAATGGTCAGCATGCGGATACCGCCTGTTGTCTGCTCGACCAGACCAAGAAAATTCTGCATCGGCGGCATAAATGATACAAAGTCGACACGAAATCTGGAATTATCTGTCTATCGCTGCAGAAAAGTATCAGCATTTGGCATAAATTGATTGGCGGCTGACTGCTGCAAGACCGCAAGCTTGATGGCATAAGAACAACAATCGTCAATCTGCGAGCTTCATTGGAGGACATCATGAAGAATTTGCGCACTACCGTTGTGGCAGCCACGCTGGCCACGGCTGTCGCCGCTCCGGCATTCGCTGCCGAGCTGACGATCGCCATCGTGAATAACGGTCACATGATCAACATGCAGAAGGTTGCCGAAGCCTACACCGCCGATACCGGTGTAAAGCTGAACTGGGTTGCCCTGGAAGAAGGCGTCCTGCGCGAGCAGGTCACTTCCGACACCGCGACCAGCGGTGGCCAGTATGACATCATCAACATCGGCATGCAGGAAGCCCCGATCTGGGGTGAGGCCGGCTGGATCGAGCCGCTGAATTTCGGCGCGTCCTACGACATGGACGACATGCTGCCTGCCATCCGCAACGGCCTGTCGCATGATGGCACGCTTTACGCCGCGCCGTTCTACGGCGAATCATCGATGGTCATGTATCGCAAGGACCTGACAGATGCTGCCGGTGTATCGATCGCCGACAATGATTCCTGGGACAACATCAAGAAGGCTGCTGCCGCCATCCACAACCCTGACAAGGGTGTCTATGGTGCCTGTCTTCGCGGCAAGCCCGGCTGGGGCGACAACATGGCCTTCATCACCACTGTTGTAAACTCCTTCGGCGGTGCCTGGTTCGACAAGGACATGCGTCCGACCATCGACTCCGACGAGTGGAAGGCTGCCATCAGCTTCTATGTCGATCTTCTCGGGTCCTACGGCCCTCCGGGTTCGGAAGGTAACTCCTTCAACGAAATCCTGGCTCTTTACAATGAAGGCAAGTGCGGCATGTGGATTGATGCCACCATCGCGGCTTCCTTCCTGAAGGTCGACGGTGTTGCCTATGCGCAGTCACCAAATGCCGGCAATCCGGTTGGTGCAAACTGGTTGTGGGCCTGGGCGATGGCTGTTCCGGCAGGTACTCCGAACGCCGCCGAAGCCAAGAAGTTCATCGAGTGGGCCACATCGAAGGACTACATCAAGGCCGTTGCCGCCCATCCGGATTTCGGCTGGGGTTCGGTTCCGACCGGCACACGGTCCTCGACCTACGCCTATCCCGAGTTCCAGGCTGTTGCCGGGTTCGCCGCAGCCGAGATGGCTGCCATCGAATCCGCGGCCCCGGAAGCAACCGACCTGAAGCCTTATGTCGGTGTTCAGTTCGCTGCGATCCCCGAGTTCCCGGAAGTCGGTATCGCGGTTGCGCAGGAAATGGCTGCCGCTCTTTCCGGTGCCAAGTCGGTTGACGATGCGCTTGCCGCTTCGCAGTCCGCAGCGACCGCCATCATGTCGGAAGCTGGCTACTTCTAGGCTTCTCCAAGGCGGGAAAGGCCCGGTCCTGGCGACCCGGCCTTTCCTTCTTTAAGACTTGTTGCCCGTCGTGCAGGGTGATCATTTATTGACTCTTTTCACGGCGATTTTTTTTCGAATGTCCAGAACGCCATCGGGGCGTGCCCCTACCACAGGATCCAGGGTCCATGACAAGCCGCACACTACCAAGATTGTTGCAAGCGCCCGCCGTGCTGCTGCTGTTGGTATGGATGCTTGTGCCGCTCGGCATGACCCTCTTCTTTTCCTTCATCCGTTATGTGCTGAACAGCCTCCGCCGTCCTGAATGGACAACGCCTAGCCTTGATAACTGGCGCGGCTGGGGGAACTACGAATATGTGCTCTATCAGGCGAAGGATTTCTGGTTCGCCGTCCAGAACAGCCTGTTCATCGTCGGCAGCGTGATCGTGCTGACGGTCGGTCTCGGCCTCGCCATTGCGGTGTTGGTCAACAGGGCCTTTCCCGGGCGCGGCATTGTGCGGGTGATGTTGATTTCGCCCTTCTTCGTGATGCCGGCGGTCAATGCGGTGCTCTGGATCAATATGATCCTCGACCCGGTGCTGGGGCTGAACGGCCTTGCCGTCGAAGGGCTGAACAGCCTTGTCACCTCGCTTCAGACCATGCCGCTTCTTGGAGGGTTCTTCTCGCTCTGGCCCGAGTTCGAGCCGCTCTCCTTCCGGGCCACACAGACATCGGCCATCGCGGTGATCATCATGGTGGCCTGGCAATGGACGCCCTTTGCCGTGCTGATCTTCATGACCTCGCTTCAGTCCGAGGACCAGCAGCAGAAAGAGGCGGCCATCCTCGACGGGGCCAATGCCTGGTCGCAGTTCCGCAACCTGACGCTGCCGCATCTGGCGCGCCCGATCGCCATCGTGGTGATGATCCAGGCCATCTTCCACCTGTCGCTCTATGCAGAGATCGAGATCGTTAGCCGCGGCAATGGCAACAAGAACCTTCCCTATCTGATCGGCGAATTCGCCTCGAACAATATCGGGGCGGCCAGCGCCACCGGCATCATGGCCGTCGTTCTGGCCAATATCGTGGCGATCTTCCTCTTGCGTATCATCGGCAAGAGCCTGATGGACTGAGGGGGGGGGGAGCGCCATGAACCAGAAAACGATATTCGCCCGTTTCATCCGCCCGTCGCTGGCCTGGGGCGTCGCCATCCTGTTCTTCTTTCCGATTTTCTGGATGGTGTTCACCAGCTTCAAGACCGACGCTGACGCGGTGAAGCCGGAATATCTGTTCCTGTTCACGCCGACCTTCGAGAATTATGTGAACATGACCGAGAATTACGACTATTGGCGGTTCGCCGTGAATTCGGTCATCACCTCGGTCTTCGCGACTGTTCTGACGCTGGTCGTCGGGGTGCCGGCCGCCTATGCGATGGCTTTCGATCCAGGCCGCCACACCAAGGACATCCTTGTCTGGATGCTGTCGACCAAGATGCTTCCGGCGGCGGCGGTTCTCTATCCGATGACCTTTCTGACGAAGAATTTTCTCGGCATCTTCGACACGCATTTCCTGATCATCATCGTTCTCAGCCTGATCAACCTGCCGATCGTCATCTGGATGCTGTTCACCTATTTCAAGGAAATCCCGAAGGAGATCATTGAAGCCGGCAAGATGGACGGTGTGAACATCTGGGGCGAGATCAAGGACATCGTGCTGCCGCTCGCCTGGGGCGGGCTGGCCTCGACTGCGCTTCTCTGCTTCATTTTCTGCTGGAACGAGGCCTACTGGACCGTCCGGCTGACCACCACCGAAGCCGCCACCCTGTCAAAGCTGATTGAGGGCAACCGCGCGCCGGAAGGGCTGTTCTTCGGGCGGCTATCGGCTGTATCCACGGCGGCGGTGGGCCCGATCGTCGTTCTTGGCTGGTTCTGCCAGAAGCAGCTTGTGCGCGGTCTGACATTCGGAGCGGTGAAATGAGTTTCGACGCGGCACCGACAGATCTGTCCGGCAAGACCTGTCTTGTCACCGGCGCCAATGGCGGCATCGGTATGGCGACAGCCGAACATTTCGCGGCCTGCGGCGCGCGCGTTCTGACAACAGACATTGGTGACAGCTTCGCCGGGGAATGCCAGACGGATCACCATGGTTTTGACCTGATGAGCGATGCCGGGCTTGATGCCTGCTGCGACTGGATCGCGGCCGAGACCCCGGACGTTCTGTTCAACAACGCGGCGCTGTTCGATATGGGGTCGGTCCTGCAGGCAGACCTGGCACAGCATGACAGGCTGTTCGCGGTGAATGTGCGGGCCATGTATGCGGTGATGCAGGCGGCGGCGAAGGCGCTTGTCGCGGCGGGCCGCCCCGGGTCCATCATCAATATGGCAAGCCAGGCGGGCCATCGCGGCGAGGCGCTTGTCGCGCATTACTGCGCCACCAAGGCTGCGGTGATCAGCTATACGCAGTCCGCGGCGCTTGCCCTTGCCGAGCACAGGATTCGCGTCAACGCCATCTCGCCAGGCGTGATCGACACGCCGATGTGGAAGACGGTGGATTCGCTGTTCGCGCGGTTCGAGGACAAGGAAATCGGGCAGAAGAAGCGCGAGGTCGGCGAGGCTGTGCCGCTCGGCTATATGGGACGACCGTTCGAGGTCGCGCGTGTGGCGGTGTTCCTCGCAGGCGCGCAATCGCAATATATCACGGCGCAGACCATCAGCGTCGATGGCGGCAATGTGTTGAGGTAGGGACATGTCGATCATCACGCCGGAAATTGAATATGTTGACCGTTCCACCGAGAGCATCCGCTATCTCGAGCATGGCTGGCCAAGCGACCTGTGCCGCTGGCATTCGCACCGCGAGTTCGAACTTCACCTCATCGTTGATACGCGCGGCAAGGCCTTTGTTGGCGACTATATCGGCGAGTTTGGCCCGGGTTCGCTGTTCCTGACCGGACCCTATCTTCCGCACAACTGGGTCACCGACCAGGTGTTCTCGCGCGAGGTGGCGGTTCGCGACATGCTGGTGCAATTTGACGAGGAAAGCATCGCGCGGATGACCGAGGCCTTTCCCGAATTCGAGGAATTGCGGGCCATGTTCGACCTCGCCGGCTCCGGCATCGAGTTCCACGGGTTCGACCCGGTGCTGGCCGAGCGCAGCCTTGCCGCCATCCGTGACAATGCCGGCCTCGACCGCATCATGGCCTTCATGCAGCTGCTGGTCGATATCAACAAGCACGCGGAAAAGCGGCAGCTGTCGGTTGTCGCGGTGACGCAGCCCGAGGACAGCAACAAGCACAGCCGTATCGCGCTGGTGGTTGACCACATCACCCGCAATTCCAGCAACGATATTTCCCTTGAATCAGCCGCCGAACTCGCCTGTATGAGCCCGGCCGCCTTTTCGCGGAACTTCCACAAGATCACCGGCAACAGGTTTCTTGAATTCCTGAACCGGGTGCGCATAGGCCAGGCCTGTTCGATGCTCTATGCCACCGACCATCCTGTGTCGATGATCTGCTATGAGGTCGGGTTCCAGAACCTTGCCAATTTCAACCGCAATTTTCAGAAAATGAAGAGCATGACGCCGACCGCCTATCGTGCGCTGGCCCGGGTCGAACTGGTCAAGAAAGAGGCGTCATCGTCATGATCAGCATGGGTTCACCGGCGATCTTTGCCACCGAATATGACCGCAGCGACTGCCAGATCGGCATCGTTCATGTCGGGTATGGCGCCTTCCACCGGGCGCATCAGGCTGTCTATGTCGATGATTACATGGAGCGCACTGGCGATCTGGACTGGGGCATCGCGGCCGTGAATCTGCGGGCCTCGGAATCCGAGGCCTTCGCCGATGCCGCCGCCGCCACGGACGGCTATCTTCTGAAATATACCGGCACCACCGCGCCGACATCCTGGCGCATGGTGCGTCCGCACCTGGCCTTCTGCGACTGGTCGCGAGAAGCCGAGGCGGCGGAAAGTCTGGTGGCGCTGGATACGGTGCATGCCATCACGATCACTGTGACGGAAAGCGGATATTACCTTGACGATGCCGGTCGGCTGAACATCGCGGACCCGGTCATTGCCGAAGAAATCGCGGGTGGCCCGCGGCGCAGTATTTTCGGCTATCTAGCGGCTGCGCTGAAACGCCGCCACGCTGCCGGTGCCTGGTCGATCTCAGTTCTCTGCTGCGACAATATCCGCAGCAATGGCAAGATGCTGCGGCGCTCGATGCTGGACTGGCTGGAGGCGGCCGGCGATGCCGAACTGGCGGCCTGGGTCACGGCGCAGGTCACCTTCCCCTGTTCGATGGTCGACCGGATCACTCCGCGCAGTACGCCCACGCTTCTTGACGAGGCGAAGGCGCTGTTGCCGGATTGCGCGCACAGCCCGGTCCATAGCGAGGATTACATCCAGTGGGTGCTGGAGGATAATTTCGCCGCGACCATGCCGGACCTGGGCCGCGCCGGTGTCGAGATCGTCGCGGATGTCGATCCCTATGAGGAAGCCAAGATCAGAATCCTGAATGGCGGCCATACCGGGCTTGCCTATCTTGGCGCGCTGGCCGGCCATGTGACCTTTGACGAGGCGATGCGCGATGCTGTGCTGCGCCGGCATTTCGACTGTCTGGAACAGGAAGAGGTGCTGCCGGGCCTACAGCTTGAATTGCCGTTCGACAGGTCCGCCTATTGCCATCGTGTGGCTGAACGCTTCGCCAACGAGGCAATCGCCGATGCGCTGGAACGAATCTGCATGGACGGCTTTGCGAAATTTCCGATCTTCATCAGGCCGACCATAGAGGGATGCCTGGCGCAGGGGATCACCCCGCGGCGCTGCTTCGAATCCGTGGCAAGCTGGTATGTCTATGCCCGCCGGTCTGCCGAGAACAAGACAAACATCCCCTATCACGAGCCGAACTGGCACCTTCTGGAGCCGATGCTGCAAGCCGGGCGGGAAGCTGATTTCGCCACCTCGTCGCTGCTCTGGGGCGACCTTCCGGACAGATATCCGGGCTTTGCGAACAGTATCGTGAATTCGATTGAGGAGATGGACAAGACATGGCCAGCGTAACCCTTCAGGGCGTTCGGAAGTCCTATGCCGATGTCGGTGTGATCCACGACGTCAATCTCGAGATCGATGACGGCGAGTTCGTGGTGTTTGTCGGACCGTCGGGATGCGGCAAATCCACCCTGCTGCGGATGATCGCCGGTCTCGAGGACATCACCGGCGGCGAGATCAGCATCGGCGACACAGTCGTCAATGAAGTCGCCCCCTCGAAGCGCGGCGTGGCGATGGTGTTCCAGACCTATGCCCTCTATCCGCACATGACGGTCTACAACAACATGGCGTTCGGGCTGAAGCAGGCCAGGCTTCCCGAGCCGGATATCGACAGGCGTGTGCGGGCCGCCGCCGAGGCGCTTCACATCACCGAATATCTGGACCGTACGCCCAAGGCGCTGTCCGGTGGCCAGCGCCAGCGTGTCGCCATCGGCCGGGCCATTGTCCGCGAGCCGGAAGTGTTCCTGTTCGACGAGCCGCTGTCCAATCTCGATGCGGCGCTTCGCGTGAACACGCGCCTTGAAATCGCCCGGCTTCACCAGCGTCTTGGCGCGACGATGATCTATGTGACCCATGACCAGGTCGAGGCGATGACGCTCGCTGACAAGATCGTCGTTCTTCGCGACGGACGGATCGAACAGGTGGGAAGCCCCATCGAGCTTTACGAAAATCCGCAGAACGCGTTCGTCGCGCAGTTCATCGGCTCGCCCAAGATGAATTTTCTTCCCGCTGAAACGCTGGCAAAGGATACCTTAAAGGCGCTTGGCGTCACCGCCAGGCCCGGCACGATGGTCGGCATCCGGCCAGAGCATTTCCGCACGACCGCCGCCGCCAAGGCGCTTGTCTCGGCAACCCTGGAACTGGTTGAGAACCTTGGTGAATATGCGCTGGTTCACCTGCTGACCGAGGCAGGTAAAGAAATCATCGTGAAGATGGACTCCCCGCCGAAACAGGCGGCTGGCGAGGTGATCCATCTGACAGCCGACAAGGCCAGCCTGCATCGGTTCGATCAGGATACCGGCGCGCGCATCAGCTGAACATCCTGGCCGTCACCATCCTTCTGTCTAGTCGGGCTTGATGCGTTTCAGCGGCCTCCCGCCGATGCCAAGCGCCAGAATCACCACAATCTCACCAGCATGCGGGGCGTCGGGAACACAGATCTCAGCCGCGTCCATATGGTCAAATTCCCAGATGCTCTGCTTGCTTGTCAGCGGCACCGTCAGCGCGGCGCCCGGGCCGCCTATCTTCTTTGTCGACGGGATGATCTCGGTGGCATCGCCAAGCGCGCCGCGCACCGGCGCGCCAAAGCGGGGATGGATCAGCGCGGCCGCATGTTCGATCTCGCCATCGACACCGACAATCGCGCCCTTGCCATAGGACTGCACATCATCCGGCCTGGCGCCCAATGCCTCAAGCCCGCGCGCCACCAGCTGTGCCGAGATATCGGCCCCGATATCCTTCAGAACATCGAGATCGCCATCCGCCACCCCGGCCAGCGGGTTGGTGATGACAGCGGCAATCACACATTTGCGGCTTGGCGTGGCAAGCGTTGTTCCCGCCTCGCGATGCGTATCCTCGACCGAGGTGATCATCTTCCGGATTTCGGCTGTTCTCTGCATGGTGGCGGTTCCTCATGATGACATCAACAAGGCTGACAGTGTGTCAAAAACCGGCGGCGAGCGGAAGCGGCAGCAAGACTGTTTCGGGCAAAAATTTTATCATTTGGTAAAAAATCATGGACAAACCGGTTTTGGCAGGCATTATTGAATCGCGGAAGAAGGCATCAAATGACACACGGCAACCAAAAACGGGTGGGATCTAGTGATGAACAGACTTGCGACGACATTCACCGGACTTGAGTTCGTAAACCCCTTTATCCTGGCGTCTGCGCCACCAACCGAAAGCAAGAAAAAGATTCTCAAGGCTTTCGAAGCTGGCTGGGGCGGCGTAGTGACCAAGACAATCGGTCTGCATCCAGTTGAAAATGTTGCTGGGCCGAGAACCATCTTTCAGCGCGTCAGCGAGGAAGCACCTTACATCTCGCGCATGAAGCGGACAGACACGGTGTCCCATTCGTCCTGGAACTGGGAGCTGATTTCCGACCAGCCGCTCGAGCAATGGCTGCCCGATCTTGAAGATATCAAGAAAACCTATCCTGACCGGATGCTGATTGCCTCAATCATGGCCGGCGCCGGCAGCGATGAGGAAATGAACAATTGGGCCAAGCTCGCCACCGCCTGTGTCGAGGTCGGGTGCGACGCCGTCGAGCTGAACATGTCCTGCCCTCACATGGACCGCAAGGACATGGGCGCGAACATTGCGAATGACGAAGACATCATCAGATCCATTCTGGGCGCCGTGACAGGCGCGGTAAACGTACCGGTCTGGGTCAAGCTGACCCCGTCAACCTCGCAGCTTGTCGATGCTGCCGGCGCGGCATATGAGGCTGGCGCAGCGTCCATTTCACTCTGCAATACCTTTCCCTCACTGCCGCTGATGGACCCGGAAACAATGAAGTTCGAGGTCGAAGTGGATGGTCTGGTGACGTCCGGAGGGCTTGGCGGGCTGGCGATCCTTCACCAGGCTCTTCAGCGTGTCTCGGATATCTCGAAGTCGTTCCCGGATGGGGCCATTTCGGGCATTGGCGGCATCAGAGGATTCCGCGAGGCCTTCAACTTTATCGTCCACGGTGCCGGCAACCTGCAGGTCTGCACGGCGGCGATGGAAGAAAAGGGCAGTGGCGGCGTGGGTGTGCAACTCATCAAGGAGCTGACCCATGATCTCAACGATTATCTGGAGCGCAAGGATTACGCGTCGATTGAAGAGTTCCGCGGTGCAGCCCGCGAACGAATTGTCGAGCATTCGGCGGTGCGCAGAAAGAGCGGCAACTATAATGGCGGGTATTCGATCGCATCATAATCAGATGATCCTGCTGGACTGAACGGGTCGCCGTTCCACCTGGACAACTTGTCATGACGGAATGCCGGTTCTCGGAAACGAGACCGGCGACAGGAGCCCTTTTGCGCCGAACCGGCCAGATTTCGCCGGGGCTCTGCACCGGATGACCGCGCCTGATGGTGGGTGCCGATGACCTGACTGACATATGCCTATGAAAGGACAAGAGGGACAATCCCAATGGCAATTGTGAAAGAAACTGTTCTGGAAGTGAATCACTACACCGACCGGTTGTTTCATTTCAAAACAACGCGGGACACCGGAACGAGGTTCCGTGACGGAGAGTTCATGATGATCGGCCTCGAAGCGGATGGCAAACCGCTGCTTCGGGCCTATTCGGTCGCGTCGCCGAACTATGAAGATTATATGGAATGGTTTTCCATCAAGGTGCCTGATGGCCCTCTGACAAGCCGGTTGCAGAACATCCAGCCGGGTGACGAGGTGATCACCAACACCAAGGCCGTCGGCACCCTTGTGATGGACAATCTGAAACCCGGCCGGAATCTCTACATGCTGGCGACGGGAACAGGCGTCGCGCCCTTTATGAGCATTGTGAGAGGCATCGAGACCTACGAACGGTACGAGCGGGTCATCCTGCTCTGGAGTACGCGCCGGGTGGAAGAGCTGGCTTTCAGGGAGTTGCTGGAGACCCTCAATGAACATCCTGTCTGGGGTGAGATCAGCCAGGGCAAGTTCATGTTCTATCCGTCGGTGACCAGAGAGGATTTCGAAAATACCGGAAGAATCACCGAGGCCATGTTCAGCGGCGCCGTCTATGAAAAGCTCGGCTTGCCGCCTTTCGACAAGGAGCATGACAGGGCGATGATCTGTGGTTCAATGGAGATGAACCTCGAATTCAAGCAATATTTCAAGGACGAGCTTGGCTGTGTCGAAGGCAGCGGCAATAGCCCGGGAGAGTTCGTTCTCGAAAAATCCTTTGTCGAGAAGTAGGCGCTGCCGCCCCTGTCCCCGACGGCAATCAGGGTTATGCAATCGTCAATAAGGGATTACGGCGGTGTGCCACATCTTTCCCCGGCTGCTTTGGGGCAGCCAGGGGCCGCCGGCCTGGTCAGCCCTCTGTCCCCGGGGCGACCAGCCGGCCGAGGAACAGAGTGTCGAGCATGCGCGCCGCCTCGTCATAATAGCTGACATCGCCGGGCGTCAGCCCCAGTACATGGCGCACCTGAACACTGAAATCGGCGTAATGCTGCGTCGTCGACCAGATGGCGAACAGCAGATGACGCGGATCGCAGGGGGCCAGCTGGCCAGCATCGATCCAGCCCTGCAGAATGGCTGCCTTTTCATCGACAAGCTGCTTCAGCTCGGTCTGCAGGAAATCGCCGATATGCGGCGCGCCAGCCAGAATTTCATTGGCAAACAGCCGGGATTCACGCGGAAACGCACGCGAGGAATCAAGCTTGCGCCGAATGTAGGACCCGATTTCATCCGCCGGCCGCCCATCACCGCTGATCTCGCGCAGCGGCGCCAGCCAGATATCGAGAAGATCTGTCAGCAGGGCGATGTGAATCTCTTCCTTGTTCTTGAAATAATAAAGAAGGTTCGGCTTCGACATGTCGGCTGCCCCGGCGATCCGGTCAAGCGTCGCTCCGTGAAAGCCTTTTTCCGAAAATACCTCGAGCGCGGCACGCAGAATCCGGGTCTCGTTTTCCCTCTGGATGCGCGTCTTGGCGCGCGCCGGTGTGGTGGTTGCAGCCTCTGTCACGGTATCTGCCATGTCCCCCGAATTCCCGCAGTTGTTTTTTGCGGTATAGACATCCTAGAAGATTTGACCAAACGGTAAAAATGATATTTCATATTTTTGTGATCGGATGCCGATCCGGGGCACAGCGTGCCCGGGTGGTCGGCGGCGCGACATGTCGGAAATGCCGGCATGCGCGACCACAGCGATGGAGAGTGCCGCCATGCCTGATAGCGCGAATCCGCAACCGAATGATCTTCGTGCCTTCTGGATGCCGTTCACTGCGAACCGGCACTTCAAGGCAAGCCCGCGCATGCTGGTCAGCGCCAGGGACATGCATTACACGACCGTCGATGGCCGCCAGGTTCTTGACGGCACTGCCGGCCTGTGGTGCGTAAATGCGGGCCATGCCCGTCCGAAGATCGTCAAGGCGGTTCAGGACCAAGTGGCGCAGCTGGATTATGCGCCGGCCTTCCAGATGGGGCATCCCAAGGCGTTCGAGCTTGCCAACAGGCTTGTCGATCTGACGCCCGAGGGCATGAATTACTGTTTCTACACCAACTCCGGGTCGGAATCGGTCGAGACCGCTTTGAAGATGGCCATCGCCTATCAGCGGGTGCGCGGCGAGGCCAGCCGCACTCGGCTGATCGGCCGCGAGCGCGGCTATCACGGGGTGAATTTCGGCGGCATCTCGGTTGGCGGCATCGTCGCCAACCGCAAGATGTTCGGCACGCTGCTGTCGGGTGTTGACCATATGCCGCATACCCATGATCTGGCGCGCAACGCCTTTTCGCGGGGCGAGCCGGAGCATGGCGCCGAGCTTGCCGACGAGCTGGAGCGCATCGCCACATTGCATGATCCCTCGACCATAGCCGCGGTGATCGTCGAGCCTGTTGCCGGATCGACGGGTGTTCTGATCCCGCCAAAGGGCTATCTGAAGCGGCTTCGCGACATCTGCGACAAGCATGGTTTCCTGTTGATCTTTGACGAGGTCATCACCGGCTACGGGCGGCTGGGAACACCCTTTGCGGCGGATTATTTCGATGTGAAGCCCGACATCATCACCACCGCCAAGGGGCTGACAAGCGGTGTCATCCCGATGGGCGCGGTCTTTGTCCGCGACGAGATACACGACGCCTTCATGAACGGCCCCGAGGAGCTGATCGAGTTCTTCCACGGCTACACCTATTCGGGCAATCCGGTGGCGGCGGCGGCGGCGCTCGGCACCCTCGATACCTACAAGGATGAGGGGCTTCTGACGCGCGCCTCCGGACTGGCCCAATATTGGGAAGACAGGCTTCACAGCCTTGCCGACCACCCCTATGTGATTGATATTCGCAATATCGGGCTGATCGGCGCCATCGAGCTTCAGCCGATCGAGGGCGCGCCGACGAAACGCGCTTTCTCGGCGTTCCTGAAAGCATTTGAAAAGGGGTACATGATCCGCACCACCGGCGACATCATCGCGCTGTCGCCGCCGCTGATCATCACCCGTGAGCAGATTGACGAGCTGATCGGCACCGTCGGCGAGGTGTTGAAGTCGCTCTAGCCTGACGGACAGCTAGGCAGAACAGCAGGGAGAGACACGAGCAATGGCATCCGACATGAATACCGAGATGATGGACCAACGCGGAAAGAATTTCCGGATCAATGGCGACCGTCTGTGGGATTCGCTGATGGAGATGGCGAAGATCGGCCCCGGGGTCGCGGGCGGAAACAACCGCCAGACACTGACCGACGAGGATGCCGAAGGGCGAAGCCTGTATCAGAAATGGTGCGAGGCCGAAGGGCTGGAAATGGGGCTCGACAAGATGGGCACCATGTTCGCCCGCCGCGAGGGCACAGACCCGTCACTGCCGCCGGTCATGGTGGGAAGCCATCTCGACACCCAGCCGACAGGCGGAAAATATGACGGGGTGCTGGGCGTTCTGGCCGGGCTGGAGATCATCCGCACGCTGAACGAGACCGGTATCAGGACGCGCCACCCGATCGAGGTTGTCAACTGGACGAACGAGGAAGGCACGCGCTTTTCGCCGCCGATGATGGCGTCCGGCGTGTTCGCCGGGGTGCACACGCTGGACTGGGCCTATGGCCGCACCGATGCCGCCGGCAAGACGGTTGGCGCCGAGCTTGAGCGGATTGGCTGGATCGGCGACGAGGAGGTCGGCGCGCGCAAGCTTGCGGCCTTTTTCGAGCTTCATATCGAGCAGGGTCCGATCCTCGAGGACGAGAATGTCGACATCGGTGTCGTCACCCACGGACAGGGGCTGAACTGGCTTCAGGTGACGCTGACCGGCAAGGAGGCGCATACCGGCTCGACCCCGATGCCGAAGCGGGTCAATGCCGGTCTCGGCATGGCGCGGATCACGCAGCTTGTCGACGAGATCGCCTGGTCGCACGCGCCGCTTGCCGTCGGGGCCATCGGGCATTGCGATGTCTATCCGAATTCGCGCAACATCATCCCCAGCAAGGTTGTGTTCACCGTTGATTTCCGCCATCCAACGCAGGAGGTGATCGACGATATGGAAGCAAGGCTTCGCGCGGGGGCAGCCGAGATCTGCAAGGAGATCGGCCTTGAAATGGAGATCGAGCAGGCAGGCAAGTTCGACCCAGTCGAGTTTGATGACGGCTGTGTCGGGGCGATCCGCCGCGCCGCCCAGCGGCTTGGCTATTCGCACCGGGAAATCGTTTCCGGGGCCGGCCACGACGCCTGCTGGATCAACCGCGTCGCCCCGACGGCGATGATCATGTGCCCCTGTGTCGACGGCCTGTCGCACAATGAGGCAGAGGACATAACAAAGGACTGGGCGACCGCGGGCGCCGACGTGCTGTTCCACGCCGTCGTCGAAACCGCCGGAATCGTCGACGACTAAACCTAGGGAGAAGCGCCATGAGCACGGTAATCAAGGACGGCACCATCGTCACCGCAGATCGCACCTACAAG
>CAJWVJ010000032.1 GCA_913048595.1 uncultured Alphaproteobacteria bacterium | reverse complement strand
GCCGCCATATTTGCAGCCATAGGGAAGGTCGACACCCTGATCCCGCAATTCGTCCAGAAGCGGCCGCCGGCCGCTGACCTGATAGCTGGCGTTGTCGCGGTTTGCGAGCGTAATCGTCTTCATAACCAGATATCGCTTGTGCAGTCGCCGCCCGGATAGCGGGTTTCGTGGCAGCGAGACGGGCCGTTTGGTTCCTTGCCGAAATCAACCACGAAGTCGGGATCTATTTCCATGCCGCCATTCTCGACATCGCAATTGACCATCAGCATGCAGCCGCCATTGGTCCGGATATCGGGGTAGAACTGGTTGTCCCAGGTGCTGAACAAGGATGTTGTCACGTACAGCCGTTTGCCGTCCAGAGACAACTGGATCATCTGCGGGCCGCCCGTGACCTTCACGCCATTGACCTCAGGCGCCTTGTTCAACAGGCCGCCCATCCAGACCTGTCCTGTCAGTTTGGGGTTGTGCGGGTCCGAGATGTCGTATTGCCGGATATCGCCGTGCAGCCAGTTGCAGAAATAGAGAAACCGGTCATCCATCGACAGCAGAATCACCGAGATGACGCCGGGAACCGGGATCGGCCAGTCGGGATGCGGTTCGTTTTCGACATCGATGATCTTTTCCCACTGCCACTCGTCTTTCCCGTCCTTCCACCAGTGGATGATGTTGGCCGAAAGTGCCGCGCCGCAAAAACCGTGGGTGCTGTCGGGATCGTGGTGGAAGCGCACCTCGAGCGGGACCAGCCCGTCCTCGCCGAGGTAGAAGGTCTGCTTAGGCTCCTTCTTCTCGAAATCCCAGAGGTGAATGCGCCGGCCGTATTTCAGATGGCCGACTTCTTCAAGGTCGAAGCCCGGCATGAAGGTGTTGGGAGCCGCCCATTCCGAAGACGCCATGACATTGTGACGGGGCTGGTACCAGAAGTCATAGCCGAAAGGGATGTCGCCCATCGAGTTTTCCCAGCGTCCGATGATGTTGAAATCCTTGTCCAGATGCAGATAGCCACCGGGGGCCTCGCCCTTGGCATCGCCAAGCATCGAGATGATGATCTCGGAGCCCAGGCAATGCACCGTGTGCGGCGCTGACAGATCCGTCTTTGCCTTGATGTCGCGTCCTTCGATGATCTTGTGAAGCCGCGGCTCGCGCGGGTCTGTCGCGGTATCGACGATATGGATGTTGGAGGAGCGCACGCCCGGCACAAGCAGATAGCCGCGGGTCATCGAGCTGTCGTCAAAGCACGAGGAACAGGCGTTCCATCCCATATGATGCAGCTCGTCGCCAATACCCGGCATTTCCAGCCGGTGGATCACCTCGGAATAGGTGGGGCTGTCCGGGTCGGCATCGATGGTGCACAGATAGTCGGGCTTCTGGATGCCCGTGCCGGTGTAGATGGCAATCGTGTAGAGGATTTTCTCCCGAGGCGCCCTGATGGCATCCGCTGGGCTGGCGTAGCCCGGACCACAACATTCCATTCCGCTTCCTCCGCTCTGCCCGCGTCAAGGCAACAGATGTGAACCAGCGACGCCTATATGCCGGCGATCATATCAAGATAGTGATACAACATCTTTCGCCTGCTGCACCAACCCTGATATTTTTCACCGCGCCTGCGGGCCATCCATCAGGGGGGCGTTGGTCCGGTGGAAAGCCATATGGCCAACCCGGCGAAAGGTGGATACCATCGCCCGCAGTAACGCGAAGATTGCCCGGGAGGTTCTGCGCATGCAGGCGTTCACAGCGATAAAAGGCAAGACTGTTCCTGATCTCTATCTGAACATCAGCCACTTTCTGGACCATTTCATCATGCTGGTCTTCGCCAAGGCAGCCTATGACGCCGGCCGGCATTTCGGGCTGGGATATGAGGATATCATTGTCTATGGCGTTGCCGGCTTCGTGCTGTTCGGGGCGATGGCGCCCGTCGCCGCGCATCTGGCGGACCGGTTTTCGCGCTCGCTGATGATGGTGATCTACCATTTCGGGATCGGCATCGCTGCGATTGGTGCCGGCATGACCCAGACAGTCTGGCAGCTTGCCTTCGCCATCGGGCTGATCGGCGTTTTCGCGGCGATCTATCACCCGGTCGGCATCGCCATGCTGATCAAGAGTAACCGGGCCATTGGCTTGCGGCTCGGCATCAATGGCGTGTTCGGCAATATGGGCGTGGCGGCCGCGCCGCTGATCATCGGGCTGCTTCTGACCGTTGGTGACTGGCGGCTGTGCTTCATTGCGTCCGGGCTGTTCTGTATCGGCTATGGGCTGCTGTTCATGCTGCAGCTTGCCGAGGATGCTGCCCCGCCGGCGAAGAAGGCGGCCAAGGGCGTGACCGGATTTGCCCCGGGATGGCAGATGGCGCTTGGCGCGATGCTGCTGTCCACGGCAAGCGGCGGCTTCATTTTTGGTGCGATGACCTTTGTCGTGCCGCGCTATTTCGAGATTTCGCTTCCTGCCATTTCCACCTCTGTCGCCGTGACAGGCCTTCTGGCCTCGATCGTTTATGCGGCGGCCTCCTTCTCGCAGATCGGGGTTGGCTGGCTGATCGACCGGGTGCCGCCGAAATGGGTGCTGTTCTCGGTTGGGATCGGTCAGGTGATTTTTGTGGCGCTGGCGGCGCGCTTCACCGATTATGCCCTGTTTTTCGCCATGCTGATCGCGATGTGCTTCGTCTTTGGCCAGATTCCGATCACCGACACCATCCTCTCGCGCTATGTGCCAGACAGCTGGCGGGCGCGTGTGCTCAGCGTGAAATTCATGGTCAATCTGATGATCGGCGCCAGCGTGCTGCCGATCTGCGGGGTGATACTGCAGGCGGGCTATGAAATGGCGGCGCTGTTCAGCCTGATGAGCGGGTTGGCGGTGATGATCGTCCTTGGCGGCATATTGCTGCCGGTGCAGTCGGATGCGCAGCGGCTGGACCGCCAGCCGGCCGAGTGACATTGCAATTTCCGTAGACTTTTCGGGGCCTTGCGCGCATAGTCTCGGCGCCCCGCGAGCCGTCCCGCCATTCCGGTTTTCTGACCGCTCGACGATGGCCGAGGCCGCATTCCATGGCACAGACCTTTGACCTGACCACAGGATCGCTGGCGCTGCATTTCCGGCGTCTTGCGGTGCCTGCCGCCATCGGCATGGTGTTCACCACGTTGTATAATGTCGTCGACGTGTTCTTTGCCGGGCTGATCGGCACGGCGGCACAGGCTGGTCTCGCCATCTCTTTTCAGGCCTTTTTCCTGTTCATCACCTTCGGATTCGGCCTGTCATCGGCGATGACCGCGCTTGTCGGCAATGCCATCGGTGCCGGGGCGAAGGATGAGGCGCGCATCGTGGCGGCGCGGGGCATCGGCTTCGGGGCGATCGTCTCGGGACTGCTGATGGTGCTGGCCTGGTTTCTTGGGCCCGAGCTGATCAAGATTGTCTCGACCGAGGGGGAATATCGCGATGCCGGCACCCGCTATTTCTCCGTCCTGATTCTGGCGGTGCCGGGATTCATCATGGCCTTTCTCATCAACGGCCTATTGCAGTCGCAGGGCGACACGGTATCGATGCAGCGGGCGCAGGTCGCCGCCTTCTTTGCCAATATCGTGCTGAACCCGTTGCTTGTCTTCGGTGTGCCGGGCGTATGGGACGGGATCGGCTTCAACGGGATCGCGGTGTCGACGGTGCTGTCGCAGACCGGTGTCATGGGGTATGTGGCCTACCGGCTTGCCGGCACCGATCTGATGACCGGGCTGACGCGGGCCTGCTTTCGGCCGGCACTGACGACTTGTATCGATATCCTCAAGCAGATGCTTCCTGTCACCATGACCATGTTCGTGATGATGTCGGCCGGTTTTATCGTGCAGTTCTATCTGAAAAGCTTCGGCACTTCGGCGGTGGCGGCCTACGGTGTGGCGCTGCGGGTGGAACAGCTGTTCCTTCTTCCTGTTTTTGGTCTGACCGGCGCGCTTCTGCCCATCGCGGCGCAGAATTTCGGGGCAGGCGATCATGACCGGGTGCGCCGGGCGCTGTTCGACTGCTGGAAATTCGGCTGGATGTTCATGGCGGTGGCCTGCCCGATCCTGTATTTCGCGGCCCCGCTTCTGATGCGCACCTTCACGCCCGATCCCGATGTCATCAGGATCGGTGTCAGCTATTTGCGGATCGATGGGTTCATCCTGCCCATCTATATGATGCTGTTCGCCATCAATTCCTTTCTTCAGGCGCTGAAGCGGCCCATCTGGACCTTCTGGATCGGCGTCTATCGCCAGGCATTCGGTGTGGCCTTCTTCGTCTTTGTCTATGTGATGCTGTTCGACGGCGGGGTGCTGGGAGTCTGGTTCGGCATCGCCACCGCAGTGGTCACGGGATGGCTGATCTCGCTGGTGGTGGCCGAGTTTGTGGCACGGGACAGTATTGGCGGGCTGCTGCGGCGCGAAACACCGCCGGAAAGCGTCTGACAGTCCCCTCGGCGAAGGGTCTGTAAACGCTCTGCCGATTGTTGTTGGCGTCGGAGCAGATTACATATATTCTAATTTAGGTGGATCACACATGGTGATCCGGGGGAGCCTATGAAATTCAGCATTCAGCTATCGTCGGATTTTCCCGACAAGGCGTATGGCGGCGACCGTGTTTACCAGGACATGATTTCGCAGGCCATGCTGGCTGACCGGCTCGGCTATGACGCCGTTGCCATCACCGAACACCATTTCATGAACTGCCTGATGATGCCGGCGCCGCTGCAATTCGCCGTGAAGATCGCGGCACATACTGAACGGCTCAAAATCATCACTGCCATTTCGATCCTGCCCATCCGCGACATGCGGATTTTTGCCGGCGAGGTGGTTGTCGCGGATATCTTCACCGAAGGCCGCCTTCTTCTTGGTGTCGGGCGGGGCAATTTCGCCTATGAAATCGAACGGCTCGGTATTCCGATGGAGGAAACCCGGGCGCGCTTCGATGAATCGCTCGAAGTGCTGAACGCGCTTCTAACGCGGGAAGAGGTGTCGTGGGACGGCACCTATTACAAATTCGATCCGATCACCGTGATGCCGCGCCCGATGAATCCGGGTGGGCCGCCGATGATGATGGCGGCGGTGAATCCGGATGCCATCTATCACTGCGCCAGGCAGGGCTATCACGTGCAGACGACGCCGCTGGCCGGCCGCCAGAGCTTTCTTCGCGAGCAGATCGACGCCTTCAACCGCGGCAAGGAAGAAGCCGGCGAGGTCGGAAAGGATATTGAACTGACCCTTCTTCGCGTCGGCTTCATGTGCCACAGCGAAATGGAAAAGCGCGAGCGCATCCAGATGGCGAATTCCTTCCTTGGCCGGTTTGACAATGTCTATAACGGGCCTGGCATCGTCGATAACGGCATGGTGCGGGCACTGCCGCGCTGCCAGCCGATCGACCAGGTGGCGCGAAGCCTTCTGATCGGCATGAAGCAGGAAATGATCGACAAGCTGTCGGTCTATGACGAGCTTGGCGTCGGCAGGATCATCCTGAATGTAAATTTCGGCTGCGACCCGCACGAAACACTGGATTCAATCCAGTATTTCGCCGAAGAGGTCATGCCGCATTTCACCAATGTGGAAAGACTAGGGAAAAGGACTGCTTAGGTCGCAGAATGTCGCGGATCGGTGTTTGCAAGAAATCAAACGTGCCAGATGTGACCAGGTGGAAATCCGATTAATTCCTGATACGCACCCATAACCTAGCCCAAGGTTTGTTCTGCTCGCCGCTGTTGGAATGCATGTCGTGTCAGGATGTAGAAGATTGAAATCAACAGGCCGGCCAAGGTAAATATCGAAACAACAAGCCCACTAGTTGACTGCTTCTCATAGGTCAAGGAACTCAGATCGGCGCCAACGATCCTGAATTCGGGGTCATTGATCGGAATTTGGTCGAGCAGCGGGCCAAGCGTTTCCTCAAGCTTATACTTTCTTAACTTTGCCCTGCTCAAGACCAGATAGTCGGTTTCTTTGGTCAGTAAGCCGTATTCACCCTCACTGCGCTGCTCGATATTGGCGATCTGCTCTTCAATCGCGCGGTACCCTTGCAGGAAATATCTACTCTCAAACGGGCCGAGCGTTTGCGAGCGAGAATCGAGAATGCTTGTCAGGCCAAGGTCGGCCGACGAAGCTTCAAAGGGCTCTTCAAGATTTAACTCCCGCGCGATGCGTGACTGTTCACGCATTAATGTGAGACTGCGGTTTTTTTTTCGCCACGTACAGCTGCTCGTAGGATTGGAAATCGATATCTATCTTTTGCAGTTCCAGATCGCGGGCAAGACTGGCTGTTTTCAGAATCGAGCGGCTTGTCCGGAGCATGTCCTGTTTCGCGGCCTCGGAAATCAATTCCAACGTTGTTGGCAGGATTTGGTTGTTTTCAGATTTGTCGTTGGTTTCAAAGGTTATGCTGACATTGCCATCTTCGTCCTTTTGAATCACATAGTTGCTTCGTAACGCGTTGATCAGGTCATTCAACTGCTGTTCATCGCCTTCGAAATTCTGAATTGCGCTGGAATGTTCACGCAGCGCCGCGTTCAATGCAGTGTTTCGTATGAATGTCACTTCGAATTTGCGCTGAAGATCAGCACTTTTAATCGTCAGCGATTGAAGGGCAGAGTCCGGCATACCAATCGCTGGTTGACTGCGCTGCGATGTGCTGGTCACAACTTGATTCCAGGTGTTGAACCCGGTCAACTCACTTTGGCTGAGCGGATGAATAAGAAGTTCGCCGCGGTAAACGGGACCCTGTATAATAACAAACAGAACGCCTACGCCAAAAAACGCAGCGGTTGCTGCTATCAGGACGAGACAGCTTTTCCGCAGTACAAATGCAAGATCCAAAAGGTCCAATTCGTCCTTAGGTGGCGAAACGTTTCCCATGATTTATACTGCCTTTTCAGCCTAATATTTGCGCTTGGATTTCAAAAAGTGGATGGCTATTGCCCCGAATTTAATTTCTAGCCGCTTACATTCTCTTACGCCACCTTCTTGTTAGAGGGCACCAAACATCGTGTTTGGCAGTGATCGCAGTCACGCAATCTTGGGTTTGAAACATTGCTGGATGATCGCTCGCTGTCACCGATCATCGTGACTTTCTTTTGCCCTGCGGACCCGGCTTTCAAGTTTTCGCGCTTCTATGAATTGATCAAGACCGCCGGTTACATTATCTATTCGGGAAAGTCGACTGCCGTGGACAAATTCCGCATTGGATATATCGGCAGGATGGATAACCGGGTGTTGGATGATGGGGTTGCTGCGGTTGACAGCGAGTTCTGCGAAATGGGGGTGGCAAGCGCGGCCTGGCCGCAGGTGGCACTCGACAAACACAAGAAACTGGCCGCTTGAGCAAGCCCGGTCATCTTGATTGGAATTGAAACGTTTCCAGCGCGGTGAAATGCCGGTTGCTGGCGAACATCGGAAGGACATGTAGATGCCGGTCGCCTCTGCGGTTGAAGTCAATGGTCGTACCTATGCCGCACCGCGAACCTGCGCAGTTGTTATATGCCTTGATGGATGTGAGCCGGCCTATCTCGACGCCGCCATAGAGCGTGGACTGATGCCAAACTTGGCACGCATTCGCGCCGAAGGCACGGACAGGCTTGCCCATTCCGTCATCCCGTCCTTCACCAACCCCAATAACATGTCGATCGCCACCGGACGTCCGCCGGCGGTCCATGGCATTTGCGGCAACTATCTCTATGAGCCGGAAACCGGCGAAGAAGTGATGATGAATGATGTGCGTTTCTTGCGGGCGCCTACCATCTTCTCGCATTACTACCATGCCGGCGCGCGGGTTGCCCTGGTCACCGCCAAGGACAAGCTTCGGGCGCTGTTGGGATCAGGGCTGTCTTTTGATGACGGCCGTTCCATTTGCTTCTCCTCTGAGCACGCCGACCGGGCGACAATGGCCGCCAACGGGATCGAGGATGCCAGTGCCTGGCTCGGCATGCCTGTGCGGGAAGTTTATTCCGCCGACCTGTCCGAATTTGTTTTCGCCGCCGGCGTAAAGATCCTTGGGGAATGGCGGCCTGATATTATGTATCTGTCGACAACGGATTACATCCAGCACAAATTCGCGCCGGAAGAAGAGGGCGCACTGTCCTTCCACGCGATGGTCGACGGCTATCTTGGCAAGATTGACGCGATGGGCGCCGTCATTGTTCTGACTGCGGACCATGGGATGAAGCCGAAGCATGATGCGGCCGGCGACCCCGCCGTGGTCTATGTTCAGGATATGCTGGATGACTGGCTGGGCACTGCCGCAGCGCGGGTCATCCTGCCGATCACCGATCCCTATGTGCTGCATCACGGGGCGCTTGGCTCCTTTGCTACAGCCTATCTTCCAGAGGGTTGCGCCACGGGCGAGATCATGGCACGGCTTGATGCAATTGACGGCATCATGCTGGTTTTGGGCCGTGACGAGGCGGTACGCCGATTCGAGCTGCCGGCAGACCGGATCGGCGACATCGTGATCATTTCCGAAGAGCGGATGACCATCGGCACCTCAGAAGACCGGCATGACCTTGCCGCGCTGAAAGAACCGCTTCGCAGCCATGGCGGCCTTACCGAGCAGGAGGTGCCGTTCATCGTGAACCGCCGGATTGATCTGCCGGACGCACCGGACCTTCGCAATTTTGACGCTTTCTTTTACGCCGCGATGGCGGCCTCTCAATAGTCGTGCCCGAAACATAATCAGATGACATACCAGGGAATCCGCGCCGAAGGCATGCTTGTCGGCGGCAAGACGGTTCACACCGACAAGGTGATCGAGGTTCGTTACCCCTATACCGACCAGGTGATCGGCACGGGTCCGGCGGGCACAGCCGAGCATGCACGCCAGGCGTTCGAGATTGCCGCGGCCTACCAGTCGAAGCTCGCCCGCTATGAGCGTCAGAAGATACTGTTCCGTGCGGCGGAGCTGATCCGTGAGCGGCGCGAGGAGATTGCGCACTGGCTGACACTGGAACTTGGCATCTGCAAGCAGCATTCGTTTTATGAGGTAGGCCGGTCCTGTGACGCCCTGACTCTGGCCGCCCTGCAGCCGGCAAGGCGGCTGCGAAGATGAAGATCATTGGCAATTTCGTGCTGATCCCGCCGCAGGAAGGTGTAGCGGGCTAAAGTTTTTCCGAAAATATCCGTATAGCCTGTCATGGAAGTGGCACGCGCAACACAGTCCAGCCCCAACCCGGGCCGGCGATCAACGAAGGAGGCGGACGCCGATGAGGAGGTGTTCGAGACCGACGCGCCCGAACCGGCCGCCGATCTCTACGCCCTTCTTGGCTATCGCCCGTCCTTCATGTCGGGGGCCACGACCCAGCAATGGCTGGCGGTGCGGTTGATCGAACTTTAGGCGCATCTCACCCTTTGAACTTTCCGGCGCCTGGTGTTACATCGCCAGCACCGCTATTTTGCCGTCCGGAGAGTTGTCCCATGTCCATCCGTTTCGCCATTCTCGGTGCCGGCCGTATCGGCCAGGTACACGCCCGTGCCGTTGACGGCAATGAAAAGGCTGTCCTGGCGGCCGTCTTCGACCCGGTGGAGGCTGCCGCGGCAGCGGTGGCGGAACGGTATGGTGCCGAGATTTGTGATCTGGACGCCATTGCCACCGCCGACGACATCGATGCTGTCGTGCTATGTACGCCGACAGACCTTCACGCCCAGCAGATCGAATTGTTCGCCCGTGCCGGCAAGGCGGTGTTCTGCGAAAAGCCGATTGATCTCGACTCGGCGCGGGTGCGGGACTGTATTGATGTGGTGAATGAAACCGGCACCACTCTCATGGTCGGGTTCAACCGTCGCTTCGATCCGCATTTCATGGGGGTGAAGGCCGCCATCGAGAATGGCAGCATCGGCGCCCCCGAGATGGGGATCATCACCTCGCGCGATCCCGGCGCGCCGCCGGCGGACTATATCACCCGCTCCGGCGGCATCTTCAAGGACATGATGATCCATGATTTCGACATGGCCGTGTTCCTGATGGGCGGCATGCCGGAAAGCGTGATGGCCACCGGGTCGGTCCTGACCGACAAGGCCATCGAGCCGCTTGGTGATTACGACAGCGCTTCGGCGATTCTGCGCTGGGCCGATGGGCGGCAGCTGTCGATCTCGAATTCGCGCCGCGCCAGCTATGGCTATGACCAGCGGGTCGAGGTTCACGGCTCGCTTGGCATGGCGGCGGCCGAGAATGAACATCCTGTCCGCATCGAGGTGGCGACGGCCAGCGGCTATGCCCGCCCGCCGCTTCACGACTTCTTCATGACCCGCTATATCGCGGCCTATGCGAACGAGATCAACGCCTTCATCTCGGCTCTTGACGGGGCGGCTGTCAGCGGCGCAGCCGGCGGCATCCCGACAGGGATCGACGGGCTGAACGCCCTGCTGATCGCCGAGGCGGCGCTGGAGTCCGCTACCACTGGGCGGCTTGTCAGCATCGCCGGCTAGGCGGCGCAGCGCGGCCTATTCCGGCACGGCGCCGATGATCTGCTGATCGTAGTCGATGATGGCGCCGGTGATGATTCCGGAGTCCGGGCTCAGCAGATAGGCGATCAGCGGCGCAATCTGGTCAGGCTTCACAAGCTGGCCCATGGGAAGGCCGGCCTCGGCCATTTCAAGCCAGTTGTCCGGCGCGTCGTGGAATGTCTTCTGCACAACGTGCTCGCCTGGCGTATCCATCCATCCCGGGGCGACTCCGTTACAGCGGATCATGTTCGTCCGGTAGGCGTTCGCCGTGTTCTTGGTCAGGGTGACAAGCCCCCCCTTGGATGTCGAATAGGCGGCAAGGAAGCTCTGCCCGACATGCGCCGAGGTCGACAGGATATTGACCATGGAGCCCGGCTTGCCGGTGTCCAGAAGATGGCGCACCACCCCCTGCATCAGGAAGAACGGGCCACGCAGATTGATCGCCATATGCCGGTCGAACAGTTCCGCCGGCGTGTTGGTCAGGCTGCCGCGCGAGGTGTCGGCCGCCGAATTGACAAGCGCGTTGACATGGCCGTGATGCGAAATGGCCGCTGCCACGGTGGCCTCGCACGCGCTGACATCCGCCACATCGCAAGGCACGAACAGGCAGTCCGCGCCACTGTTGCGAAGGCTAGCCGCCGCCGCTTCGCCGCGGTCCGCGTTCCGGCCGGTGATGGTCAGCCTGCAGCAGCCCTGGCGGACCAGACATTCGGCCACAGCCATGCCAAGGCCCTGTGTGCCGCCGGAAATGAGGGCGCTGGTGCCGCTGTTATCGACCATGAAGCAGGCTCCTATACATCGACCCACTGGCCGCTGAGCGAGGATTTGTCGACTGCGTCCATGACCTTCTCGATGACAAGCCCGTCGGCGAAGGACGGCCAGGCGGCCTCGCCCGTCTCGATGGCTTGCAGCAATTCATGAAGCTCGCAGATTTTCACGTCCATATAGCCGAGGCTGTGCCCGCCGTTCGGCAGGAAGGCGGAATAGGGCGGGTGCTGCGGGCCGGTCAGGATGGTGCGGAAACCGTCGGTGGCGGAATCCGCCTGTGGGGTAAACAGCTTCAGCTCGTTCAGCCGTTCCTGTTCGAAGATGATGGTGCCCCTTGTGCCATGGACTTCCCAGCGAAGGCCGCATTTATAGCCCCAGGTCACGCGGCTGGCACCGATATGGCCGTGTACGCCGTTCTCGAACTGCACCAGCGCGGCCACCATGTCGTCATTGTCGACGGTCTTGCGGGCACCCTTGTCCTGCGGGTCCTCCCGTTCCGCATGCACAATGGCGATGTCGCCGACCACCCGCCTGATGGTCGATCCGGTCAGGTAATGCGCGACGCTGATGACATGGCTGAGAACATCGCCATTCGCGCCGGTTCCCGACTTGTCGCGCGACATCCGCCAGGACCAGGGGCGCTCGCCATTGGCCTCGTTATCGACGTCATACCGGCAGAAGAAGGCCGCGACGCGCCCGATGGCGCCGGAGTCGATCAGCCGCCGCGCATGGGTCACGGCTGGGTTCTTGGTATAGTTGTAGCCGATGATGGTCTGGCCGGTGCTGGCGGCGGCGGCATCTGTCATCGCTTGCGAATCGCCAAGCGATGTCGACATCGGCTTTTCACACCAGACATGCTTGCCGGCGCCAAGCGCCGCGATGGAAATCTCGGCATGGGTATCGTTCGGGGTGCAGACGGAAATGAGATCGACCGCCGGATCATTCACCACGTCTCGCCAGTCGGCCGTATAGCGGTTGAAGCCAAGATCGGTGGCGCGCTGCGAGGCGCGGTCGGGGCTCAGATCGCAGACGATTTCCAGCCGTGGTCTCAGTCCCGTTCCGAAGACGGATGCCGAGGCGCTGTAGGCAATGGAATGTGCCTTGCCCATGAAGCCGGTGCCGATGACGCCGATGCCGATTTCTCTCATAGTGATCTCCAGATGTAATACAGCCGGGTGGGGTGATGGCGAACCGCAGGAAAGCCAGCAGGTTGAAAGCTGTGGTCGCCCATGCCGGCCTCCGGCGCAAGATGAAAAATAACGTTTCGGGGATTTTGAAATATTTTTTCCAAAACCCCCCTTTACTTGTTTGGCGTTCCATTTAGTGTTTGTCGCGGGGGAAATCAGAATGCACAAACACCCCCCGTCAAACCTTTGGAGGAAACAATGAAGAAGCTTCTTCTTGCGCTGTCTGCTGCCATCCTGTTTTCGGGCGCTGCTCAGGCCGAGCGTTATGTAATGGTGACACACGGCGAAGGTAAGGACCCGTTCTGGCCTGTCGTTCAAAAGGGCGGTGAAGACGCCGCGCGCGCCATTGGCGCCGAATTCGAATACATCTTCAACCCTTCCGGCGATATGGGCGACATGGCGAAGTCAATTGCTGCTGCCGCTGCAACCCAGCCTGACGGCATGGTTGTCTCGCTTCCGGATCCGGACGCGCTTGGCCAGGCCATCAAGGACGCTGTTGCTGCCGGTATTCCGGTCATCACCATGAACTCTGGTCTGGAGTCGTCGAAGGAAGTCGGCGCTCTGATGCATGTCGGTCAGCCTGAATTCCTGGCTGGTCAGGCCGCTGGTTCCCGCGCCAAGGCAGAAGGTGCGACAAACGCCCTCTGCTTCATTCAGGAAGCCTACAACACCGCGCTGAACGACCGTTGTAACGGTTATGGCGAGTCGGTCCCGACCAAGCTGGTAGACAGCTCGAACGACCCGGCCACCATCCCGACCCGTGCGGCTGCCGGCCTGCAGGCCAACCCTGACATCGACGCTGTCCTGTCGGTAGGCCCGCATGTCTGCGTTGGCGTACAGCAGGCCATCGACGAGCTGGGCATGTCTGTGCACCACTCCTGCTTCGACCTCAGCCCGCCGGTCATGGACATGATCAACGCTGGCAAGGTCAAGTACACCATCGACCAGCAGCAGCGTCTGCAGGGCTACATGCCTGTCATCACTCTGCACCTGTACAACACCGGTGCAGGCCTGCTCCCGGGTGCAAACATCCCGTCGGGCCCTGGCTTTGTTGACAAGTCGAACGCCTCTTCGGTTGCGGCACTTGCCGGCGTAGACCGGTAATAGGCCGATCAATCAGGTGGGTAGCGTCTCGCTACCCACCATTTTTTTGGATCCAGACATGAACTCCTCAGCAAGCACCCGTCAGGAATCGGACCGCCTCGCGTCCAAATCATGGCTGAAGTCACTCCTCGCGCGGCCTGAAATCGGCCCTATCGGGGTGATGCTTCTGCTTTTTGGCATGCTCGGTTACTTCTCCATTCCGGCTGGTGAGTTTTCGCTCAACCCGTTCGCCGGAGAGGGTTTCAACGCCCTCGGCATCCGCAACAACCTGCGTGTCATCGCGCAGCTGGGCATCATCGCGCTTGGCGCGGGCTTGCTGATTATCGCTGGCGAATTCGACCTTTCGATCGGCTCGATGATCGGGTTTGCGGGGGCCTGCATGGCCATGGTGTTGCGATGGGGCTTTGCCATCGTCATCCCCTATATTTCGTTCGAGGGGGGCATGCATGTCGAATTCTTTACGCTTTTCTACATAGACAATGTATCGCCGATCGGTGCGATCATGATCACCATGTGTTTCACGCTGTTTTTCGGCTGGCTGCAGGGTTTCATCGTGGTGCGCTCCGGCCTGCCGTCATTCATCGTGACGCTTGGCGGCCTGTTCTTCCTGCGGGGCCTGACCGAGGTGTCGCTTCGCGCCTTCAACCACCGTCCCGACCAGACCAAGGGCGCGACGACGGTGACGGAGCTTCCCGACATCAAGAACATCATCGATGTTCCGGGACATGGCGAGATGGAACGCGAGTCGGCAAAGGCGCTTCCCGAGGCGGACCTGATGGCGATCCTGAAGGACGTTCCTGCCGACACCATCGCAAGCATTACCGAACGGCTTCAATACACCGCCCAGCGTGTTGCCGATGCGAAGACGCAGATCATGGCGACCAAGGGCGTGAAGCCGCTCGAGCGGGCGCTCGAGAACGCCATTGAATCCGGCAACGAGACGATGGCCGAGACCATCCGCAACAAGATCGACACTTTCGTGGTGAATCCGGTCGTTCCCAAGGAAATCACGGATATCGATGTGGCGCGCGCCTATATCGACTCGATCAGCTCGGCGCGGCCGATCGCGAATTTCTTCGGCGGTGACATTCTCGAGCCGATCTTTGATTTCCTCTATTTCCCCGTCGACTGGAACACCAACAATTTCGGCAACCAGTTCGCGCCGGGCCTCTACAGCTGCGTGATGATCTGGGTGATCCTTGCGATCCTCTGCTATGTCGTGCTCAGCCGCACCCAGGCCGGCAACTGGATCTATTCCACCGGCGGAAACCTTCAGGCCGCCAAGGCGAACGGCGTGCCGACCGACCGGGTGAAGATATCGCTCTTCGTCTTCTCGGCCTTCTGCGCGACGATTTTCGCGACGTGCCAGGTGTTCGAGGTGAACACAGCCGATGCGGCCAAGGGCAACCTGAAAGAGCTGGAAGCTATCGCGGCCGCGGTTATCGGCGGCATCGTGATGACCGGCGGCTTCGGCACGGTCGTCGGCATCATTGTCGGCGCTTTCATCTTCGGGCTTGCCAAGGAAGCCTTCTTCTACATTCCGGGGATCGACGGATCCTTCTACCGCGTCTTCCTCGGCCTCGTGATCATCGCCTCGGCGTTGCTCAACGAGAACATCCGCAAGCGCATTATGGGTACGCTCTGATATGGCTGATAACGCAACAACACCGCTTATCGAGACCAGGGGGCTGGTGAAGAAGTTCGGCTCCTTCACCGCGCTGAACGGGGTGGACCTGACTGTCTATCCTGGCGAGGTGCATGCACTTCTCGGTGACAACGGCGCCGGCAAATCGACCCTGATCAAAATCCTCTCGGGTGTGTTCAAGCCCACCGACGGCGAGATCATCGTCGAGGGCCGGCCGGTCTCGTTCGCCTCGCCGCGCGATGCAACCAATGCCGGCATCGGCACTGTCTATCAGGACCTTGCCCTGAATGCGTTGACATCGGTGACGCGCAATTTCTTCCTTGGGCGCGAGATAACCCATTTCTCCAGCCCCTTCGGCCTGTTGAAGATGGGCGAGATGGACCGCATCGCGACCGAGGAGATGGCCAAGATCGGCATCAACGTCGCCGATCCGAACCAGCCCGTGGGTACGATGTCCGGCGGCCAGCGCCAGACGCTTGCCATCGCCCGGGCAATCTATTTCGGCGCGAAGGTGCTGATCCTCGACGAGCCGACTTCGGCGCTCGGCCAGAAACAGCAGATGGAAGTGCTGAAAACCATCCGCAAGGTACAGAAACTTGGCGACATCGCCATCATTCTCATTACACATAATGAAATCCATGCGCGCCTCATCGCTGACCGGTTCACCTTCCTCAGCCTTGGCGAGGTGATTGGTCGTGGCACGTCAAAAGAGCTTGAAGGGGACGATATCAAGCGCTTGATGGCAGGTGGTGCGGAGATCGGAGATCTCGCCAAGGAGCTTGCCGACTAACGCCTTCAGGGGGAGGAGGTTGAATATGGACGCCGCTTTGGTCACGGCAAAGCCCGAGACCCTCGATCAGCTGATGACGCAGATTGAGCAGCAGCATGCCAGCATGCCGAAGCGGCTTCGTGAAATCGGTAATTTCGTGCTTGGCCATCCGGAGGCGATTGCCCTTTCGACGCTGGCCGAGCTTGCTGCGGAAACCGACATTGCCACCTCAGCTTTCGTACGCTTCGCGCAAACTCTGGGTTTTGACGGCTTCAGCCAGATGCAGGCGCTGTTCCGCCAGCAGGTTCGCAGCAGCTGGCCGCAATATGCGAGCCGGCTTTCGGATATGGCGGATGTCGATCCGGCAGACCATTTCGAGGCGCTGTCGGTGTCTGCCGTTGAATCAATCAACCGGCTGTCGAATACCGTTTCCATGGAGCAACTCGACGCCGCCGTGCAGAAGCTGACCGATGCCGAAACCATCTGGTTTGCCGCCGGCGGACGATCCAAGCCGGTGACCGTCTATATGAGCTACGTGCTGACAAAGCTCGGTATTCGCTCGCAGGAATTTCGCGAGGCCCCGGCCGAGGCGATGCGCGAACTCAACCTGGTCGGCCCGCGTGATGTGCTGCTGGCTGTCAGTTTCGCGCCTTATGGCGAGCTGACGGTCAAGCTGGCGCAGGAAGCCGCCGGCCGGGGAATCAGGATCATCAGCATCACCGATACCATGGTCAGCCCGGTCGCTCTGGACACGACCCTTCTTGTGACCGAGGAGAACATTTTCGGGTTCCGGTCGCTCTGCGCGACGATGAATCTTGCCCAGTATCTCGCCATCGAGACCGGGTTGAAGCGCGAGAAGGACGTCAGGAATGCGTGACCCGGCGCTGGATGTGATCTGTATTGGTCGTTCATCCGTTGATCTCTATGGCGGCCAGGTCGGCGGCAGGCTCGAGGACATGTCGGGCTTTTCCAAATATATCGGCGGCAGCCCGACCAATATCAGCGTCGGTTGTGCGAGGCTCGGGCTGAAATCGGCATTGATCACCCGTGTCGGTGACGAACATATGGGCCGTTTCATCCGCGAGACGCTGGATGGCGAGGGTGTCGAGACAAGCCATGTGATCACCGACCCGGCGCGACTGACGGCACTGGTGATCCTCGGCATTCGGGACAGCGCGCAGTTTCCGCTTATTTTCTATCGCGAAAACTGCGCCGACATGGCGATCTCGGAAGCCGACATAGACCCGGACTTCATTGCCTCGGCGAAGGCGGTTCTCGTCACGGGAACGCATTTCAGCACCGACCTTGTGGCCGGAGCCAGCTTTGCGGCAATGCGCATGGCGCGCGAGGCTGGCCGGAAGGTGGCGTTCGATATCGATTACCGGCCGAACCTCTGGGCTCTTGGCGGGCACGCGGATGGCGAAAGCCGCTTTGCCGAAAGCGCGCGGGTGACGGCCCATCTCCAGACGGTGCTGCCGCATTGCGACCTGATCGTCGGCACTGAAGAGGAGTGGCACATCGCCGGCGGGACCACCGACACCATCGCGGCGCTTCAGGCGGCCCGTGGCCTGACCGGCGCGACGCTTGTCTGCAAGCGCGGCCCGCTTGGCTGTGTCGTCTTTGAGGGCGACATCGACGGCTGGGACAGCGGGGTCGCCTCGCCGGTGCGCGAGATCGAGGTGTTCAATGTGCTTGGCGCCGGCGACGGTTTCATGGCCGGGTTCCTGTCAGGGTGGCTGCGCGGGGAACCGGCGGCCAAATGCGCGCTCTATGCGAATATCTGCGGGGCGCTGGCCGTCTCGCGTCACGGCTGTGCGCCCTCATACCCTTCGCAGACCGAGCTCCGCCACATGATCGACACCGGCAGCGAGGAATTCGCCCTTCGCAAGGACAGGCGGCTCGAACAGATCCACTGGGCGACCACACGCCGCCGCCGGCATGAACGGTTGCTGGCCTTTGCCTTCGATCATCGGAGCCAGTTTGTCGAAATGGCCGCGGCCAACGGCAAGACCGAGGCGGATATAGACCGGTTCAAGCTGATTGCCCTGCAAGCCGTCACCGAGACGGCAGCCTCCCATGACGGGGTGGGACTTCTGGTGGATGACAGGCTCGGCCGTTCAGCGCTCCATGCCGCGTCGGACCATGACATCTGGATCGGCCGGCCGATCGAGCAGTCCGGTGTGTTTCCGATGGCCTTCGAGGAAGGTCCCGATCTGGGAAGCCGTCTCGCCGAATGGCCGGTCACTCACTGCGTCAAGGTGCTGGCCCCGATCCGCGCCGACGATCCGGCCGAGCTGACTGCCTATAACGAGCGGGAAATCGTGCGGCTTGCCGATGCCTGCCGCAGGACCGGACATGAATTCCTGTTCGAGATCATCAGCGGTAACAATGGCAAGGCCGCGGCGCCGGACCAGATTCTGTCCCTGATG
>CAJWVJ010000031.1 GCA_913048595.1 uncultured Alphaproteobacteria bacterium | reverse complement strand
CCGGACAGCCCGTACCATCGCCTGAATTGTCGCCGCCGAGATTGCGCATGGTGGCTGTCGCAGACATGGCGTCGGCAAAGGCCGGCCAGCCGCCCCAGCGCGCGCCGGTTCCCTGCCAGTAGCGACGCCACCCCATGACGAAGGCGGTGATTGTGAAGGCGGTGATTGCCATCGGGATTCCGGCCATGACCGTATGCGGCATCAGCACATAGAAAGCCCCCTCGCCGATATGGACACCCCAGAACAGCTGCGGCGAGATCATTGCCAGCATCAGCCCCACCGCAAGTGCCAGCGCCGCCGTGATGATCATCACAAGCCAGAGACCGTTGCGCGAGAACAGCCCCGACAGCGCGCCGGGCCAGGCGAATTCGGCCCATGTTTCGGCCCGCCTTTCGGCCAGCGTCAGCGGCACATTCACGGCGAATTCATGGGGCGGCGCATATTGGCAGGCATGGTAGCAGGCCCCGCAATGGTGACAGAGATTGGCCAGCTGCGCGGTGTCGCTCTCCGCGAACAGGCGGCGGCGCTCCATCGCCGGGAAGACAGCGCAGAAGCCCTCGCAATAGCGGCAGGCGTTGCAGATCTGCATGATCCGCGCGGTTTCCTCATGCGCCGGCGTGGTGGCGAGCTTGATCAGGCTGATATCATCCATGGTGTGTGTCCCCGGGCTAGCGGTTCAGGCTGCGGGCCGCATCGGCTCCGGCGATGCGACCGAACACAGCCCCGATGGTCATGCCGATTCCGGCGAGATAACCCTGGCCGAGGACATTGCCTGCCATGATCTCGCCGGCGGCATAGAGATTGGCCGACGGCCTGCCGTCCGCCATCAGAATCTGGGCCGATGAATTCACCTCCACCCCCATATAGGTAAAGGTGATCCCAGGACGCAGCGGAAACCCGTAATAGGGCGGCACCGCGATCGGCGCGGCCCAGTTTGTCTTCTCAGGAGACAGTCCGGCTGTCGCCTTGCCATCGAGAATCGACTGGTCGATCGGCCCTTTGGGGCAGGCGGCGTTGAAGCTGTCCACGGCGGCGCGGGTGGCCGCCGGGTCGAGTCCAAGCTGTTCGGCAAGCCCCTCGATGCTGTCATCGCGGATGGGTGTGAAGACAGACGGCATGAAGCGCGACACGCCGACCGAATCCAGAATGGCATAGGCGATCTGGTCCGGCTGTCTGGCGACAAGCCGCCCCCATATGGCATAACGCTTCGGCCAGAAATCCTCGCCCTCGTCATAGAAACGTTCGGCATCGCGGTTGAGAACAATGCCGAAGGGAACGCCGTCGATGCGGCTGGCGATGCCGCCATCATATTTCGGGGCGCGCGCGTCGATGGCCACGGCATGGCACTGGTCGAGCGCGCCGACCGGCTTCACCCCGTGATCAAGAAGGCTCTTCAGGACGGTGCCGGTGTTCCAGGGCGTGCCACGAACCAGAAAATTCTTCGCCGCCTCGCCCCAGCCTTCGGCAAGCCAGTCGAGATTCGCCTCGAACCCGCCGGCGGTGGTGATCACCTTCTTCGCCTGCACGATCTCGCCGCCGGCAAGCCGCACCCCTTCGCAAAACCCGTCCTCGATCAGGATGTCGGCAACTTCGGTGTCATAGTGAAGCTCTATGCCGATCCATTCGGCATGCCGGCACAGGCTGTTCAGCAAGGCCCGTCCCCCGCCAAGGAAGAAGGCGTTGGTGCGACCAAGATTGAGGGTGCCCGACAGCGCCGGCTGGAAACGCACGCCGCGCGCGCCAAGCCAAGAGGTCAGCTCGGCCGATTTTTCCAGCGTCAGGCTGGCAAGTTCCTGATTGGTGACACCCCGCGTGACCCGAATCAGATCCTCGAAATATTCCTCGAAGCTGTAGGCGTCGGTCAGCACATCCGTCGGCTCTTCATGCATCGCCCGCAAATTGCGGGTGTGGCGCGTGTTGCCGCCGCGCATGTCACGCGGCGCGGCCTCGAGGACCAGCACCGAACATCCCGCCTCGGCGGCGGTGATGGCGGCGCACAGCCCGGCATTGCCGGCCCCGATGACCAGCACGTCCCAGCGCTTGGGAAAGCCGTTGTCGTCGTTTGTATACATCTGTATACAAGTAAGGGATGACCAGCCCGCAAGTCAAGAAAACCGGTGCCGCGCCCTGGGCGAGATGGCCTGACCAGGATCAGCAGGATGCCGCCTCGGCAGCAGCCACGCCGGTCCGGCTGCGGCGGCTGATCCTTGACGCCATCCAGACCGGGACTCTGCGCCCGGGCGCGCGTCTGAAAGAAGCCGATCTTGTCGCGGCGCTGGCGGTCAGCCGCACCCCGCTTCGCGAGGCGCTGGCCGCGCTGCGGGCCGAGGGCATTCTGGAACGGGATGATGACGGGCTGCGGGTGCGCCGGCTTGGCTGGCATGATGTCCGCGGGCTGTATGAACTTCGCGGCACGCTGGAGGGGCTGGCGGCGAGCCTTGCCGCGCGCAACGCTGGCGACGCAGAACGCACCGTCATCGGTGATATCTGCGCCGCCGAGGCGGAGCTGATCGCCAAAAATGCCGAGCCCGAGATTCTGGCGCGGCACAACCGCCGCTTTCACAACGCCATCCTGCAGGCCGCCGGCAACCGCTTTCTTGTCGAGAGTCTTGAGCGGCTGTCCAGAATGATGGTTCTTCTCGGGGCCACCGCCTACACGCTTGCCGGCCGGGCCGAGGCCATTCGCGACGAGCACGAGGCCATCAACCGCGCCATCCGGGATGGTGACGAGGCCGCGGCCGCGGCCACCATGTCGCGGCACCTGGACAGCGCGCTCACCGCGCGGCTGACGCTTCTGAGCCTCACCGCGCAAACGGAGCTTGACTGAGATGACGGCGGCGCGCGCCCCGATCCCCTCCTGGCTGCTTGCCGATCTGACGAAGATCGGCGTGACCTTCACGCTGGCGCTGGCGGCGGGATGGGCGCTGATGCAGGCCGGCGCGCCGGCCCCCTATCTGATGGGAAGCCTGTTCGGCGTCTGGTTCGGCGGCGCGCTGATGAGGCCGCTTCAACCCTATCTTGGCGTTGCCCGCTGGTTCCACAAACCGGTGGTGCTTGGCCTTGGCGTGCTGATCGGCGCCACCTTCAACCAGTCGGTTCTGGAGCAGGCCGACAAATGGATGATCACGCTTGTCACGATGGTCGGCACAACCATTGTGGTCACCGCCATCGGCTATGCCTTTCTGCGGCGGGCGCGCGGCTACGAGCCACGCATGGCAATTCTGTGCAGCGTGCCCGGTGGCCAGGCCGAGGCCATCGTCATGGCCCGCGAGATGGTCGACAAGGATTATGTCGTGGCGCTGTTCCATCTTGTGCGGGTGGTCATTGTCTTCGTCTCGACGCCGCTTCTTCTCGGGATCGTCGAGGGGCGCGAGGCGGTCGATCGGTCGAATGTCGCGCTTCGCGACATGCCGAGCATCTTCGCCCTGCCGACATCGGACATTGTGGTGTTTGTCGGGCTTGGCGTTGCCGGCTTTGTCATCGCGCGGCTCTGCCGCGTGCCGATGCCGCATCTTCTGGGGCCTGTCGGGCTGTCGACGCTGTGTCATCTGATGGGGTGGGCCGAACTTCCGCGGGTGAATGAATTCGTCATTCTGGCCCAGCTTGCCATTGGCGGGGCGGTCGGGGCGCGGCTTGCCAAGGTGCCGTTTCGCGACCTGCTGGGTTATCTGAAGGACGCCTTCGCCACCACCTTGCTGATCGTCGGTGCCTATTTCCTGTCGACGGCGGCGATCGCCTTTGCTACCGGAAGCGGCTTCCTGACCATCTGGCTGGCCTTTGTGCCGGGCGGGCTGTACGAGGTCACGCTGCTGGCGCTTGTCTTCGGGTTCGACGTCGCCTTTGTCGCCTTTCACCACACCATCAGGGTGATGATGATCTTTGTCGCGCTGCCGATGCTGGCCTTGCGCCTTGGCCCGCGCGAGATCAGCCCGCCACCGCCTCGGGATTGATCATATGGATCGGCGCGCCGTCGCGCCACGCCACCACCTGGTCAAAGATATCGGCGAACTGGATTTCGAATTCGTCCTCGGTCACAAAGCCGATATGCGGCGTTCCGATCAGATTGGGATGAGTCGCCAGCGGGTCGTTCGCCCAGCTGATGGGCTCTTCATCGAACACATCGATGGCGGCCATGCCGGGGCGTCCCCCGTTCAGCGCGGCAAGAAGCGCCCCCTCTTCGATCAGCCCAGCGCGCGAGGTGTTCACCAGCACCGACCCCGGCTTCATCATCGCCAGGTCGGTGGCGGTGACAAGCCCGCGTGTGGCAGGCTTTAGCCGCACATGAAGGCTGACGACATCGCTCTCGGAAAAGAAGGCCTCGCGGCTGGCGGCGACCTGGCGGCCATCGGCGGCGGCGCGGGCGCGGCCCTGTTCGCTTCCCCAGATCACCGGATTCATGCCAAAGGCATCGGCGTAATCCGCCACCTGCCGGCCAATCCGGCCATAGCCATAAAGGCCGATCTGCCGCCCATGCGCCGATTTGCCGACGCCGGTCTGCCAGCCGCCTGCCCGCAGGCTCGCCATCTGCCCGGGAATGTCGCGAAGCGCCGCCAGCATCAGCGCCCACGTCATTTCCGCCGCGGCGTGCGAAACCCCGCCCGCCATGTTGGAACAGACAAGAATTCCGTGTGCGGTGCAGGCCTCGACATCAATATGCGGATAGACGCTTCGCTGCGAGATCAGCTTCAGATCGGGAAGCTGCTCGACCAGTTCGCGGGTGATGGCTGTGCGCTCGCGGAACAGCACCACAGCATCGAACCCCTGAAGCCGCGCCGCCAGCCTGCCGACATCCGGCTCATGGTCGGTGAAGACGGTGACCTCGATGCCGTCCAGCCTGGCATAGCAGGCAAGCCCGCGAAGCGTGTCGAACCAGTCATCAAGGATGGCAAGCTTCATCAAATCTCTCCGTTCCAGACTGATGCCGGCACAAACAGCCGGCCTTCCGCCAGCTTTCGCGCTGTCCGCAGGATACCGGCGGAATGGTGCCGGAACCCGTCATTGGCAAGCTCGTAGTCGACCAGCACATCCATTACCCCCATCGGGTGGCGAAGCGTCACGGTGCAGGGCACATCGGCCGGGCGCTGCATCATGCCGTCAGCCACCGTGCCCGGGGTCAGTGCGCAGGACGCCATGCACTGGCTTCCGGTGACCGCCATGGTCGGATGGGTCTTCCAGGGCATGAAGTAGCGGGCCTCGATCTGCCCGGGGGCGGCTGCCGGATCGTCAACAGGCGCCAGAAGTCCGAATTTCGGCATCACCGACTGGCTGCAGTCGCCAAGACCCATGGCGTGTCCGGCTTCAAGACGCACGGCCTCCATCGCGGCGAAGAATTGCCGGTTGTCGTCAAGCTCCGCGCTGCTCTCGGTGCCGGTCAGGCCGAAATCGGCGGCGCGGGCGATCACCATCGGCATGGCCACATCCATGCAGGTGACGTCCATCCCGCCAATCCTGTCCATCGCATTGCCGGTTGGCAGAAAGGCGCCGGTGGTTGACCCGGCCACATCCATGAAATTCAGCTCGACCGGCGCGGCGGTGCCCGGCACCCCGTCGATGGCGGTATCGCCTTCATAGGTCACCATGCCGCCAGGTGTCCGGATGCGGGCAAGGATACGCGCGCCGGTGTTGACGGCGCGGATCTTCACCTCGGTCACATCGCCCGTGGCGGTGATCAGCCCCATCTCGAGCGCCGCCGGGCCGACCCCGCTCATGATATTGCCGCAGGTCGGCTTGAAATCGACAAGCTTGTCCTCGACGCTGACCTGCGCGAAGAGATAATCGATATCGGCCCAGCCATCCTCGGACCGCGACAACATCGCCACCTTCGTCGTCACCGCGCTGCCGCCGCCGATGCCGTCGATGTTCAGCGGATGTCCGGACCCGACCGCCGCGACAAGCACCTCGGCAAGCCTGTCACGGTCTGCCGGCAGATCGGCGCGGTTCATGTAGGGGCCACGCGATGACCCGCCGCGCAGAAACAAAAAGGGGATGGCTGTCTGGGTCATGGGATTGCTCGTCATCCTGGCACTATCGCGATTATAGGCGGCCCGACCGGGCAGGCCAATTACAACTTGCCGGATGGCTGGCTGTTGTCGGTCAGCCCGAAGACGCGCCTGGCCAGAAAGCTGCCGACCCAGATGGTCAGCACGATCCGCAGCAGATGGTGAAGCGCCACCACCACCGGATTGAAATTCAGCGACAGGGCAATCAGGCTCATCTCGGCAAGGCCGCCGGCGGCGAAACTGACGAACATCACACTGAAATCAGCCGGCACATAGGGCGTCAGCAGATAGGCGATGCCGGACCCGACAGCCAGCATGTAGAGGCCGACGATCAACCCGTAGCCAAGGCCGCGCGCCAGAAGCTTTCGCGACATGCCGGTGAATTGCGAGCCAAGGGCGGTGCCGACCATGAACTGCGCCAGATGGCCCATCCATGGAGGCACCTCGATGGCGACGGCTCCCGACACCGTCAGCACCAGCGCCAGGATCAGCGGCCCCATCATATGGGCCACCGGAAGGCGGACCAGAAGGCCGCCCGCAAGGCCGACAGCCGCGATGCCGAGAATCAGCGCCACATCCGAAACGGCATAGCTCGACGTCGCCAGGGTTTCGCCGGCGAGCGAGCCCACCACTTCGCCCTTCACGAACAGGAACAGCAGCGGCACCGAGGTCACCACAAGGATGATGCGGGTGAAATGCTGTGCCGTCACAATCCGCACATCGGCCCCGGCCCGTTCGGCAAGCGCGATGGAATCGACAATCCCGCCGGGAAGCGAGGCGAAATAGGCGTCGCGCGGCTCATAGCCCCCGAGCCGCCGCATGATGGCATAGCTGCCGGCATGGGAGACAAGGATGAAGGGAAGAAGCACCAGGCCGGAAATCCAGAACTGCGGAAGCAATGTCAGGATTTCCGGAGAGAAGCGCGAACCGATCATCGCCCCGATGATCGACATGAAGACCTGCCGGACCCAGCGTGTCACCTGTGGCAAAGACCTGCCGCCGCGCTCGTACCACAGCACGAAGCAGGCGGAACCGAAGATGCCGCCAAGCATGTAGGGCATCGGCGCCCCCATGAGGAAGGCGCCGGTTCCCCCGGCAAATCCGGCCAGAAAGATCAGCAGGAAGCGCGGATCCATATCCTCTCAGCCGCGCCCGTTACCCCTTTGCCTGCGCCTGGCGCGCCCGGTAGGTCGACCAGGAACGCATGGCAACAACAGCCGCACCAATGATCAGGAAGATCGGGGCGTAGGAGAACTTGCCCTGATATTCGAAACTCATGAACACCAGCAGGCCACTGTCCGAGATGATCATCGACTGGCGGAAGGCTTCCTCCATGCTCGATGTCAGGACAAAGGCGATGATGAAGGCCGCCGCGGAGAAATTCGTTCGCCGCATGGCATAGCCGATGATTCCGAACAATAGCGCAAAGCCGACATCCCATATCGAGGCCCGCGAGGAATAGCTTGCCGCGACCGCCGTCATGAAGATGAACGGATACAGGTACTGCGTCGGCAGGATGGCGATCATGCGGCCGATGAAGGGGGCCGCAAAATAGCCGATCAACGCATAGGCCGCGATGCCGATCAGGCCGGCGGCGAAGATGCCGAAGATGAATTCACGCGGGCTGATCAGCTGGCCGCCCATGAACAGCGGCGGATCCTCTGCAAAGATCGACGGCCCGGGCTGCAGACCGTTCACCAGGAACATGCCGATCAGAACGGCGGCGATGGTCGAGCCCGGGATGCCAAGCGTCAGAAGCGGGATCATCGACGGTCCGGACACGGCGTTGTTCGCCGATTCAGGTGCCGCGATGCCCTCGACGACCCCGGTGCCCCATTTGTCCTTGTTCTTCGCCTTCCGCTTTTCCTCGCCATAGGCGACAAAGCAGGCAACGGATGACCCCAGACCCGGCATCATGCCGATCAGCGAGCCATAGATCGATGACCGGAACATCAGCGGGATGCAGCGCTTGAATTCAGACCAGGTGAAATAATGGGCTGTCGGATCATCAACCTTGTCGGAGGCGAAATCGATCATCTTCACCTTGGCGGCCTTTTCAGCCTGGATGATGACTTCCGAAATCACGAAGACTCCGATCAGAAGCGGCACCAGCGCCATGCCGGATTCCAGCTCGTCGATCCCCATCGACATCTTGAACTGGCCGGTGATGGTGTCCTCGCCGATCAGCGCGATCACGGCGCCGAACAGGGTCGAGATGATGCCCTTGATGATGCTGTCGCTGACCACCGAACCGATAACGACAAATGCCATCAAATAGATCGCGAAATTCTCGGGCGGGCCGAACTGGCGGGTGAAGGCGGCGATGGCGACAGCGCCGAAAATCAGCACGATCTCGCCGAAATAATCGCCATAGGCAGACGCCACGGTGGCTGTCTTCAGCGCCTTGCCGGCACGGCCAGATTTCGTCATCGGGTAGCCGTCCTGCATGGTCGCGGCCGAGGCCGCGGTGCCGGGCGTGTTGAACAGGATCGCGGCGATCGAGCCGCCATAGCGCCCCGACTTGCCGATCACATAGAGAAAGGCGAGGCCGGCAAGACCGCCGATCTCGTCGTTATAGGCGATCAGGATCGGCAGCATCATCGCAATGGCGGCCGCCGCGGTCAGACCGGGAAGCGCGCCGAAAACGATGCCGACGAAAGCCGCCAGAAAGACGAACCAGATCGCGTAATCATCGCTGAAAAGGGTGACGAAGCCGCCGAGAATATCTTCAAACATGATGGCTTACGCCCCCGTGATCCAGTTTGTGAAAGGACGCATGTCGATGACCGCGCCCGCCGGGTCGTTCAGCAGCATGATGCCCATGAACAGCCACTGGAAGATGAGCGCGAGGACAAGCCCGCCGCCGACCATCCAGCCCCAGCTTCGGACCCCGAATGTGTAGAGCATCGCAATGTATGTGGCGATGATCGCCACGAAATAACCGAGTCCCCAGAACAGGATGACGAACAGCACGCCGCAGCCGACCACCATGAGGATGCGTTTCACATCGCTCTCGAGAAAGCCGTAGCCGTCCTTCAGATCGCCGGCCCGTCCGGTCATCGCGCGAAGGGCAAGCCAAAGGCCGCCAAGCACAAGCGCGATCGCCAGGAACATCGGCATGGTGCGCGGCCCCACCGCTTCGCGCGACGTCTCGATGGTGAACGCCTGAAAAATGAAGAACACGCCGATCAGGAGAACAACAGCGCTGACACCGTACTCCACCTTGATCTTGTAATCCTGGGTGCCCATAAACCCCTCCCGGCATCCTGAAAGCTGAAAACGAAAAAAAGGGGCAAGCCCGACGAGCTTGCCCCCGGATCAGACCACAAGCCTAGTTGCTTGCGATGATGTTGGCTACGACCGGGCCCATGACGTTGTACATGGTGTCCTGCGCTGCGGTGGCAGTCGCGGAGTCGGTGTAGAACGCCGCAAGGCTGTTCTTGCCCATGTACTTCTGGAAGCCCTTGATGCCGGCAATATGCTCGATGGCGGCGCCGACATCGGCCTTGACCTCGTCAGAAATGCCCTTCGGGCCGAACAGGCACATCAGGCCGGTGAAGTCGATGCCGTCAAGGCCCTGCTCGCCGAAAGTCGGCAGGTCCTTGGCGGTTGGGTCACGCTCGGCACCGGCGGATGCCAGCGGACGGATGTCGTCTTCAAAGCCGACAACGGTGTTCACACCACCGAGAACGGCCTCAACCGACTGCGACACCAGTGCGGCGCGTGCCTTGGAACCGCCCTTGAACGGCACCTTCTTGTGCGGGATGCCATAGGCGTCGAAGAAGACGTGGCCGATGGTTGCGTGCATCGTGGCCGCGCCTGAAGTGCCCCAGGTGACAGTCTGGCCGGATGCCTTGGCGTTGTCTATGAACTCCTGCATCGTGGTCGCCGGGTTCGAGGTGTGAACCTGCAGCGAGGTCACCAGCTGCGAGGCGCAGCCGAGATTCACGAACGCGTCCGGAACATGGTACGGGCGATCATCACCCTTGGCGAGCTCGCCGGCGATGAAAGTACCGATGTTGATCATATAGAGGGTGTAGCCGTCAGCGTCTTCGTTCAGAACCGCCTTGGCGGCCTTCTGGCCGGATGCGCCGGGCAGGTTGACGATGTAGGCCGGCGCGCCGTTCATGGTCGGGGCTTCGTGCATGTAGGAAGCAAAACCGCGCGCGGTGGTGTCGGTGCCGCCACCGGCGGAGAAGCCGACCATGATCTTGATCGGCTTTTCAGGGTAGTCAGCAAGGGCCGCGCCGCTGGCAAGCATTGCGGTCGCTGCGAAACCCGCAGCAATCGTTTTGGTGAATTTCATGAGTTCCTCCCGTAAATTTGAAGTCAGAAAACCGCATTACAGATGGTATGTCAAATGCCATTCCGACCGATGACCGATGTTAAGTGTCGCAACCGTCAAAAGCAGATGAACCTTGCGAGATCGGTCACGATCATCCTTACTCTGTCTTCGAGTCGAAGGGGAAACCATGACTGGCACAGAACCGTTCAAAGACCTTCTTGTGGTCGATTTCACCCATGTTCTGGCCGGGCCGGCCTGTTCCTACTATCTGGGATTGCTCGGCGCGCGGGTCATCAAAATCGAGTCGGCCACCAAGGGTGACGCGATTCGGCATCGCGGCGGCACCGATGCCGACGGGGCCGCGCAGGGCATGAGCACATCCTATCTGACGCAGGGTGGCGGCAAGTCGTCCATCGCGCTTGATCTGGACAGCAGAGAGGGCGGCGACATCTTTCACCGGCTTCTGGCGCGGGCGGATGTGCTGGTGGAAAATCATGTGCCGGGCACGATGCGGCAACTTGGGCTTGACGAGGCAAGCCTCGCCGAACGCCATCCGCATCTGATCCATTGCGCCATGACCGGCTATGGCCGTGGCGGGCCGCAGGAAAACACCTCGGCCTATGACGTCAATATCCAGGCTGCCTGCGGGCTGATGGAGGCCACAGGCACAGCCGAAAGCGGACCGGTGCGGACCGGCGCGCCGGTGCTGGACTATGCCACGGCGCTGGCCGCCGGCTTTGCCGTGTCAGCCGCCCTCTACGAGCGGGCGAAGACCGGGCGTGGCAGCTTCATCGATGTCTCGATGCTGGAAACGGGCCTCAGCCTGATGAGTTCGACCGTCACCGATTACCTGAAGACTGGCAACGCGCCGAAGCGGCGCGGCAACCTTGCCAACAGCCGCTCGCCCGGGGCGGGCAGCTTTGCCTGCAGCGACGGGGTGATCTCGCTCGGGGTGAACGAGGAGTCGCATTTCCGCAACCTTGCCGCCGCGCTGGGACGCGATGACTGGCTGACGGACCCGCGCTTTGCCGAACGCCCGGCCCGCAAGGTCCATGCCGAGGCGTTGGTCACCGAGATCGAGGCCGTGCTGGCGACCCGAAGCGCCGCCGAATGGGAACCTGTTCTGCAGCAAGCCGGTGTGCCGGCGGCCCGGCTTCGCACCCTTCCCGAATGTCTTGCGTCGGCGCAGGTTCGCGACCGGCACTATATCCACACCGATCCGGAAACCGGGCTTGCGACGCCGACGCTTCCCTTCCGGCTGAATGGCGCCGCCGCGCACAGGCCAGACCGGCCCGCTCCGCGTCACGGCGCGGACACGGACGACATCCTGCGCTGGCTTGCGGACGCACCAGAGGACCGAGCATGACCGCCGCGCCCCCGCTCTGCGCCGCGCCGGACCCGAATCCGAAGCCGCCCGGCTTCGCCATTCCGGACAGGGCCTGCGATTGCCATTTCCATATCTTTGACGGCCCTTCGCCACAGGTCGCCGAGCGAAGCTACAGCGCGCCTCCGGCACCGCAGGCCGCCCTTCACCATCTTCACAGGACATTGGGGATCGGCCGGTCGATCATCATTCAGCCAAGCATTTACGGAACGGACAACAGAACCACGCTGCAAAGCTGCGCCGGCGACCCGTCGATGAAGGCCGTTGTCGTTGTCGATGACGACGCCCCGGCCGACTTTCTGGCCGCCTGCCGCGAACAGGGCGCGGTGGGGTGCCGGGTCAATATGCTGTTCGGCAGCAATGCCCGCATCGACAGCCTGACAAGGCTGGCGCACGGCGCCGCCGACCAGGGTTGGCATCTCCAGATTCTGGCCGATGTCTCGACATTGCACGAAACCATGGCGGAATTCGCCAGCCTTCCGGTGCCGGTGGTGTTCGACCATTTCGGCCATGTCGCCGCCGAACGGGGCGTGGATGACCCCGGCTTCACGGCGATGCGCCGTCTGCTGGCGGACGGCCGGGCCTGGGTCAAGCTTTCGGGGCCTTACCGGCTTGGCCCGTCCGGCCCGCAGACCGACAGCGCCATTGCCGACATGGCTGCGGCGCTTGTCAGCGCCAATCCTGATCATCTTGTCTGGGGAAGCGACTGGCCCCACCCCGCCATCCCGCAACAGCACATGCCGAATGACGGCGCGCTGCTCGACAGGCTGGCGGACTGGGTTCCGGACGCGGCGCTTCGCCAGCGCATCCTGGTCGACAATCCGGCACGGCTTTACGGGTTCGATGATGACGCGTGAGACCGATATCACCGACAGGGCGGTCGCCGCGGCGAAGGCGGTGATGCAGGCGCATATCACGGCGCTGAACAGCCGTGACCAGGCCGCCATCGCCGCGACGCTGCATTTTCCGCATGTCCGGCTCAGCGGTACGACGCTGAAGATCTGGGACAGCGAAGACACCTATTTCGCCGATTTCCTGGCACGGGCCGGCGGCGACTGGCACCACTCCGCCTTTGCCGACATCCGGCTTCTTCGCGCCGCGGCCGACAAGGTGCATCTGGATGCCGAAATCAGACGCTTCGCCGCCGACGGCAGTCTGATTACAAGCTTCCGGTCGCTATGGGTGATCACCTGCGAGGCGGGGCGGTGGGCCGCGAAAATGCGGTCCTCCTTCGCCGCCGCATAGACCGGCAGCCTGATACCCTCCACCCACACAGCCCCGGCGCGAGCGAATATCTGGACGCTGCGATGCGCTTTGCCTTAGGCTTGCCGTCATGACATATCAGCCGCCCGCCGCGGGCACAGGAGACAGGCATGAGCATTGAGCGCTTTCACACAAACGACCGGATGAGCCAGATGGTCATCCATGGCGACACTGTCTATCTTGCGGGCCAGGTGGCGCTTGGCGCGCCGGGCGAAAGCGTTGCCGACCAGACCCGCGCCATTCTCGGCCAGATCGATACGCTTCTGGCCGAGGCGGGCACCGACAAGTCAAAGGCGCTGAGCGCCACCATCTGGCTGTGCAGCATGGATGATTTCGCCGAGATGAACGAGGTCTGGGACGCCTGGGCCACCGGCGGCAACGCCCCGTGCCGCGCCTGCGTCGAATCCCCGCGCCTCGCCTCGCCGCAATTCACCGTCGAGATCGGCCTGATCGCGGCCCGCTAGGACGGCAGGCATGGCGCAGAGACGTATCCTTGTTCTTGGCGCCGGCGTCGTCGGCGTGACCGCCGCCTACAGGCTGGCGGCGAATGGCCATGAGGTGGCGGTCATCGAGGGCGAGCACCGCGCCGCCATGCTGACAAGCTTTGCCAATGCCGGGCTTCTGGCCCCGGCGCAGGGATACGCCTGGGCCTCGCCTGCGGCCCCCGGCCTGATGCTGCGGTCACTCTGGCGGGGGGATCAGGCGATCCGGCTTCGCCCGCGCGCCGCCTGGCGGCAATGGCGGTGGATGCTGCGGTTTCTTCGCGAATGTACAGCCGCGCGCCATGCCGCGAATTCGGCTGCCACCACCTCGCTCTGCCAGTTCTCGCAGCTTCACATGAACCGCATTGCCCGCGAGACCGGGATCGATTACGACAGCCGCGACGGCGGACTGATGTATATCTACCGCAGCGCCGAGGGGCTGGACGGGGCCGACAGGAAGGCCGAAATGCTGCGCGCGCAGGGAATCCGGCTTGAAAGACTGTCGGCAGACCAGATGGTGGCGCGCGACCCGGGACTTGCCAGCCTTGCCACCCGGGCGGCCGGGGCCCTCTTCGCCCCCGGCGATGAAAGCGGCGACGCGCATCTGTTCACCAACGCGCTCGTGGCACGCGCCGAGGCGATGGGGGTCGGCTTCCATTTCGACACCCGCATCACCCGTCTTGTCCGGCGGGGAAAGGCCCTTCTTCGCGTCGAAACGGACCGCGGTGATTTCACCGCCGACGATTATGTGCTCTGCGCCGGCGTTCACAGCCCGGCGCTTGTCCGCCATCTTGGCATCGACCTGCCGATCTGGCCGGTTCGCGGCTATTCGATGACGGTGCCGGTCACCGACCATGACGCCGCGCCGCGCATCGGCGGGGTGGATTACGAGAACCTCATGGCCTATTGCCCGATGGGGGACAGGCTGCGGGTCACCGCCACCGCCGAGATCGCCGGCTATGACCGAAGCTTCACCGCCGCCGACTTCGCCCCCGTTCTGGAAAAGGCGCGCCATCTCTTCGGCCATTGCGCCGATTTCTCGGCTCCGAAATACTGGGTTGGCCTTCGCCCGATGACGCCGCATGGCGCGCCGATTGTCAGCGGTTCGCCCGTCGGCAATCTGTGGCTGAATGTCGGGCATGGCCATCTTGGCTGGACGATGTCTGGCGGGTGCGCCGCCATCATCGCCGATCTGATCGACGGCAGGGCGCCAAATTTCGATGTCGGGGGATTGCAATATGGACAGGCGTGAGAGCGCGGGCGGGGATGGCTTCACCCTGATCGAGAACCTGCCCTTCACCACGGCGTCGGTGATCGGCGCGCGGGCCCGGATCGGGATTGTCGTGCTGGCCTCGGACTACACCATCGAGCATGAATTCCGCGCCATGATCGATGTGGAGGGGGTCGATCTGTTCATGGCCCGCATCGCCAACGACCCGAAGGTGACACCGGAAACCCTGGCGGCGATGGAACCGCTGCTGACCGAGACCGCCTCGCGGATTCTCCCCGGCGACCGGCTCGACGTGCTTGCCTATGGCTGCACCTCCGCCTCGGTTGTTCTGGGGGCCGACCGGGTTTCGGACCGGCTGGCCGCGGCCAAGCCGGACACCCCGACATCGAACCCGATCACCGCAGCCTTCGCCGCCTTCGAGGCGCTTGGCGCGCGCCGCATCGGCGTGCTGACCCCTTACCGCCGCGACGTCAATGAACAGGTGCATGGCTATATCACCCGCCATGGCTATGAGGTGCCCGTCTTCGGGTCCTTCAACGAGGAGATGGACCCGGTGGTCGCCACCATCGACGAGGACAGCCTTGTCCGCGCCGTCGACACCATCCGCAGCGGCCATGATCTCGACGCGATCTTCGTCTCCTGCACCTCAGTCCGGCTTGCCGACGCGGTGGCCGGCATCGAGGACCGGACCGGCCTTCCGGTCACTTCGTCGAACCATGCGATGGCCTGGCACTGCCTGCGGCTTGCCGGGGTGGATGACGCGATCGCCGGCCGCGGGACGCTCTTCACCCGCGGGCTGGCGGGGTAGCGCTAGCCGAACAGCGTGTCGGTCAACAGCGTGTCAAGCCGTGTGACGCGGCCGCTGATGGCTTTCAGGATGGCTGTCTCGGCGCCTGTCAGGCCCGGCAGGTCGACAAGGCTCGAGGGCGGCTGGCCGGCGGCGATGTCGGCGATCTGCTGGCGCAGCACAAGCCGCGTCACCATCGCCACATCCTCGCCAAGGCGGCCGACTTCCGGCGGGATGTCGTCGCGGGCCGCCAGCGCGGCGGCGCGGGCCGCGCTTCCCCGCTCGGCAATGCCGCGCGAGATGGCCAGGACCCGCAACGTCTCGACAAGCGGCAGGGTGAGGTTCGCCTTCATGTTGAAGCGCCCGTTCTCGGTGCGAAGCCGCCCCAGGAAGGTGCGCCCGCCGCCATGTCCGCCGACATTGCGCGCAAGCTGCTTGAGGAACGCCCCGCGGCGGCTGGCTCGGCCGGACACCGCCGCCTGAAGCTGCGCGACAAGTTCGGTGCTGCCATGCACAAGCCGGAAATCGAAGAAGATATCGACATTCAGCAGATCTTCCGGGCTGCCCCGCCGCACCCACCTGCTGATGGCCTGCCGCCATCCGGACAGCGACCGGCACCAGCTTTCGCACCCCGACATCACCCCGCCCTTGCAATAGGGAATGCCGGCGGCATCGAGAATGTCGGAGATGTGCCCGCCAAGGGCGAGGAACCATTGCCTGGCGGCCCTGTCCGCCGCGGCCTCGCCGCCATCCGGCGCCGCGCTGGAATCGGCAAAGAGGATGGCGTGATCCTGGTCGGCCGACAGCAGGCTTTCTCCGCGCGCCGCGGACCCCAGCATCAGCACCGCATAATCGGCGGGCGGCGGCCCCATGCCCGCCGCCGCCATCATCGCCTAGGCAAGGCGCGCCGCCTCGCGAAGCGCGGCGCGATACTGGCTGCTGATCACCGCGGCGATGTCATGGCCGGGCACCGCCTCACGCGTCAGCGATGCCGCCAGAGTCGGCAGCATCTTCAGCCCGGCCCCCAGATCATCGCCGCTGTCCGCGCTGGCGATCCGGTCGCCGATGACAAGCGCGGATGTCACCCGCTGGCGCACAAGCTCGCGCGAGGAGACCCAGCCGACCAGCGCGCCGCCGGAATCGACCACCCCGAGATGGCGGATGTCATGGCGGCTCATCCTGCCAAGCGCGACATGCATGAAATCATCCGCCCCGACGGTGATCACCGGCGAGGACATGATGGCGGACAGCGGCAGCTGGCGCACCCGCGTGGCATCACTGACCGGCTGGCGGACCTGATCGACAATGTCGCGCTCCGAGACAATGCCGGCGATGGCCTGCGGGCTGTCCCCGACAAAGACACAGTCGGCCGATCCGTCATGCATCGCCGCCGCCGCCGCGCCAAGCGTCGCATCCGCCGGCAGCAGCACCGGCGCGTCAAGCATCAGGTCGGCGATGCGGTGCTGATAGGGATAGGGGTCGATCCGCTTCAGCGGGGCGTGGTCCTGCGGGGCGGCATGCGCCGCCGCCACATCTACCCAGCCGGCCGTGACATTCGCCTGCCGCAGATCGTCAAGCTTCGCCACCTCGCGCCAGGCGTCGCCAAGGGTGACAATCCCCTGCCCGGCCAGCGCCGGCAGCATCTTCTGATAGATGGCCAGCGTGATGGCGGCATCGCCAAGCGCCGTATGGCGGTCGGTCACCGGCACCTGATAATGCGCCGCCAGCGATTCCAGATCGCCAAGGATCATCATCGCCTCGGGACCGAGCAGGCGCGTGGCAAGCTGGCGAAGGCACAGCTCCGCCGTCCAGTTCCAGTCAAGCCCGTGGCGTTCCGCCTCGGCCGCCAGCACGGCCAGGTCGAAGCCGATATTGAATCCAAGGATCAGATGTCCCGACAGGCGTTCGCGAAGCCGCGGCAGGACCAGCGGCAGGGCATCCGCGCCCACCACCGTCTCATCGGTGATGCCGTGAATTCGCGAGCTTGCCGCGGGGATCGGCAGGCCGGGATCAACCAGCACCCCAAAGGGTTCTGTCTGCGCGCCGGCCCCCATGCCCATGGCCCCGATCTGGACAATCCGGTCGCTTCCCGCGCGAAGCCCTGTTGTCTCGAGATCGAGCGAGACGACAGGCACCCGGTCAAGCGGCATCGTGGCAAGCGGTATGGTGGCAAGCTGCATGGCTCCTCCCGAGAAAGTCCCCGACCCATTCCTAGAGCTGGATCCAGGCTGTCTTCAGGTCGATATATTTGTCGACGGCGTGAAGCGACTTGTCATGCCCGTTACCGGACTGTTTCACCCCGCCAAGCGGTGCCGTCACATCGACGGCGCCATAGCCATTGACGTTGACAACGCCGGTCTTCATGCCGGCGATCATCCGGTGCGCGCGGCCAAGATCACGGGTCCAGACGCCGCCCGCAAGACCATAGTCTGTGGCGTTGGCAAGGCGCAGGGCCTCAGCCTCGTCGGCAAAGGATGTCACCGCAAGAACCGGACCGAACACCTCAGTCCGGAACAGGTCATGCGACGGGCCGACATGGCTGACAACGGCAGGCTCCATATAGAAACCGCCGCTTGCCTCGTGCAGGCGGGACCCGCCGCCCTCGATCCGGCATCCCTCGTCACCGGCGCGGGCCAGCGCCGCCATGTTCTTGTCAAGCTGCGCCGCGCTGTGCACCGCCCCGACATCATTGCCAAGGGTCAGCGGATCGCCGATCTTCAGCTTCGCCGCCCCGGCGGCGACCGCGGCGACAAATTCATCATGGATCGACGACTCGACCAGAAGCCGCGACCCGGCAACGCAGACCTGGCCTGAATTGCGGAAGATGGCGGACACGGCACCTGCCACCGCGGCGTCGAAATCAGGCGTGTCGGCAAAGACGATATTGGCGGATTTACCACCAAGCTCGAGATAGGTGC
>CAJWVJ010000030.1 GCA_913048595.1 uncultured Alphaproteobacteria bacterium | reverse complement strand
AATCCACATTCCCGCCGGCCCGCGCCTTGGTTACATCGTCATCAATGCCGAGGGGCTGAGCAAGGGGTTCGGCGACAGGCTCCTGATCGATGATCTGTCCTTCCGCCTGCCGCCCGGCGGCATCGTCGGTGTCATCGGCCCCAACGGTGCCGGCAAGACGACCCTGTTCCGGATGATCACCGGCGGCGAGAACGCCGATGCCGGCACCTTCACCGTGGGTGATACGGTCAAGCTTGGCTATGTCGACCAGTCACGCGACGATCTGGAAGCCGACAAGACGGTCTGGGAAGTCATTTCCGACGGGCTCGACGAGATCGAGCTTGGCAAACGCACCATGGCGTCGCGCGCCTATGTCGGCCAGTTCAACTTCAAGGGCGGCGACCAGCAGAAGCGGGTCAGCCAGCTTTCGGGTGGCGAGCGCAACCGCGTGCATCTGGCGCGCATGCTGAAGAGCGGCGCGAACCTGCTGCTTCTTGACGAGCCGACCAACGATCTTGATGTCGATACGCTGCGCGCACTGGAAGAGGCGCTCGAGGATTTTGCCGGCTGCGCGGTGGTGGTCAGCCACGACCGCTGGTTCCTCGACCGGATCGCGACGCATATCCTCGCCTTCGAGGGCGACAGCCATGTCGAATGGTTCGAGGGGAATTACGAGGCCTACGAAGCCGACCGCAAGCGCCGTCTCGGGGCCGAGGCGGACCGTCCGACGCGCATCAAGTACAAGCCCATCAGCCGCTAGGCCCCATCATTCGCACGGCCGTCAGCTGATCAGAAGCTAGCTTCCTGTGTGGACAGGGGCTTCCAGCCGTGCCCGCATGGCGTCGATCAGCGCCCCGAAATCGCCCTTGTTCTTGCGGATCACGGCGACGTTTTCCTGCTTCTGCGTGACAAGCAGTGACAGGTTCTCGATCTCGATATCAAACAGTTTCGGCGCGGTGCCCTCGCGCGTCAGCACCCGCCAGCTGATGGCGACGGCAGGCCGCTGTCCGGTGGTGTCGGTGAAGGTGCCGCTGACGATGACGAACTTGTCACCCTTGGCGGTGGCCTCGCCGGGCGTGTAGACAAGCCCGTTCAGCTGATCGAAATTGCGTACGATTGTGCCGCACAGCACGTCACGGAACAGCGTGCCATATTCACCCTTCTGCGTGTCATCCGCCGCCCGCCAGTACTGACCGGCGGAAAAGCGGGTAATGCTGTCCATGTCGAAATAGGTGCTGAGCACCCGGTCGATCTCGGCGGCGCGGGCGTCAGTATCGCCGGTATCGGTGGCGAGGAACGCCTCCAGATCCGCGATCATGGTGTCGATCAGGGTGCTGGCGCCTGTCACGCGGGCATCTGCCGTCACCGACAGCGGCAGCATCGCGACCGCGGCAACCATCATGGCGATCAGATGTCGACGAAACATCAGTTCTGCTCCTCTTCAAACAGCGAATCGAACTCGTCCTCCGACACCGCGCTTCCGGCCCGTTCGGCGATCCGGTCCTCGAGAAGCCCCTGCCGCGTCTGGTAATAGACCGAGCGCGTGCGCGCATAGGGATCTAGCGAATTATATTTCACATTATTGAAGGCGTCGAAATTCCGCGCGCGGAAACTGACCGCGCCGACAGGTGCCCGTGCGGTGTTGACGGTCTGGACCACCTCGCCGGTGCCGAAGACCCGAAGCGGGTTCATTGCGAAATCCACCACCGTTCCACCAAGCGAGCGCGTTGTCCGAGGGCCAAGAACAGGCACCATATGGTAAGACCCCTCCGGCACGTCCCAGACGGCAAGTGTCTGTCCGAAATCCTCCTGCGTGACTTCCTCGTCATCGCCGGCAAGGTTGGCAAAGCCAAATGTCAGGCCATTCACAAGGAACTGAAGCGTGGCAAGGGCGGCATTTTCGAACTTGCCCTGAAGGGTGGAATTCACCGCTGTCGACGGCATCGACGCCCAGCGCAGATGGTTGCTGACAGCCTGTCTGCCGCCGTCCGGAACGGTGTTTTTGTAGCCTTTCGCAACAGGCTCGAGGACGTAATCATCAACCCCCATATTGAAGGCGAAGACCTTGCGGTTGGTCTCCTCATATGGGTCGCGCAGGTCGGTGCGCTCCTCCACCGGCGTCGAGGAGCATCCGGCCAGCGCCAGAACGCCGCAAAGGATCGCGGCTCTTGCAAGGGGACCGGTCCGGTCGGGGCGGGAAACAATCAGCATCTTCATTCGCTCAGCTACCAGAATATAAGAGTGAAGATATCGTAACGCGCGGCAAATGAAAATATCGTGAAGCGTCCTTCGCACGCCACCCCGTTCGCACCAGGCTTGCCGGCACAGTCGTCGCGTGACAAATGCCGCAGGGCGGCCCTCTGCCGTTGACCCCTGCCCGGTGATTTGCGAGGTTGGCGGCCATGCAGACATCCCCATCGACAGCCCATCCCTGGCTTGACGGCCTGAACGACCCGCAGCGCAAGGCGGTGCAGAGCCTGTCCGGTCCGCTGCTGGTGCTGTCGGGTGCCGGAACGGGCAAGACGCGGGTGCTCACATCCCGCCTGGCGGAGCTCGTCGCCACCGGCACGGCGAAGCCCTGGAACATTCTTGCCGTGACCTTCACCAACAAGGCCGCGCGGGAGATGAAGATGCGGGTGGCCTCGATGGTCGGGCCGATGGCCGAACAGGTATGGCTTGGCACCTTCCACGCGCTCGGCGCGCGCATGTTGCGCCGCCATGCCGATCTTGTCGGGCTTCGCAGCGATTTCACCATTCTCGACACGGATGACCAGAACCGCGTCCTGAAACAGCTGATGGAAGCCGATGACATCGACCCCAAACGCTGGCCGGTACGCCTTCTCGGCGGCGTGATCCAGCGCTGGAAGGACCGCGGGTTGACCCCGGAGAAGGTCGGTCTCGCCGAGGCGGGTGATCTTGCGAATGGCCGCCTTCGGCAGCTCTATGAATCCTACCAGGCCCGCCTTCTGGCCCTGAATGCGGTCGATTTTGGCGATCTGCTGCTGCACATGCTGACCATTTTCCGGGCGCATCCCGACGTGCTGGCCGAATATCATGGCCGCATCACGCATATCATGGTGGATGAGTATCAGGACACCAATGTGGCGCAGTATCTGTGGCTTCGTCTGTTGACCGGGCCGGAGCGCAACCTGTGCTGTGTCGGCGATGACGACCAGTCGATCTATGGCTGGCGCGGGGCCGAGGTCGGCAACATCCTGAAGTTCGAAAGCGATTTCCCGGGCGCCAGCACCGTCAGGCTGGAAGAGAATTACCGGTCCACCGGTCACATTCTGGCAGCGGCGTCCGGCATCATCGCCCGCAATGAAAGCCGCCTAGGCAAGACCCTCTACACCGCAGCCGAGGAAGGTGAAAAACTTCGGGTCAACGGCTATTGGGACGGGGCCGACGAGGCGCGGTCCGTGTCCTCGCAGATCGAGTCGCTGCAGGCGGCCGGCACCAGTCTCTCGCAGGTGGCGGTTCTGGTGCGGGCCGGGTTCCAGACTCGCGAGTTCGAGGAACGCTTCATCGCCATCGGCCTGCCTTACCGGGTGGTCGGCGCGCGGTTCTATGAACGCGCCGAAATCCGCGACGCCATTGCCTATATGCGGCTGATCGCACAGCCGGCGGATGATCTGGCTTTCGAGAGAATCGTCAATGTTCCGAAACGCGGGCTCGGCACGGCCAGCCTCCAGGCCATCCATGTTCAGGCGCGCGCCTCGGACAAGCCGCTGATGGCGGCTGCCGTCGATCTGGTGACGACCGACGAGCTTCGCCCCGCCGCGCGCAAGGCGCTTGGCGGCTTGTGCCAGGATATCGCCCGCTGGCGGTATGCGGCCGGCACCATGCACCATACCGATCTTGCGAAGATGGTTCTGGATGAATCCGGCTATACCGGCATGTGGCAGGCGGACCGCTCGCCCGAAGCCGAAGGCCGGCTGGAAAATCTGACCGAACTTGTCAACGCGATGCAGGATTTCGACACGCTTCAGGGGTTCCTCGAGCACATCTCGCTGGTGATGGATGGTGATTCGGAAAGCGAGCAGGGCGAGGTCACTCTCATGACGCTGCACGCCGCCAAGGGTCTGGAATTCGACATTGTCTTCATGCCCGGCTGGGAGGAGGGCGTGTTCCCGAGCCAGCGCACCATCGACGAGAATGGCGCAGTCGGGCTGGAAGAGGAACGGCGGCTTGCCTATGTCGGAATCACCCGCGCCCGCAAACAGGTGCATCTGAGCTTCGCCGGAAGCCGCCGCATCCACGGGCAATGGCAATCCTCCATCCCGTCGCGCTTTGTTCAGGAATTGCCGCCGGAAACGGTGATCGAGGATATCGCCCAAGGGCTTAGTGGGGGGCTTGGCGGCGGCATCCCGTTTGGCCGGGCCCGGCAGGCGCGTCTGGAGGGTGGCAGCGAGTTCGGCGATGTGCAGCGCGGCGGTTATGGCCCCGGATGGCGCCGCATGGCGGCGCGGCAGGAGGCTGGCGCCGAGCCCTCCTTCACCCCGCAGGGCAATGCCGGCGGTTTTGCCAGCGGCGACCGCGTCTTCCATCAGAAATTCGGCATGGGCAATGTTGTTCACGTCGATGGCGACAAGCTGGAAATCGCCTTTGACCGGGCCGGCCACAAGAAGGTCGTCGCCGGGTTTGTCAGCAAGCCATGAGGCCCGCATGACCGCCCTGTTCCAGGCACAGCTTCACCTTGACGAGACCCTGACCGAGGCGCAGCTTGCCGGGTTCGAGATGGTGTTTTCCGAACTTCTGGATGCCGAGGCCACATCGCATTTGCGCGATGGCGGCGGCGACTGGCTGATCGAGGCGCTGTTCACCAATCCGCCGTCTGTCGAGTCGTTCGCTGCCTTGCTGGCACCCGTCTTCGCCGCCTGCGACCTGCCGCCGGTGCCGGTCAGGATCGCGCCGCTTGCCGCGCGCGACTGGCTTGCCGAAAACCGCGCCGCCTTTCCGCCGCGCCGCATCGGCCGCTTCTGGGTCTATGGAAGTCACGTGGAAACCTCGCCGCCGCCAACAAGCTGGCCGCTTCTTGTCGAGGCGGCGCAGGCATTCGGGTCCGGCACACATCCGACGACCGAGGGATGTCTTCGCGCAGGCGAGGCCATTCTGCGACGCGACGGGCGGCGGCTCTGGCGCGTACTGGATATGGGGTGCGGTTCCGCCATCCTCGGGCTTGGCCTTCTTCGGGCGCGCCCGGGATCACGGCTGATCGCCGCCGACAATGATTCGCTCGCGGTCCGCACGGCGGCCGAGAACGCCCGAATCAACAGACTGCCGGGTCGCCGCGTACGGGCCGTGCTGTCACAGGGTTATGCCGACCCGGCGGTGCGCCGCACCGCGCCCTACGACCTGATCTTTGCCAATATTCTGGCCGGGCCGCTCTGCGGCATGGCGCGTGACCAGATGGCCGCCCTGGGTCCGAAGGGCTGGCTGATCCTGTCCGGCATCCTGAACCGCCAGGCGGTGATGGTGGAGCGCCGCTATGCCGCCGCCGGCGCGCGGGTGACGGCACGGCTCCATATTGGCGACTGGACGACTCTGGTGCTGCGTCCGGCAAGGCTTGGACGCCTGCCGGGCCTATGGCATCCTCGCGAGGCCGAGACCGCCGAGCTGTGACAGGAGCTGATATGACGCAAGCATCATCCAACGCTGCCGACCGCATCGACGGTCTTCGCGCGCATCTTGCCGCCTGTGGGCTTGATGGCTGGTTTGTCGGACGCGAGGACATGTTTCAGGGAGAAGAGGTGCCGGCCGCCGATGAGCGCCTTGCCTTTATCAGCGGCTTTACAGGATCGGCCGGCTACGGGCTGATCCTCGCCGACCGCGCCGGGCTGTTCAGTGACGGGCGCTATACGTTGCAGATGGCGAACCAGTCGGATCCTGCCAAGTGGCATTGTTTCACCCTTCCCGAGGCCGGCATGGCGGACTTTCTTGCAGGGGAGGATGTTGCCGGGGCGCGCATCGGCATCGACCCGCGGCTTGTCACCGTCAACGGCTATGCAAGGCTTGCCAGAGAGCTGGCCACGGTCGGTGCGTCCCTTGTTGCCCATCAGGAAAACCCCATCGACATGCTCTGGCGCGACGACCGCCCGCCACCGCCGGTCTCGCGGCCCTTCCGGATGCCGGACCGTGTCGCCGGGATGAGCATGGATGATAAGCTCGCCGCGCTGGATAAGAGGCTTGATGAGGCCGGATGCGACGCCGTCGTGATCAGCCGGGCCGACGCGGTGAACTGGCTTGTCAATATCCGTGGCACCGACCTGTCGAACACGCCGATCAACCTTCTTTTCGCACTCTATCATCGGGATAACGGGCTGATCCTGACCGGTGACGTGACGCGGCTGGCCCCTGTCATGGAGGGTGATCTTGCCAACAAGGTAGCCATCGTGCCGCTGGCGAAGTTCGACGGGCTGATCGACCCGCGCGCCGGATATGGCGACAGCGCGAAGGTGATGTTCGACCCCGACAGCCTGCCGAAGGCGTTACATGCGCCGCTTCTTGATGCCGCCATCGACCTTGTTGAATCACGCTGCCCGGTGACCGCGATGAAGGCGCTGAAGAACGAGGTGGAGCTTGCCGGCACGCGGCGCGCCCATCTCGAGGACGGGGCGGTGATGGCGCGCTTCCTGTGCTGGCTGGACAGCGGGGCCGCCGGCGACATGCGCGAAACCGAGATCGCCGCGCATCTGCTGGCGCTCCGCAGCGCAAGCCCGCGCTTCCTCGCTTCCAGCTTCGAGACCATCTGCGGGTCGGGCCCGAACGGGGCCATCGTCCATTACCGCGCCCTTGCCGGGGCCGATCTGGCACTGGTCGATGACAGCCTTCTGCTGGTGGATTCCGGGGCGCATTACAATGACGGCACGACCGACATTACCCGCACCGTCGCCATCGGCACGCCGGACCGTGACATGATCCATGCCTTCACCGCGGTTCTTCGCGGCCATATCGCGGTGGCCCGGGCGCGCTTTCCGGCCGGCACCACCGGCCAGCAGATCGACGCGCTGGCGCGCGCGCCGATGTGGTCGGTCGGGCTGGATTACGCGCATGGCACCGGCCATGGCGTGGGTCATGTGATGCAGGTCCATGAAGGCCCGGCCAGCATTTCCAAACGCGGCAGCGTGGCGCTGGATGCGGGGATGCTGCTGTCCAACGAGCCGGGCTTCTACCGCGCCGGCGAATGGGGCATCCGCACCGAAAACCTGATTGCGGTGAACCCACCGGCGGATGACGGGTTCCTCAGCTTCGAGACCATAACCCTTTGTCCGATCGACAGGCGTCTGATAGATGTCGGGATGCTGCTGCCAGCCGAGCGCGACTGGCTGAACACCTATCATGCGCGGGTGAGGGCAGCGCTGTCGGACGCATTGAAGGACGAGGAAGAGGTGCTGGCCTGGCTCGAGGCCGCCTGCGCCCCGATCTGACCACGTCCCGCCCGAGGGCGCTCCGATACGGTCTGGGTCAAAATCACCCGTCGATCAGCGCAAGCCATTCGTCCTCGCCAAGGACGGTGACGCCAAGGTCGGCCGCCTTGCGGGCCTTGGATCCGGCATCCGCGCCGGCCACCAGGTAATCGGTCTTGCCGGACACCGATCCCGAAACCTTCGCGCCAAGTGATTCCGCCCGTGCCTTGGCCTCGGCCCGCGACATGCGTGACAGGGTGCCGGTGAAGACAATGGTCTTGCCGCTGACCGGGCTGTCATCTGCCGGACGTTCCGGCGGAATCACCGACAGCTGCGACAGCAGATCGGCCACTGCGGCGCGGTTCGTCCCGTTATGGAAGAAGGCGACAAGATCATCGGCCATGGAGTCGCCGACCTGGTCGATGGCGATCAGGTCGGCCACCGTGGCATCGATGTCGGCCTCCGGGGCCAGCGCGGCCATCATCGCCTGCGGCGTGTCGAAATGCAGCGCCAGAAGCCGTGCCGTCGCCTGGCCCACCTGGCGGATGCCAAGCGCGAAGATCATCCGTTCAAAGGCGATTTCGCGCCGCGCCTCGATGGCGGCCAGGAGGTTGGTGATCGAGGTCTCGCCATAGCCGTCAAGTTTGGCAAGCGCGGCGCGCCGCGCAGCAAGCCGGAAGATATCCGCAGGACGAGTGACCCACCCCAGTGCCACGAACTGGTCGATCTGGCGTGCGCCAAGCCCCGCGATGTCGAAGGCGTTTCGCGAGACGAAGTGCTTCAGCCATTCCAGCCGCTGTGCCGGACATTCAAGGCTGTTGGTGCAGCGCCGCACAGCTTCGCCGTCCGGGCGGATGGCGGCGGCCCCGCATTCGGGACATCTGATCGGAAAAATGAATTCGGCGCTGCCGGACGGCCGTGCCTCGGTGATCACCCGCACAACCTGCGGGATCACATCGCCGGCCCGCTGGATCACCACCCGGTCGCCGACACGGATATCCTTGCGGCGGATTTCGTCCTCGTTATGCAGCGTGGCGTTCGACACGACCACCCCGCCGACTGTCACCGGCTGCAGCCGCGCCACCGGGGTCAGCGCGCCGGTGCGTCCCACCTGGATGTCGATGGCGTTCAGCGTGGTTTCCGCCTGCTCGGCCGGAAATTTATGCGCCAGCGCCCATCGCGGCGCGCGCGCCACCTGGCCAAGCCGGTCCTGATAATCATGCCTGTCGACCTTGTAGACCACACCGTCAATGTCATAGGACATACTTGGTCGCTCAGAGATGATGAATTTGTGTCTTTCAAGCAACTCAGAGACTTGAGTCGTTCTCATCGAATAATCATTGACCGAGAAGCCGTATGAACTGAGTTGATCAAGGCATTCTTTGTGTGTCGTGGCAATTGGCGCGCTCGTCTCGCCAAGCGAATAGGCGAAGAACTGCAGATTGCGCGATCCGGTCACCTCGGGGTCCTTCTGGCGAAGCGATCCGGCGGCCGCATTGCGGGGATTGGCGAATATCTTGCCGCCGGCGGCTTCCTGCGCCGTATTCAAAGCCAGGAAGTCGTCCCTGTCCATATAGAGCTCGCCGCGCACCTCGAGTATATCCGGCGGTGATCCGGCAAGCGCCTGCGGCACCGCGCCCACCATGCGGATGTTGTCGGTGACATCCTCGCCCTCGGCGCCGTCGCCGCGGGTGGCGGCCTGTACCAGTGTGCCGCCCTCATAGCGAAGCGACAGCGACAGCCCGTCGATTTTCGGCTCGGCGGTGAAGGCCAGCTCGTCATCCTCGGCAAGCGACAGGAAGCGCCGGATGCGGGCGGCGAAATCCTCGATGTCCTCGTCCGAGAAGCCGTTGTTCAGCGACAGCATGGGGCGCGCATGCCGCACCTTGCCGAAACCGGCCGCCGCCGGCGCGCCAACGCGAAGGCTGGGGCTGTCCTCGCGGACAAGCGAAGGGAAGACGGCCTCAAGCGCACGGTTGCGCGCCACCAGCGCGTCATAGTCGGCATCACTGATCACCGGCGCGTCCTCGCCGTGATAGCGGGTGTCGTGATAGGCGATGGCGGCGGCAAGCAATCCCAGCTCGTCCCGCGCCGCGGCCTCGTCCATCCTGTCCGGCGGCATGGTTCCGGGGCGAAGTGACAGGATCATGTCGGCCTGGCTGTCAGCCATGCTAGCCCTCCCGCAGGGCCTGTGCCGCGGCGCGGGCCTCGGCGGTGATCTCCTCGCCGGCCAGCATGCGGGCGATTTCCTCGGTGCGGGCGTTGTCGTCCAGCGCCTCGGTGCCGCTGATGACGCCGCTGTCGGTGGCTGTCTTGGCGATTTTCATATGCTGGTCGCCTTTTGCCGCCACCTGCGGGGAATGGGTGACGACAAGGGTCTGCGTGGTTCTGCCAAGCCGCGCCAGCCGTTCGCCGACAGCCGCCGCCACGGCCCCGCCGACGCCCGAATCCACCTCGTCGAAAATCAGGGTCCGGCCGGATTCATCGCCTTCCAGCGCCACCTTCAGGGCCAGCAGGAAACGCGCAAGCTCGCCGCCGGAGGCGATGCGGTCGATGGGGCCTGCCTTCATGCCCTTGTTGGTACTGGCCTCGAACCGCACCTGCTGCGTGCCACGCGGGCCGAACTGTTCCGGCGGCAGGTCGTTGATGGCGGTGATGAAGCTGGCGCCTTCCAGCTTCAGCGGCGCCAGTTCCGCGCCGACGGCAGCGTCAAGCCGGCTGGCCGCCTGCTGCCGGTTGGCGGCCACCACATCGGCGATCTTGCGGAAATAGTCACGCCACTGGCGTTCATTGTCGGCAAGGCCGGGAAGGGCGCCGGCGGAATCCTCGATTCCGGCGAGGCTTGCCGCAAGACGTGCGTGAATTTCGGCAAGCTCGTCCGGGCTGCAATCATGCTTTCGCGCCTGCTGGCGGATTTCGTGAAGCCTGTCATCAACCGTCTGAAGCCGTGTGGGATCGCTTTCCAGCGCGTGACCGGCGCTGCTGATGGCGGTTCCGGCCTCGGCAAGCTCGGCATCGGCGCGTTCCAGGGCGGATTTCGCGTCATCCAGAATCCCGCCGGCATAGGAGGAGGCCTTTTCCAGCGCGGCGAGCGCGCGCCCGATGGTCGACTGCGCGCCGGTCTCGCCAAAGATGGCGTCATCGGCAACACCAAGGCTTTCGCCGATCCGGCCGACATTCGCCAGCCGCTCGCGTTCCGCCGACAGCTCATCCTCCTCGCCTGACCTGGGGGCCAGCAGATCAAGCTGCTCCACCGCGTCGCGAAGCCATTCCTCCTCCGCACGCGCCTTTTCCAGCTCCTGTTTCGCGCGCGCCAGATTGCGCTGCGCCTGAAGCCAGTTCTCCCATCCCGATTTCAGCTTTTCCAGAATGTCGTCATGGTCGGCGGCGCGGTCGAGAAGGGTGATATGGGTGGAGGTGTCGAGAAGGCCGCGCCCTTCGAACTGGCCCTGGATTTCGACAAGCGCGTCGCCCACTTCGCGCAGCAGCGCGGCTGAGACAGGCACGTCATTGATGCTGGCGGATGATTTGCCGTCCGTCTTCAGCCGTCGGCGCAGGATCAGCTCTTCTTCCGGCGGGATATCTGCCTCGGCAAGGCGGCCCCAGACCGGGTGACCGGACTCGAGCCTGAAGACGGCCGAAACATGGGCCGCGTCGGCGCCCTCGCGGATCAGGCGGAAATCGGCGCGGCTGCCAAGCGCCAGGCCAAGCGCGTCAAGCAGGATGGATTTGCCGGCCCCTGTCTCGCCTGTCAGTACGGTGAGGCCGCCCTCGAAGGACAGCGTCAACCGCTCGATCAGAACGATATTGGATACGGTCAGGCTGTGCAACATCACTCGACATCAAACAGCGAGGCGACGGAGTCAACGGTGCGCTGGAAAATGCCTTTCGGAAGCGACCGCTCCGGATCCTCGGCAAGGGCCAGCAATTCGGTGGTCCAGAAGGAATCGGGATAATTATAGACGGCAACCGATCCGACACGGTCCGCCTCGTCGACAAGGCCGAGCGCCAGATAGGATTCGACCATGCGGTAGAGCGCTTCCGGCACCTGGTTGCTTGTCTGGTGGTCACGGACCACACGCTCAAAGCGGCGCAGCGCGGCGGCATAATATCCGCGCTCGGCATAGAAACGGCCCACTGCCATTTCCTTGCCGGCAAGGTGGGAGCGCGCGAGATCCGCCTTGAGGCGCGCATCACGACTGTAGGTGCCGTCGGGATAGCGCAGCAGCAGGTCGTCGAACGCGTTAAGCGCCAGCAGCGTCATCTCCGCGTCGCGCTCGACATCGACGATCTGCTCGTAATAGGACAGCGCCTTCAGGTAATAGGCATATTCCACCATGTCATCGGCCGGATTGAGTTCGATAAACCGCTCCAGCGAGGCGATGGCCCGCGGATAGTTGTTGTCCTGATAGAAGGACCATCCAGCCATAATCTGGGCCCGCACCGCCAGATCGGAATAGGGGTGCTGGCGTTCCACCTCTTCAAATTGCGGGGCCGCCTTTTCGGCGTTGCCGTCAAGCACAAGCGACAGCGCCTCGTCATAGAGCTGGTTTGCCGGCCGCTCGACCTGTTCAGGTATGTCCGGCGACGCGCACCCGACCAGAATGACCGAGGCGACAAGAAGAACGGGCGGGGCAAGACGGGAGATCAGGGTTTGTGCCAAGGCGGCTCTCCAGCGGAACGAAGGGTTGTCCGGCAAGGGCGTTTGCGGCCACAGGCGCGGTGTCGAATGACAATAGCGGCAAGCGCGTCGGGTGAAAAGACGCCAGATGCCAACAAACGACACGGCTGTGTGACGGCCATGACAGGGATCTGCGTGACGACGGGACGGCTGACACCGGGTCAGCGGGGCGCGGTGGCTCAGACAGCGGCCGCGGCGGCGACTTCGGGCATGGTGTAGCCGTGCGAATGATCGGCCACAATGCCTTCCTCGATGATCTGGTAACAGTCCGGAGAATGCCACAGCGTGCGGATCAGTTTGGCGCACATGGCGTGGCCCGGACGTGACGCGGTGACCTTTCCGCGCATCATCATGCCAAGAAGATAGAGATCGCCAAGGCAGTCGAGAATCTTGTGACGCACGAACTCGCGCGGCATGCGAAGGCCGCCTTCATTGAGAATTTCGCCATTTTCAACAACAACCGCGTTGCTCAGCGACCCGCCAAGGGCCAGGCCGGCGTTCTGCATCGCGGCGACGTCACGCATCTGGCAGAAGGTGCGGGCGGCGGCAAGATCACGCAGGAAGCTTCCGTCGCCGTGGAAATAATGGAACCCCTGCCGTCCGATGGCCTGGTCCTCGAAGTCGATCTCCGCTTCGATCTCAAGGCCTGATGCCGGCTCGACGCGCGCCCACCCGCCGCCATGCTCGACCGTCACCGGCGCTGTGACCACAAGGGTGCGACGACGCGCCGGCAGGGTGGTCAGGCCGGCGCGAAGAATGGCTTCGACAACTGGAAGACTGCTGCCGTCCAGAATGGGTGCCTCGCCTTTGTCGATATGGACAAGCGCGTTATCAACGCCGAGCCCGGCGAATGCGGCCATGATGTGTTCGACCGTCTCCAGACGAACACCGTCTTCATTGGCGATACGGGTGCAGAGCCGCGCTTCCTCTACATTGTCGGGATGCGCGCTGATGGTCTGACGGGATTCGGTGATGTCGATGCGGCGAAACTGGATGCCGGTGTTGGCGTCTGCCGGGTGGATGGCAACCCGCACGAAGCGGCCGGAATGAAGCCCGATGCCGTCAAAGGAGATGACGTCGCTTACGGTGGTCTGCATTGGTTGATCGCTATACATCGGCGAGCTAATCATCAGCGAGGTGGCCCCGGCGTTATCATTCTTCTTGTGCGCAGGGTAGGCCCGCGTCCGTGGCCAGCCGCCATGACGACCGACCACGGATACATTAGTAAACAGCGGGCCGCCACAATCAAATCACATTTGGTTACGGGTTGTTACAAACGCGGGCCGGCAAGCCACTGGACAGACTTCAGCGCGTCCCTGAACGAGGAAGCCCGGCACGCGGCCGGGCTTCCATCTGCTGTTCTGGCGCGGCGCTGACGCGTCAGCGGATCACGCCCTCCACCCTAATTTGCCTGACGACGAAGGAAGGCCGGAATTTCAAGATCGTCCGCCTGCTGGTCAAGCGCGGTGGTGCTTGCCTGTTCGGGGATGTGGTTCATCGCGTCGGCACGCGGCAGGTCCAGGATGGCCGGAGCCTCCTGACTGGCAGGTGTCTCGGCAACCTCCGCGGCCACAGCCTGCGCCGAAGACGTCACCGGGGCCTCGACTTCGGGCTCGCGCCGGGCCGGGGATGTCTCGTCGGAAGGCTTGGCGGTCCAGAGGCCCGAAATCTTGTTGATCAGGCTTGTCTTGCCGCCGGTCGGTGCGGCTTCCGGCACCAGTTCGGCTTCCGGCACCAGTTCGGCTTCCGGCATCGCGGCCGGGGCGGCCGGCACGAACGCACGGCGCGGCGCCGTCAGCTCCTGCGGCGTATCGGCGACCATCACCGGGCTGTCCGTGGCCTGTGCCTCGGCATCACTCCCGACACCACTCCCGGAACCGGTCTCCTCCGTGACGTCGGCCGGCATGCCGCTGCCGAAAGCGGTGGCCCGCTCCTTGGCGATGGCGTCCTCGAGTGACATCTGTTCCGACATGCCCCCGGTTTCGGCATCCTCGTCGGCCGCAGGCTTTTCCGCATGGCGCGGGACGGGGAATTCACGGGACCCGTCCCGTCCGGTAGCAAGGAACGCAAGTCGGGAGCTTTTCTTCTGCGTCGGAACAAAGGCCGGCACATAGGGCTCGTCCGTCTCACCCTCTGCTGCCGCCTCGCCGGTGGCAGTTGCCGCTTCAGGTGCCCCCGCCATGCTGCCGCTGTCATCCAGGGTTGTGGCCGGCATCTCCGGCATCGCCGGCGGTTCCGGCAGCCTGGCCGTAGCCGGCATTTCCGGCACAGCCGTTACGCTGGTGGGCGCGGAAATCACGGTTGAGCGGCGGGTTGTCGGCGCCTGGATGAAGGTCGGCGTCTCGCGCTGCGCGACGGCTGTGTCGATGCCTGTGGCGACGATCGAGACCCGCATGATGCCGTCAAGCTTCTCGTCAAAGGTCGATCCGAAGATGATCACGGAATCGGCGTCGATTTCGCGGCGAATACGGTTGGCCGCCTCGTCAACCTCGAACAGCGTCATGTCCATGCCGCCGGTGACATTGATCAGAACGGCGCGCGCGCCGGCCATCGAGATGTCGTCCAGAAGCGGGTTGTTGATCGCGGCCTCTGCGGCCTGCGTGGCGCGGCCTTCGCCGGACGCCTCGCTGGTGCCCATCATCGCCTTGCCCATCTCGCACATCACCGACCGGATGTCGGCGAAGTCCAGATTGATCTGGCCGGGCTTGATCATCAGGTCGGTCACGCCGGCCACACCCTGATGCAACACCGCGTCGGCCATATGGAAGGCATCTGCAAAGGTGGTGCGTTCATTGGCAAGCCTGAACAGGTTCTGGTTCGGGATCACGATCAGCGTGTCGACATAGGACTGCATCTCTTCGATGCCGGCCTCTGCCTGGCCCATCCGGCGCTGTCCCTCGAAATCGAAGGGCTTGGTCACCACACCCACCGTCAGGATGCCGCGTTCGCGGGCGGCGCGGGCAATCACCGGTGCAGCGCCGGTGCCCGTGCCGCCACCCATGCCGGCGGTGATGAACACCATGTTGCAATCGGCAAGCTCGCTCATCACGGCTTCGATGCTTTCCTCGGCGGCGGCGCGGCCGACATCCGGTTTCGATCCGGCGCCGAGTCCCTGGGTGATCGCCGAGCCGAGCTGGATCTTGCGGCCGGCAAGCGAATGTGCCAGCGCCTGGCCGTCGGTGTTGGCGACCAGGAAATCGACTCCGTCAAGGTCGGCATTGATCATGTTGTTGACGGCATTGCCGCCGGCGCCGCCAACACCGACCACGGTGATGCGCGGGCGAAGTTCCTGCATGGTTTGCGGAACGGACAGGTTGATGGTCATGATTGTCTCCCTTTTGCGATGGTTGACCATGTGGCTGCCTGTGCCGGAAACACACATGGCCTGGCAGCGGTTGGGTGCGGAGTGTTCAAAAGGCCGGCCGCCTCCGCAGCGGTTGTCATCCCCTTTGAATGAGGTTGTGAATGGGATCGGAAAAAACAGCTTTCAAAACGGATCAAACAGGCGTGCATCTGATCTGCTCCTTTCTCACAGATTGTCCCGGAACCAGGCGCCAAGACGCTCGATCGGTCCGTGCGGAAGGGTCCGGGTCTGCCGTTCGGCCGGGTCATCCTCGGTCAGCCTGCTGACATGGATGAGGGCGCCGACGGCGGCGGCGTTGGACCGGCTTGTTTCCTCGACAGCGAGGTTGGTGATGCCGGAAGGCTGGCCAAGAACCACATGGCGCCCGGCAAGCTGGGCGCAGAAATCGGCGATGCCGGTCAACTGGCTTCCGCCACCGGTCAGGACAAACCGGTTGCCGGCGGCATATTCCATGCGGGCGGCCTTCATGCGGTCGCTCAGAAGTTCGATGATTTCCTCGATGCGCGGCTTGATCACGGCGCTGAGAAGGCTTCGCTCGATGGTCTTGCCGCCAGCTTCGATGATGTCGCCAAGGCCGGGAATGGTGATGTTGTCGGACAGGCCAAGCTGCACCGCTTCGCGCACTGGTGACGGCGCCTTCGCCATGGCGTCCACCGGCGTGATCGAGCCATGCACGGCTTTCAGACGCTCGGCCTCGCCAAGCGGGGTCGACAGAATACGCGCGATGTCGGTGGACACATGCTGGCCGCCGACCGGCACGGTGTCGATATAGATCAGCTTGCCATCCATGAAGATGGCGGCCGAGGAGGTGCCGCCACCAAGATCGATAACGGTGCAGCCGATTTCGCGCTCTTCCTCGCCAAGGCAGGCCAGGCCGGCGGCGTAGCCGGCATGGATGAACCGCTCGACACCCAGATGGTTCAGCGCCAGAGCCTCGATGATGTTGGACAGGCTGGTGCGGGTGCCGGCAACGGTCAGGTAATCGACTGACAGTTTGCGCCCGCGCATGCCGGCCGGATCAGCGATGCCGCGCATCTCGTCAAGGCTGTAATGAAGCGGGTGAAGCTGCATCAGCTGCAGCGCCGGGTCCAGTGGCTGCGCACCGCACCGGTCCAGAAGACGGCGGATGTCGCGGCGGCTGACTGTGCTGTCCGACAGGGTGATGGACTGTGTTCCGAAGGTTGATCTCGGGCTGCCACTGGGAAGCACGACACTGACCGATGCAATGGCAAGCCCAGCGGCGCGCTCGGCGCTCTGCACGCAATGGCCGATGGCATCGCTGAATTCCGAGAGAATGTTGACTTCGCCGGCGCGCATCCCGGCCGAGGCATGGGTCCCCTGTCCAAGGAGCTGCAGCGTGCCGAACTTGTCGATCTCGCCGATCATGCAGCAGATCTTGGAGCTGCCGATATCGAGGATGGCGAAAGGACGGCGGCTGTTGCGGCGCGATCCGAGTTTCATGTCTCTCTCCCCCGTCCGCGCACCGGAATGTTGGGCTCGACGATCATCTGGTCTGGAACGCGAAGGTCGATCACCGCGAGGTCGCGGTCGGTGATGCGCTTGCTGTGATCAATGATGGCCAGCTTCGACCAGGCGGTGCGCGGGTCGGTTTCCGGAAGCCGCACCCGTATTCCGTTGCGAAGATGGACGTCCCAGCGGCGTTCCGACTGGAAGGTGATGGCCCAGACCTCGGCGAACAGCTCCGGCTCGGTGCGCAGGATGTTCAGCAGCGGCGCGGCGTTGGAGGCTGCCTCGATGCCGGCCACGACAGTCAGATGGCCGAAGGCGGACGGGTCGGCGCCGGCGATGATGTCGCCATTCTCGTCGATGACGCGGTGCCCGGCCTCGGTCTGCAGAAGCGCCATCGGCACGCGCTCGGTCAGCAGCAGCCGGATGGTGGACGGCATCCGCTTTTCGATGGCGACCTCGCGAACCCAGCCGATGGTGGCGAGCCTGTCATGAAGGTCGGGAAGCGAGATGGTCAGCATCGGCTGGCCAAGGGTCAGCTCCGACGCCGCCATCAGGACATCCTTCGGCGTGTGGGCGCGGCCCTGGACCTCGATGGTCTGGAGACGAAGCCCGGCATCGGCGCTGGCCGCTATGAACCCATGGGACAGGGCCTGCCGTTCGACATAGGTGAAGATGCCGGTGGCGATCAGCCCGGCGGTGCCGGCCCCGGCAAGGATCAGCCTGAAGCGGGATCGGCGGGCAGGTTTCAAAACGCCGGTCTCGCCCTTCCTGTCGGATGCGCGCTCGGCACCCTTGGCAGGGCGCATGAACGGGATCAGTCGTCGCATTGCGCAGTCTCCAGCAGGTGGTTGACAAGTTCCTCACCGGACAGGCCGACAAAGCGCGCCTGTTCCGGCACCAGTGACGTGGCTGTCATGCCGGGCACGGTGTTGATCTCCAGCATGTAGAGCTGGCCGCGATCCTCGTCCCAGCGATAGTCGGCGCGGATCACGCCGCGGCAGCCGAAATGCCGGAAGGCGCGTTCGGCCCATTCGCAGGCGACGAGCGTGACCTCCTGCGGGATCTCGGCCGGAATCACATGGTCGGAGCCGCCGGCGGCATATTTCGCGTCGAAATCGTAGAAACCCTGCTTCGGCTTGATTTCGGTGACGCAGAGCGCCGTGCCGTCGAGAACGGCCACCGTGAGCTCGCGCCCCGGGATGAAGGGCTCGGCGATCAGGACTGCGTCGGGGTCCCACTGGCTGCGGGAGGGCGGGGTGCCGGCGGTGTCCTCGACAATCACGACGCCGAAGCTGGAGCCGTCATTCAGCGGCTTGATGACATGCGCGCCGGAATAGTCTGCCGGATAGACGTGGCTGTCCTCGACAAGCGGAAGGTCCGCCGGCACGGCGATCCCGACCTCGGCAAGCATCCGTTTGGCGCGGAGCTTGTCCATGGCGATGGCCGAGGCCAGCAGCCCGCTATGCGTGTAGGGGATGTTGAGAATGTTCAGAAGGCCCTGGATGTTGCCGTCCTCGCCGACCTGGCCGTGAAGGGCGTTGAAGACCCGCGACGGCTTCATCTCGGCAAGGGTCCGTGCGATGTTGCGGTCGAGCTCGACCTCGACGGCATCCCAGCCGGCA
>CAJWVJ010000029.1 GCA_913048595.1 uncultured Alphaproteobacteria bacterium | reverse complement strand
TGAATGTCATCGACAGCTATCGCGATACCGCCGGCGCACGTGACCTCATCACCCGCTCGATCGCCCAGTACCGTGAGGTGTACAAGTCGATGGGCATGGATGTGAAGTAAGCGTCCCTGCCAGTGAAAATCCGGTTCCCCGGCACCGCCCGGGGAACCGTCTTTCTTGTCAGTCCGGCTTTTTCCAGGCTTTCGGTACCGGTCCGGAGGAGACTATTTTGGGTCAGCTCACCAAATCACACCTCATCGAGGGTGGCATCTGGTCGCTCATCTTCGTGGTGTTCTTCAGCTATTCGTTTCAGTTCAATCAGCCGATCGAAATCTACAAGTTCGGGGCCACCGGCTGGCCGCGGGTCATCCTGCTTCTGTTGCTGCTGGTGACTGCCGGCAATTTCTATCATCAGTACCGGTATGGCTCGGCCGTCCAGAAGGGCCGCGTCGGGATCGCCGAGACCGAGGATACGGAAGCCGACTATAGCAATCCGGCAACCCTTCTGAAGGTTGTCAGCGTGCTGCTCACACCTTTTGTCTTTGCCTATCTGCTGAAGCCCGTGGGGATGTATTCCGGCGCGCCTGTCTTCATCGCGCTGATCATCTATCTTTTTGGCGAGCGGCGCTGGAAGTGGATTCTCGGAATCACGCTTCTCATCTACGCCATTCTGCTCGGCCTGTTTGTGGTGGTGCTGAACGCGCCGCTTCCGCAGGGCAATATGTCGCCCTTCTATGACATCAGCGGCTTCATCCTGAAGATGAACACCAACCTGCAAAATCTCTGGTAATGATCATGGTGGAAAAGTTCCTCGCAGGCAGCGCTGCCCTCTTCGGTGATCCGATCACCATCGCCATCTTTGTGTTCGGTGTGATCGGCGGCATGCTGTTCGGCGCCATTCCCGGCGTCAGCATGCTGACGCTGGCGGCCATCCTGCTTCCCTTCACGGCCGATCTTGACCCGGCACAGGGCGTGATGCTGTTCGCGGTGATCTATTGCACAGGCACCTATGGCGGGGCAATCACCGCCATCCTGTTCAACATTCCGGGGGCACCGGAAAACGCCCCGACCGCATTTGACGGCTATCCGATGACAAGACAGGGCAAATCAGGCAAGGCCGTCGGCGCGGCCGTGCTGTGTTCGGCCATCGGCGGCGTGGCGTCGGCGCTGGTGATGAGGGCGGCAACCGAGCCACTGGCCAACTGGGCCATCCGCAATATCGGCCCGCCGGAAATCTTCGCGCTTGTCTTTTTCGGCCTTGCTGTCGCCTCGTCGGTTGGCGGGCGGACCATCTGGAAAGGCTGGATGTCGGTTCTTCTCGGTCTTCTGATCGCCACCATCGGACAGGACCCTGTCGGTGGCATCAACCGCTATAATTTCGGCTATACCGACCTTGCGGCCGGCATTGCCTTTGTTCCCGCCATCCTCGGCTTCTTTGCCGTATCGGAGATCTTCGTTCAGGCCGAGAAGAAGGCCACCGGTCAGTATGACGCGCCGAAGGTCGGCATGTCCTTCCCGTCGGTTCTTGAGCTCTGGGCGCATAAATTCGCTGTCGTCCGCTCGATCCTCGTCGGTTTCTTCTGCGGCATCCTTCCGGGAATCGGCGCCACCCTTGCCGCCTTTATGGGCTATGGCGAGGCGGTGCGCTGGTCGAAAAACAAGGAAGAATTCGGCAAGGGCAAGCTTGAGGGTGTGATCTCGTCCGAAACGGCAAACAACGCCGCCACAGGCGCGGCGATGATCCCGCTTCTGGCGCTTGGTCTTCCGGGTGGCGCGCTGACCGCGATGATGGTGGCCGTCTTCCAGATGCATGACCTCGAGCCTGGTCCGCTTGTCTTCTACAATTCGCCTGAGCTGATCTGGATTGTCTTCGCGGCGATGTTCTATGCCAACCTTTCGATCCTGTTCATCGGCCTGCTGGAAACCAAGACGATTCTCTATCTACTGAAGATCCCCTTCCAGTTCCTGGCACCGCTGATCCTTCTGCTGGCGACCATCGGCGCCTATATCAGCCGTGGCCTCGTTCTCGACGTCATGGTGATGTTCGGGGCCGGCATCATCGGCTTCCTGCTGCGCCGCACCGGCTATTCGATCCCCGGCATCGTTCTGGGGCTCATCCTTGGCAAAATCGGCGAGCAGAACTTCGCGCAAGGCATGCAGATGGTGCATTACGACCCTGTCACCTATTTCTCGCGGCCGATCTGCACGATCCTGATCATCGCCGGCGCATTGACACTGGCCGCAGGCATATATAGAGCCTTCTCAACACCCAAATAGGGTCAGGGACGGCGCTTGCCGGGAAGGAATAGCCGTGGCCGACGACACAGCCATGATTGACGAGCTGGTGGCGCGTTCGCGCGCCGCGCAGGCAGCCTATGAAGCCATGGGCTCGCAGGACCTGTTCGACCGGGCGTGCCAGGCAGTGGCCTGGGCGCTGATGGAACCTGATCGCAACCGCACCCTTGCCGAGATGGCCGTGGCCGAGACCGGGCTTGGCAACGCCGATGACAAGGTCCGCAAGAACCACAACAAGACCCTTGGCTTGATGCGCGACATCAAGGGCGTCACCGCCTTTGGCCATATCGAGGATGACAAAGAAAACGGCCTGTCCGTCTATTACCGGCCGAAAGGCGTGATCGCCGCCATCGTGCCCTCGACCAACCCGCTAGCGACGCCGGTGAACAACACCATCAACGCGCTGAAGACAGGCAATGCCATCATCCTTGCCCCCTCGCCGAAGGGCGTGAAACCGCTTCTGGCGCTGTTCGAATATATTCACCCGGCGCTGGCCAGGCTCGGTCTTCCCGAAGGGCTGGTGCAGATGGTCCCGGCCCCGCCGTCCAAGCCGAAGACCGAACGGCTGATGCAGCTTGCCGATCTTGTGGTTGTCACCGGATCGCAGGCCAATGTGCGGGCCGGCTATTCATCGGGCACACCGGCGCTCGGCGTCGGTGCGGGCAATGTCGTCTCGATCATCGACGAGACAGCCGACATCGCCGACGCGGCAGCGAAAATCGCCGCTTCCAAGACCTTCGACAATGCCACCTCCTGTTCCTCGGAGAATGCAGTCATCGCCGTGGACGCCGTCTATGACCAGGTCGTGGCGGCACTTGCCGCCGAGGGCGGATACTGCCTTGACGCGGCGCAGACGGCGCATCTCGAGAGTCTGCACTGGCATCACGGCAGGCTGACAGCACGGCTTCTTGCCAAGGATATCGACGTGGTGCTGGCCGAGACAGGCTTTGCCGGTTCGGCGCCGGAAAACACAAGTTTCCTTGTCGCCCCGCAATCCGGGATCGGCCCGGACCACCCGATGACAGGCGAAAAGATGTCGCGGTTCCTGGCATTGCACCGGGCCGGCGATTTCGACGAGGCGATGACCAAGGCCATTGCCATTCAGGAGCATATGGGGGCCGGCCATTCATTGAGCCTTCATTCCGCCGATGACGGGCGCGCCCGCAGGCTGGCAATGGAGGCCCGCACCTGCCGGGTCATCGTCAACCAGGCGCATTGCTTCGCGAATGGCGGCTTCTTCAATAACGGCATGCCCTTCTCGCTGTCCATGGGATGCGGCAGCTGGGGCGGCAACTCGATCGACGAGAATCTGAACTGGCGGCATTTCGTCAACAAGGTGAATGTCGTCCGCACCATTCCCGAGCGCCGCCCGTCGCTTGACGAGATTTTCGGTGACTATTGGGAAGAGTACGGCCAATGACACCTGTGACCGCGGCCAGCATCGCCGCGCAACTCGAGCAGAATGCAAGCCGGGCGGGAGACGATATCTGGCTGACCTCGCCCGACACCGGCGCAACGGTCAGCTGGAACGAGGCGCGGGACGCCGCCCTGGCGATTGCCTGTCAGCTGGACGCGCTCGGCCTTGACGCCGGCGCATCGGTGGCCGTGGCCTCGCAGAACGCCATCTGGTCAGCCCTGTGCTTTGCCGGCATCACCACCGGCGGCTATCTGGCGACCCCGCTGAACCTTGTCGCTGGCGCGCGCGTCCTGTCCTATGTCATCGGCCATTCGAAAGTGGGCGTGATCCTGTGCACCGATGATCACCGGCAGATGATCGACGAGGCCATTGCCGCCGTCGACCATGATGTGCGCGTCATCCGCCTCGACCCCGATCATGGTCCTGACTGGCCGCAGGGCAGCGCCCTGGCGCCCATGCCGAAGGCCGTTCCCGACGCCGATACGCCGGGCCTTCTCATGTACACATCCGGCACCACCGGCAACCCGAAGGGCGTAGTTCTCAGCCACGGCAACCTGATGGCGGCCGGCATGAATGTGGTCATCGGCCATGGTGTGCGGCGCGACGACACGGCCATGTGCGTGCTGCCGATCTATCACATCAACGGGCTGTGCGTGACGGTGATGGGAACGCTGATGTCGGCAAGCGGGCTTGTCATGCCCTACCGGTTTTCGGCCCGCGCCTTCTGGGCGCAGGTCCATGACACCAATGTCAGCTGGTTCAGCGCGGTGCCGACGCTGTTTGCCTATCTTCTGAATGACGAGACCCCGCCGCAGATCAACCGCAACAGGCTGCGCTTCTCGCGCTCGGCCTCGGCCCCCCTGTCGCCGGATATTCATCGCCGGTTCGAGGACCGGTTCGGACTCCCGATCATCGAGACAATGGGCCTGACCGAGACCGGGGCGCAAATCCTGACCAACCCGATGCCGCCAGCCACCCGCAAGATCGGATCGCCGGGCACCGCCGTCGGCAATGAGGTGATCATCGGGGACGAGAGCCAGGCAGAGGTGGCGCGGGGCACGACCGGTGAAATTCTCATCCGCGGAGCCAATGTGATGACCGGCTATCTTCACCAGCCCGAGGAAACCGCCAAGACCATCACTGCCGATGGCTGGCTCCGCACCGGCGACCTAGGCCATATGGACGAGGACGGGTTTGTCTTTGTCACCGGCCGGATCAAGGAACTGATCATCAAGGGCGGCGAGAACATCGCCCCGCGCGAGGTGGACGAAGTGCTTCTGGAGCATGACGACATCCTCGAGGCGGCAGCCTTCGCCGTATCCTGTGACAATTACGGCCAGCGCGTCGAAGCCTGCATCCGCTGCAAGCCGGGGCGCCAGGCCAGCGAAGGCGATCTTCTGGACCATTGCGTCGCGCAGCTTGGCAAATTCAAGTCGCCGGACCGGGTGCATGTTCTTGACGATCTGCCCAAGGGTCCGTCCGGCAAGGTCCAGCGGCTGAAGCTTTATGACATTGTCTATGGCGGAGATACCGGTTGAACGGGATGACGCTGACGGCGCTGCTGCCATCACTCGACCCGATCCTGGTCTCGGTCATCTGCGGCATTTTCCTGTTCGCCGGCGTGGTCAAGGGGTTCCTCGGCATCGGGCTTCCGGCGGCGGCGATGGGGCTGCTGACTCTGATCATTCCGCCGACAGAGGCCATTTCCCTGCTATGGCTGCCAATCCTGTTCACCAATATCTTCCAGTTCGGCCGCGCCCCGGACAGACGCAGCATCGCGACCTCCTATGTCTGGTTCGCGGTGCCGCTTGCCGCCAGTATTTTCATCACATCGCTCTTCATCAATGACTATCCGACAGCCCTGCTGACGATCGCCATCGGCGCAGCGATGGTGATTTTCTCGCTGAACCTGCTGTTCGGCATGACGGTGCCGATTGGCCCGGGGCCTGTCTGGCAGGGTGCTTTCGGGGTCGTCGCCGGTGTCCTTGGCGGGCTGAGCTCGATCTGGTCGCCGCCGGTGGCGATGTATCTGATCGCCCGCGACACGCCGAAGGAACAGTTCATCGGCGCGGCCGGGTTCCTGTTCCTTGCCGGATGTTTTCCGCTTGGGATCGGGCTGGTGATGTCAGGGCTGATCACCTGGACGGTGATCGTAAAGTCCACCCTTGGGCTGATCGCGACACTGGTCGGCTTCCGCATTGGCGAAATCCTGCGCGAACGCGTCTCGCAGCAGCGTTTCCGGCAGGTCGTGCTGATCGCCTTTCTGCTGATGGGGCTGCGCCTGATCGCGGTCGGGGTTCTCTAGGCCGACAACCGACGGACCAGACGGATCACCCCTTGCCGCGCCACGGGATCAGCCGCGCGATCACCCAGCGCATCACCAGGTCGAACAGCAGACCGAGAAGGCCCATGATCAGAATGGTGACCCAGATCAGCTCATAGTCCGAGACCGTCCGCGCGACATTCTCGATAAAGCCGATGCCGGTGGTGCCGGCCAGCATTTCGGCCGCGACCAGCGTTCCCCAGCAGACACCGATCGAAATCCGCACCCCGGTCAGAATTTCCGGCAACGCGTTCGGCAGGATCACATGGCGCAGGATCTGGTTGTCCGTGGCACCAAGCGAATGTGAGGCACGAATCTTCGAAAGCTGCGTTCCCGATGCGCCGGTGCGCGCCGAAATCACCATGATGGCGAAGGCCACCATGAACAGAAGGAAGATCTTGCCGTCATCCTGAATACCGAAAATGGTCAGGATCAGCGGTGCCCAGGCAAGCGGCGGCACCGGCCGGTAGAGTTCAATCAGCGGGTCGAAGAAGGATTTGAAAAGTCGCGACACGCCCATATAGATGCCGAGGGGCACACCAAGAAGAATACCGAACGCCATCGCCACAAGGACGCGGAACAGCGAATCCCAGATATGGCCGTCCAGCATCGGCACCGAGCCGAGATAGACATCGCCCTGCGCGAATGACAGCAGATGGTCCTTGTATGTCGGCATGAAGCCGCCATCAACGCCATGCGCGCCGTAATCCCCCGGCAGCATGTCGACAAGACCATCGGGAATCAGGAAGCCGACAATATTGGCGACAGGCAGCCATTTCCACCACAGCAGGCGTGTGCCCTTGTAGCCGCCGCCATTGTCCATGTCCGGATTGGCCAGTGTCGCGAAGGTCACGACAACGTCACTCGGCTTCGGCAGCCAGCGGCCTGAGCCCTGTTCGGTGCATTGCGTTCGCGACTTCACGATCCCCTGCCCGGGAAAGAACAGCGATTCAACGACGCCAAGACCGCCCTTGGCGTTCTCGACCGAATTGTTCAGCCCGGCGACGGCCTTGTTCACCCCCGCCATTTCCTCGGCCGGGAATATTGTGGCATCGTCAATGCGCTTGAAAATCCGCTCGACGGCCTTGATGTAGGCCTTGCGGTCCTTCTCGCCATCTTCGTCAAGGCTAACCTCGGGGTCGGCCTTCTTGATGCGGTTAATCAGCCCGCCGGTCGATTCAATCAGCGCCTCTGCCTCCGGCGACAGGTTGCGGATCGACAGGAAATCCTCGGATACGGCGACAAGCTCGGTGCTGACATAGTCGAACAACACCCCGCGCGGCGTCATCGGCAGAAGCGGGATTTCCACCTCGGAGGTGCCCCAGCGCGGCTGCGACAGCGCATCTGCACCGGGCTGCATGACACCCGGGCCGGCATCAAGGCGGGCCGCAAGCTCGCCAAGCCGCCCTTCCACCCCGGCAAGCGCGTCGCGGGTCTCGCGCGGTGTGTAATTCGGGTCAGACAGAAGCGCGATCAGCTGGCGGGTCTGCGAAATGCCTGTCTCAAGCTGCGCCGCCTCGCGGGGGCTGAAGACACCCTCCGGCATCGAGCTTGCCAGCGCGTCAAGCTGCGCGCCGTTGCGAACCACAAGCATGGTTGATTTCAGATAGCGCGAGCGCACCGGAAGCGCGGCGCTGATCGGGGCCATCGATTCATTGACCTTGGCCACCTGGCACAGCTCGTTCGCCGCATTCGGAAACACCGCCCGCGCCGTGCCCCAGGAATAATAGAACCAGACCAGCATCAGCGCCGAGACACCGCAGACGGCCCAGTACCAGCCGCCCTTGGTCCGTTCCGGGTCGCCGAACACCTCGTCTCGGGCGCGAAGCCGTGTCTGGCGTACACCAACCTGAATCGACCAGGCAAACGCGATTAAAAGACCGATGATGGTGATCAGCGCGAAGACCGCGCGATTGTCAGCAAGCCATTCAGCCATGCCCCATGATCTCCTCTTCCATATCCCAGATCATGGACAGGATTTCTTCCCTGATGCTGCTGAATTCGGATGTCTGCTTGATTTCGCGCAACGAGCGGGTCAGCCCCATCTCGGCAAAGGGAAGGTTGTATTCGCGGTGGATACGGCCGGGGCGCGGTGCCATGACGAACAGACGCTCGCCAAGAAGAAGCGCCTCCTCGACCGAATGGGTGATGACGATGATGGTCTTGCCGGTCTTTTTCCACAGTTCGAGAATCAGCGACTGCATCTTCTCGCGGGTCAGCGCGTCAAGCGCGCCGAGCGGCTCGTCCATCAGGATCAGCGACGGGTCGTTTACGAGGCAGCGGGCCAGTGCCACGCGCTGCTGCATGCCGCCGGAAAGCTGGTATGTCGGCGTGTCGCCAAAGCCCTGAAGCCCGACGGTATCAAGCCAGGTCTCGACCTTTTCGGCGGTTTCAGCCGACGAAGCCCCACCCATGCGAAGCCCGAAATCGACATTGCGCGCCACGGTCAGCCATTCGAACAGCGCACCCTGCTGGAACACCATGCCGCGTTCGGCGCCCGGCCCCTCGATGTCGACATCGCCAAGGGTCAGCTGGCCGCTTGTCGGGTTGAGAAACCCGGCGATCATGTTCAGGAGCGTGGTCTTGCCACATCCCGACGGTCCGAGCACGCTCAGAATTTCGCCCTGCCTCAGCTCGAAATTGATGTTCTTCAGTGCCTCAACCCTGGACCTCGTCTTTGGGTCGCTGAAGGTCATGCACAGATCGCGACAGATCAGATCGGACATGATGGGAACCTGGTTCAAGCGGTCGGCAGGGCCCGCGATCGGGCCCTGCCACTATTTCAGACAGAAGAAGACGGGCCTATTCGATGAACTCGCCGGTCATCACCTTCTTGATCTTCTGATCGACGTTCCATGCGCCGGGCTTCTTGAAAACAAGACCAAGCGACTCGGCAGCGGCGGCGGCTGTGCCATCCTTGCCGAAGAAGTCGCTGACCTGCTCCTCGGCGGTCGGGAAGACGAAGCCGGCCATCTGGTTGCGCGTGGTAGCGACATCCATGCCGGCATCAGCAGCCACCTTGGCGATCTGGGCGTCAGAAGCGGTCCATGCGGCGTTTGCCTCATGGGTCACCTCAAGGAAGGAGCGGACAAGGTCCGGGTTCTCGCGAGCGAAGGACTCGGTAACCGAGACAACGTCGAAGGAACCGATGCCGGCATCAGTCTTTTCCTGGCTCGACATGATCGGGGTGCCGACTTCGCCGGCAGCCTTGGCCGATGCACCACCAAAGATGCAGGCCATGTCGACAGAACCGTCGGCAAGCGACACGGCGCCGTCCGGCGGAGCCTGGTCAACGATGGTCATGGTGTCGATATCGACATCAAGGGCGGCCATCTGCTTGCGGAACGAGAAATCAGCCATTGTGTTCAGCGGAACAGCCACTGTCTTGCCTTCAAGCTCGGACGCGTTGGACGAATTGATGCCAAGCGAATTGGCGACGAAGCAGTCATTGGCCTCATAGACGACGGCGATGCCGACCATCTTCAGCGGCGCGCCCTGCTGAATCGCGGTCACGAACGGTGCCAGGCCCTGCGAATAGGCGATATCGATGTCACCGGCCAGCATGGCCTCTGTCATCTGAACGCCGGTTGAGAAGTCGGTCCAGTTGACGTCTACACCCATGGCCTCGTCATACCCCTTGTCGACTTTGGCGATCTGGTTCGGAGTTGCCCATTCCAGGAAGAAAGCGACATTTACCGAGTCAGTCGCCTGGGCGCTGCCGGCCATGCCGGCGATCGCAAGCGAAGCCGCGACCGCGATGGATTTCGTAGTGAATTTTTTCATTGAGTTCTCCCATGTGTCACGCGGTGAGTATTGTCATGCGGGGGGTGTGGCCGCGCGCGATTTCTAGAATTCCCGCCATTCATCACAGAGACTGTAACAACTCTACAACAAATCGAAAGCTCCCATTTTTACCGGGCTTTAAGCTATCCGGCAAACGACGGGCTCTGGCCGCATTTCCATTGTTTGTTCAGACCGGACTATCAGCAATGGCATCAAGCCTGGCCGCCAGCGTCTCCGGGGCTTCCACCATCACATCGTGCTTCGTCGCCATTTCCTGCACCTGCCAGCCGGCACGGCCCTTCACCCGCTCATATTCCTCCCAGAACAGGGACGGCCTGTTGCGCGTTGCCAGTATAAAATGACGGTGGGTCACCTCGGCCTCGCGCCCGGTCAGCGTCACCCCCTCGGTCAGGCAACGGATCGGATGCGGCGTACAGTTCTCGCGAAGCCATGCCATGTGGTCGGGGTCATCTGTCCAGCTGTCGAATCTGTCCGGCGCGACCATGAAGTCGCCATTTGCAAGCTGCGCGCGCAGGGTGGCCGTCCGTTCCGGGTTGTGGGCGGCGACGGCGGATACACCGCTTTCTTCCGGGACAATGGCATCGAGGTAGACAAGCGCGCGAACCCGCTCCGGCATGCGGCCGGCGACACCGGTGATGATAACACCGCCATAGGAATGGCCGACAAGGATCACATCCTCAAGCCCCTGCCAGGCGATGTGGCTGGTTATATCAAGGACATGCGTATCGGGTGTCACCTGCGGCGTGGCCAGGTGGCTCCGCTCGCCAAGGCCTGTCAGGGTCGGCGCGGATGTCTCATGACCGCGGCCGCGAAGCGCACGTTCCAGCGGTGCCCAGCACCAGCCGCCATGCCAGGCACCATGAACCAGCACAAAGGTCGCCATATCACTCCCCGTCAACAATGTGTTCACCAGATCACACAGATTTCTTAGCACAGACCAACCGGGTTTGGAGTCACCCTGCCGGCTGAATTCCGCTGCCTGCGGTACTCATTCCGTCTTCATCCTCAAAGGCGGCCTTCGTCACGTCTTTGCTTGCTGCACACGCCGCTGTCCCTTACCGTGAATTAGTTACTGCTGAACAACTTCGGTCTTGCGTTTGTATTCTGAAGATGGCGGCCAGGGCGGATCAAGCATGCAGGCCAGACATAGGGTCAAACGTGCAACCCATGGAAAGGGGATATGCCGATGACAAAGGAATTCGACGTCGCAAAGGCGGTGCACGAGCTGGAGACGGCGAACATGCTGATCTCCTATAGCGGGTACATTTCAGACCAGTCCCTCGAAGGCATTGCCCAGGGCATCAAGGCGGTGTTCGAGACGGGTGCCTACAAGACGAAGAAATCCCGCAAGATCTTCTCCATTTTCGTGGAATCGTCACAGAACATCATCTTCTACTCCGGCCGCCGCATGGAAATCGACGGAACGCGCGACGGGGCCGGCTATGGCGCCATCTTCATTCAGGCGCTGGATGACGGCGCCTTCTCGGTCATTTCGGCCACCATTGTTCTGGCAGACCGGCGCGCCGAGCTTGAGTCGAAGCTGGCCGATCTTCTGGCCATGAGCGACGATGATATAGACGCCGCCTATGAGGACCAGCTGATGAACCAGATCACCGGGTCGGAAAAGGGGGCCGGGCTCGGCCTGTTTGAGATTCGGCGACAATCAAGTCAGTTGAGTTTCGACTTCATTCCCGACGGGGAGAATTTCATGCTCGTCATGCGAGCGGATGTCTAACAGCTTTTAGATAGCAGAGTTTCAGCCCATGAAGGTAATCAACGAAAAGACCAGCCGTATGCCGGGTGTCACCTTCGATCCCGATACCCGCATCATGACCATTGAAGGCGAGGCCTACCCGGAGGATGTGACGGCGGCTTTCGCGCCGATCTTCACCGCGCTTGAGGAAATTCTGGCTGAAGACGCAAGGGGGACCACCACCCTCGATTTTCAGATGCAGTATTTCAACAGCGGATCATCTCGCAAGATCCTCGAAATCATCCGCCTGCTGGATGAGGTCGGCGCCGACAACAAGGTGATCTGGCGAGCCGACCCGGAAGATGACGAGATGATCGGCCACGGAAAGCGGTTTTCCCGGGCGCTGGCTCATGCCTCCTTTGAGGTGATCGAGGAGGAACTGTGAGCCAAACCGACCTGATGGCCGCATTGGAATCAACTGGCATGCGGGCAACGCTGGCCAGGGGCGAAACACTGTTTTCGTCAGGTCAGCCCTGCAAGAATCTTTACGTGATCCTCGACGGGCGTGTGATCTGCCGCAGCGCGGGCAAGCCTGATATCGAGCGCGAGGCCGGCGATGTGCTGTGCCTGATAGACTTCCTCCTCGGCACGCCATACTCGCGGAGTTGCGAGGCGCTGAGCGATGTCCAGCTTCTGATCGTGCCGCAGGAGAATCTTGTCGCGATGCTTGAAGCGGCGGATAATGTGATGGCAATGATGATGAAGGCGACGGCGGCGCGAATCGCCGCCAAACAGCAGGGAGCGCCTGCCTAGATGGAGCAGCTTCACCTCTATAAGGGCGAGGTCGCGGTGGTGGCCGGAACCGAGGCCGACCATTTCTTTCTTGTGCGGCATGGCCGCCTGACCCGTGCCGATCTCGACAGCCGTGAAGAGGATTATGCCGAGAACGAGATGCTTGGCGTGACCAATGTCCTGCGCCGCCAGGCCTATCGCCACACCTACATCGCCCTTCTGACCACCACGCTGGTGAAGCTGGACCAGTCGATCATCACCACCCGCCTGACCGAACAGCCGGAACAGTTTCAGGCGCTGTTCGGCTATCTGGCGAACCAGCTCGACGGTAGCTGACCACCCCCCACCGCAACAGGAGCCTTGCCTATGACCACCATCCTGATCACCGGTGCCAACGGGTTCATCGGAAGCCAGCTTGCCGCCACGATGCCGGTTGGCAGCAGCCTTCACCTGAATGACGAGACCCGCACCGTTGACAAGCTTGTTCTTGTCGATCATGTCGTCTCAGACCCGGCTGGTGGTCCTGACGGGGCCGAGTGGGTCGAGGGTGACCTCGGTGCCCTTGTTGCCGGCAGGCCGGACCTGTTCAGCAGCGCCGATGCCGTCTTCCATCTCGCCAGCGCGACAAGCGCCGAGTGCGAGGCCGATCTCGATCTTGGCCTGAAAGCCAACCTGATGGCCGGCGTGGCCCTCGGGCGATGCCTTGCCGCGGCCGACCACAAGCCGCTTCTGGTCTTTTCCAGTACGCTTGCCATCTATGGCGGCACGCCGGACGCCCCCCTTCCCCCGGTGATTGGCGACGCCACCCATCCGACCCCGCAGAACAGCTATGGTGCGCAGAAGCTGATGCTCGAGGCGTTTTTCGCCGATCTCTCGCGGCGCGGGATGATCACCGCGCGGTCGCTGCGGCTGATGACGGTCAGCGTCAGGCCAGGACGGCCGAACGGGGCGGCAAGCTCGTTCCTGTCAGGCATGATCCGCGAGCCGCTTCAGGGCGCGGCCGCGAATGTGCCGGTCGATCCCGCGCTTCGCGTGGTGCTGAATTCACCGGATGGCGCGGTGGCCGGGCTGCGCCACGCCGCGGCGGTGAATGACGATGTCTGGGGCGGGCCGCGCGGGGTGAACCTGCCCGGCATTTCCGTGACGGTCGCCGAAATGGCGGCTGCGCTGAAAGAGGTTGGCGGCGATGAAGTGGCCGCCCGCCTGAGCTATGAGCGCGACGAGGGCATCGAGCGGATCGTCGCAAGCTGGCCTGCCGATGTGGACAGCGCGCGTGCCAACGGCATCGGCTTTGCCGCGGACAAGCCCTTTATCGAGGCGGTTCGCGATTTTGCAGCCTCGGTGCGCTAGCAGGCACCAATCAGGTGGAGCCGGCTTCGACGAAGAAATTGTTGGCCGTGCAGGCGCCAGCGTCATCCGATGCTAGGAACACCACCATCCGCGCCACATAGACGGGCTCGATCAGGTCGGGAAGACACTGCCGCTGAAGATGTTTCTCAAGCGCCTCGGGAGTTGTCCAGAGTTGCTTCTGGCGTTCCGTCATGATCCATCCCGGGACAACCGTGTTCACCCGGATGCGGTGTTCGCCAAGATCGCGGGCCATGGTACGGGTCAGGCCGTGGACGGCTGATTTCGCGGTGGTGTAGGCGGGAAAGCCGCCCTGCGCCTCCCACCAGCTGTTCGATCCCAGATTGATGATCGAGCCGCCGCCGGCATCGATCATGCCGGGGGCGACGGCCTGAATGGCGAAGAACATGTGGCGGAGGTTGGTGGCCTGGCGTTCGTCCCAATATTCCGGGGTGACATCATGCCATTTATGGCGGTCGTCGCGCGCGGCGTTGTTGGCAAGAACGGTGGCCGGACCATGGCGCTGCGCCAGCGCGGCGATGCCGGCGCGAAGCGCCTCGATATCACACAGATCGCAGATTTCGTAATCAACGCTGCCGTCGGTATCGGCCTTCAACGCGGCGGCGCTGTCGGCGTCGCGGTCGAGAAAGCCCACCTTGGCGCCCTGCGCGGCAAAGGCGGCCACGGTCGCGGCCCCGATTCCGGATGCCCCACCGGTCACGATGACGCTTTTGCCCTTAAGGCTCGGATATCTTGCGAATTCGGTCATGGCCTGTCTGTCTCCCAAACGAACGTGATGCGCCGGCGCACCAGCGCCGGCGGACCCTCTGGTCACGCCCTTAGTCATGCCATTCCGGGGCGCGGCTGTCGACTGTCTCCTTGCCCACCCGGCCGGTTTGCCGGATAGTCGTGTATCAGAAAGCGGATCAGGGAGGCGGCCATGTTCGGACAGCTTGACGGCACCGGGTACGAGATCATCGAGAGCGGGTTTGCCGGCTGTATTCTCGGCACCGCGCATGTCGAAAGGCTGTGGACGGGCGGGCGCTGGTGCGAGGGGCCGGCCTGGTTTGGCGGCGGGCGGTATCTGGTCTGGTCCGATATCCCGAATGACCGCATGCTTCGCTATGACGACACTGACGGGTCGGTTTCGGTCTTCCGCACCCCCGCGCGGAACAGCAACGGCAACACCACCGACCGGCAGGGGCGGCTTGTTACCTGTGAACATCTGGCGCGCCGCGTCACCCGCACCGAGCATGATGGCAGCCTGACCGTTCTTGCCGACAGCTTCGACGGAAAATCGTTCAATTCACCGAATGATGTGGTGGTGCGATCCGACGGGTCGATCTGGTTCACCGACCCGGATTACGGCATCCTGATGGATTACGAGGGCAAACGCGCGCCAAGCGAGATCGGCGCCTGCCATGTCTACCGTATCGACCCGGGCAGCGGCGCAGTGACGATGGTCGCCGATGATTATGTGAAGCCGAACGGCATCGCCTTCTCGCCGGATGAATCACATCTCTATGTCGCCGACACAGGCCGCACCCACGACCCGGACGGGCCGGCGCATATCAGGCGGCACAAAGTGACATCTGACGGCAATGGGCTGACCGGCGGCGGGGTGATCGCCGAATGTGACGCCGGGCTGTTCGATGGGTTCCGCATGGACGAGGACGGACGGATCTGGACCTCGGCGGGAGACGGGGTGCATTGCCTTGATGCCGATGGCCGCCTTCTCGGCAAGATCAGGATTCCGGAAGTTGTCGCCAATGTCTGTTTCGGCGGGGCCAAGCGGAACCGTCTGTTCATCACCGCGACAACCTCGCTCTATGCCGTCTATCTGAATGTCAGCGGGGCCTGATGGCCGGCAGGTCAGATCACCAGCAGCAGCAGCCGGACGCTGACCATGATGTTGGCGCGCTGGACCGGGGCGGGGTCCTGCGCGGCCGGGTCACCGTCTCCAGCAAAAGCCGCGCTCGGACAATCGTTGCTGCACACGGCCGGGATAGTCTGTCACGATGGCATCGACCTTCAGGTCGATCATGGCTTCGATGTCATCCGGATCGTTCACCGTCCAGACGGCGACAGCCAATCCAAGTTCACGCGCATGCGCGAGCGAATTTTCGTCAAGTTCGGTAAAATGCGGGCACCATAGCGACCCGCCTGCCTTGCTGACCTCATCCGGCACGGATGTATCCGGATTGCCGAAATCCGGCGTGACAAAGATTGAGGAATCCTCACCCGCATCATGCTCGTTTTCCTGCAACTGCGTCAGGAAGGACAGCGGTATATCCGGCGCCTGACGCCGGCATTCGGCCAGAAGCGCCCAGTCAAAGCTGTGCAGCAGGGTCCGGTCCGCCATCCCTGCCCTATGCACTTCATCGCAGACAACCGACACAATCCGTTCCCGCGCCGCGGCATCGTGCGCCAGATCGGGATCTGACTTCAATTCCAGCATCAGACAGGCGCTGGCATATCTGGGCTGCGAGACGAGCTGCAACAACTCGCTGAGCCGCGGCACCCTGACACCATCCATCTGCGCCTGATCGGGAAACCTGCGGCCATATTCGGTCTCGGTATTCAGCCGGCCGATATCAAGGCGTTCGATTTCCGATATGGTCAGGGACGCCACACGCGAATGCTCTCCATTGAGGAACGCACCGTCCGGCCCCCTGACTGCAGAATCGTGAAACTCGTGATTATGGGTAATCACCGGAATGTCATCGCGGGTAAGCAGGACGTCGAATTCAAGAAGATCAACGCCGATCGAAAGCGCAAAATCAAACCCGATAAGGCTGTTTTCCGGCAGGATGCCCCGCGCGCCGCGATGCCCAACCACACGGATGGTGTCCGCATCTCCGGAAAAGGCCGTGACCTGTGGAAAGCGGCTCATCCCCACACTATCCCTGCTGAAGTCCTGAGGTCAGATGGTATCAGGTGATAGCGCACAGCACAAAGATGCGACAAGGCCAGAACGCAACCAGCCATATTGCTGTTTTTTTTCCGGAGGGTGAAATGGTGGGCGTGACAGGGATTGAATCTGTGACCCCTGCGATGTGAACGTAAGGCGGGCGCAAATCAAAGCCTGACTATCTGACTGTTTTACATATGTTTTTATGGATCACACGGCAATAGAATCGGTCCAGTGTCAGCACTATGTCTGCAACGGGATGATAGTCAGATGTAGGGAGGTGGAATAGATATTTTGTGTTTTCGTGCACCGGGATAACGGGCCGCAGGATGGAATGACATCAGTCAAACATGGTTCCACAACCCCCGATTAGGCATGTTGACCACATTGAGACATCAATCTGGGTGGCTCGGGGTCAATGCCTTTTCAAACAGGGACCCCCAACTTCTCGCAGTTGGCCAACATCCGCATATGAGGCACCATCGGGCGAAGGTCTGTCACCATCTCCTCAATGCGTGCCCGGCACTGCTCCTCGGATTTATGCAGAGCGGTCGTGTCCATCAAAACCGTGCAATCGCCTCGCAGCAGCCCACAGATCATAAGTTTCGCGATGAACATGGCCTTTTTCTCCTGACGAGAGGTTTATCTAAACTTAGACCCAGCCTGCTGTGCAAAACAGGGTTAAAAATTCAGTGCATGAGTGCAAAAAACGCAGCACCTTCGATCAAAAGAAAAGGGCTGGCCAAAGGCCATCCTGGTGTTGACCGTTAAACGTGCCATCCACAGCACATCAGCCCTGTTTCTGCTCTGTTGCCAGGTGAGTGCCAGGTGAGTGCCAGCTTAGTCAGGTTGCGGACCGGTCTGTCGCAATCTACTCGTTGACCAGGCGAAGCGCCTCGATGCAGGACCCGGCACCATCGGCCACCACCTCGACCTTCGGCTTGCCCCAGCCGCGATCCAGCAGCGCCTGCGCCGGCGTTCACCGCACCCGCTCATCCCTGCCGTGACGCATCAGATGCACCAGCGTCTCGATCGCCTCGGATGTATAGCGCCGGGCCAGCTCGGCGACCCGCGCCTCATCCTTCGGCCGCCCATCCGGATTGCCGGATTGGCCTTTAGCAAAACGTCCGTTTGAATCTCGCACAGTTTGAAGAACGGCCACCACAAGCTCCTGTTTCATGATGCAGTTTTTGCACTGATAACCTGCAATTTGAGCATTATAGGTTATCAGGAAAGGTCAGTATAAATTAAGTGATGCCAACGCTGATCTGTTCCCAGATCCAGCGTTGGCAGTTCGCTAACGGAGCCGCTCAAGGTCGTCGAAGAGAGAAGCAAACACATGAAAAATTCGGCGCTCCACTTCTTGAAGAGGCGATCAACGCTCGAATATCTGCGTTATCGAAAAAGGCTGTTGTCATTTGACGGATAGAAAGAAACCTCCTCACTATTCCTCCCGGTGACGGTTGTTCAAAGTGAGTTTTCCATCCACGCTTTTTTCAACGAATTTTAAGGCGCACTCGGGTGTTTTTTTGATCAATATCAAAATCGGGAATCAAAACCGCATTGGACGTTAAGGGTTTGTGGACCTTCAGCAAGGATCAAATGACCTTGGATCAAGGGCGCGGCACCCGGTCTTGTAATCTTACCAGAGGAAACCGCAAGGATGGGCACTCCATGGGTCATGGACGTTGTCGTTCATGCCCGGTTTGTACGGGACAAAATTTCGCCAGGCCGATGCACAAAAGGAATTTGAGCCAGGTTGAACAGGATACGTTGGCTGACCTAATCCGCTCCTCTACCCCAGCACCAAAAGTTTTGATCATCCTTCAGCATAAAATTCGAAATGACCATTTCGTGAACTTCAGTCGATCCATCCACAAGAAGCGCTTGTCGGCCATATCTATACATCCATTCGAGAACCAAATCCTTGGAGTAACCTTTTGCACCACAGATTTGGATTGCGTCACTCACCACGCGGTTTAGCAATTCAGAGACAATTATCTTGGCTATTGAAACATCCTGACGCGCTTTTGAGCCCTGCTCGATACGCCAAGCCGCCCGCATCGTCATGACGCGCCCCGTCTCAATATCCATTGCAGCTTTGCCAAGTTTCAATCGAATACTTTCGCGATCAATCAGTTTC
>CAJWVJ010000028.1 GCA_913048595.1 uncultured Alphaproteobacteria bacterium | reverse complement strand
TCGACTGGTACATGGACGGCAAGATCGAGATCGACCCGATGATCACCCACACCCTGCCGCTTGAGGAGATCAACAGGGGGTTCGATCTGATGCATGAGGGCGAATCCATCCGCTCCGTGGTCGTCTATTAGGGCCCGGCATCATGGAAACAGTCTACACCGAGAAATCCTTTGGGGGCACCCAGGGGGTCTATCGGCACAGCTCCGATGTCACCGGTTGCGACATGGGTTTCGCCCTGTTCCTGCCGCCGCAGGCCCAGGACGGGCCCGTGCCGGTGCTGTGGTATCTGTCGGGCCTGACCTGCACCCATGCCAATGTCATGGAAAAGGGTGAATACAGGCGCGCCGCGGCGGAGCTGGGGATGGCCGTCATCTGCCCCGACACAAGCCCGCGCGGTTCGCATGTGCCTGACGAGGATGACTGGACCTTCGGCAGCGGCGCCGGCTTCTATATCGACGCCACCGAGGCGCCCTGGAGCGCCAATTACCGGATGTTCAGCTATATCAGCCAGGAGCTTCCGGCCGTTGTCGCCGCGCATTTCCCCCTTCGCATGGACCGGCAGGGCATCTTCGGCCATTCGATGGGCGGGCATGGCGCCCTGATCATGGCGCTACGCCATTCCGACAGGTTCCGCAGCTGTTCCGCCTTCGCCCCGATCACCAGCCCGTCGCAGGCCGATATGCCGGCCGCCGCCTTCGCGCGCTATCTGGGCCCCGACAGGGATGGCTGGCGGGCCTATGATTCGGTGGCGCTGATCGAGGATGGTCACGGCTTTCCGGAAATTCTGGTTGATCAGGGGGATGCCGACAATTTCCTTGAAATGCTGTTGCCGCAACGCCTCGAGGCGGCCTGCCGGGGCGGGCTGACGAACCTCACGCTTCGTATGCAGCCGGGATATGGCCACGCCTATTACTTCGTCTCCACCTTCATGGAAGATCATCTTCGCTGGCACGCGGCGCGGCTGTGCGACGACATCTAGAATGGCGGCCCGGTTGGTAATGATCATGGGTAACGATGATGAGTAAGGACGAGGCCGATTTTCCGCAACCGCTTGGCGGCAACGACATGCCGCGCTTCGCCGGACCCGGAACCATGATGCGGCTTCCGGCGGTGGACAGCGCCGCCGGCATGGATGCCGTCTTCATCGGAGTTCCGCTTGATATCGGCACCTCGAACCGCTCGGGAACGCGCTTTGGCCCGAAGCAGATCCGCGCCGAATCCGTGCTGATGCGCCCCTACAACATGTGGACCCGCGCCGCGCCCTTCGACTCGCTTCGTGTCGGCGACCTTGGCGATGTGCCGATCAACACCTTCGACCTGAAGGATTCGGTCAGGCGCATCACCGCTTTCTATCAGACGGTGCTGCAGCATGATGTGGTGCCGCTGACCCTTGGCGGAGACCATACGCTGACCCTTCCGGTGCTGCGCGCCATCGCCGGCACGCACGGGCCCGTCGGGCTGATCCATGTCGATGCGCATGCCGATATCAATGACCATATGTTCGGCGAACAGATCGCCCATGGCACGCCCTTTCGGCGGGCGCTCAAGGAAGGGCTGATCGACCCGCACCGCACCTGGCAGATCGGGCTTCGCGGCACCGGCTATACGGCAGAGGATTTCGACTGGGCGCGTGGGCGTGGCTTTACCGTGGTACAGGCCGAAGAGCTGTGGCACCAGTCGGCCGCGCCGCTGATCGAGCGGGCGCGGGCGGCGATGGGCGACGGGCCGGTCTATCTGACATTCGATATTGATTCGCTGGACCCCGGCTTCGCTCCCGGCACCGGCACGCCAGAAATCGGCGGGCTGACGCCTATCCAGGCGCTCGAGATCATTCGCGGCTGCCGCGGTCTGAACCTTGTCGGGGCCGACCTTGTCGAGGTCTCGCCCCCCTATGACCCGCAGGGCAACACTGCACTTCTTGCAGCGAACCTGCTCTATGAAATGCTGTGTGTTCTTCCCGGAGTCAGCTACCGGGACAGATAAGGCGGGGGTGATGCCATGGCACCGGCGTTCCTGAAACCGGAATATGACGATAGGCTCGCGCGGGTCCGCGCGGCGATGGCGGATCGCGGGCTGGATGCCATGGTGATCGGCGATCCGGCGAACATCAACTGGCTGACAGGCTATGACGCCTGGTCCTTCTACACGCCGCAGATGATGCTTGTGGATTTTCATGACGGGCCGTTCTGGATGGGCCGCCTGATGGATGCCGGCGCGGCGCGCTTCACCACCCATCTAACAGAGCAGCAGATCGTCGCCTATCCGGAAGAGCTGGTGCAGCGCCCCGACACGCACCCGATGACCTGTCTCGCCGGCTGGATGGCTGATCGCGGCTTCGCCACCGCCAAGATTGGCTATGAAAGCGACAGCTATTTTTTCTCGCCGCGGGCGCTATCCGCGCTTCAGGCCGGACTTCCAGATGCGCGGTTCATCGATGCCGACCTTCTGGTGAACTGGCAGCGTCTGGTGAAGAGCGAGGCCGAGATCGGGATGATGCGCGGTGCCGCGAAAATCGCCGAGGCGACGATGCAGCGGGCCTGGGACGGGGCGCGGGCCGGGATCCGGCAATGCGACCTGATGGCCGATGTCATCGCCACCCAGATCAGCGGCACCCCGCAGGCCGGCGGTGACATGGCAGCCCTTCACCCGCTGATCCTCGCGGGCGAGGCGGCAACCACGGCGCATCCGATGTGGACCGACGCGCCGCTTGCCGATGGCCAGACCATTGCCTTCGAGCTTGGCGGCTGCATGAAACGCTATAATGTCGGGCTGGCGCGAACCGTTCATCTTGGCACACCGCCGGACAATCTGCACCGCACCGCCGAGGCTGTGGAGGAAGGCATGGCGGCTGTGATGGACAGCCTGAAACCCGGCGTTGTCGCCGGCGATGTCCATGCCGCCTGGCAGGGGGTTCTCGACCGCTACGGGCTGGAGAAGCCAAGCCGCATCGGCTATTCCATCGGCGTTGGCTATGCCCCGGACTGGGGCGAGCATACGCTGTCCTTCCGCCCGCGCGAGACAACCCTCGTTCCCGAACATGCCGTTGTCCATGTGATCCTCGGCATGTGGATGGATGACTGGGGCATGGAGCTGAGCGAAACGCTTCATGTTCGCGGCGGGGGCTGTGAGCGGCTGTGTGATTTTCCGCAGCATGTGCATGTTGTCGGGACATGAGCACCGCGCCGCATCCGCTTCGCGAGCGCGGCATCGCCATTCTTGCCGACCTTGTCGGCTTTCCCAGCGTCAGCCTGCGTCCGAACGGCGATATCGTCGGTCATATAGAAGCCTATCTCGCCGGCCATGGCATCGCCTGCCGGCGGGACGCGCATGAGGACGGCGACAGGTTCAACCTGCTTGCCCGTATCGGCCCGCAGGCCGAAGGCGGGGTGCTTCTGTCGGGGCATCTCGATGTGGTGCCGGCCGATGCCGCCGGCTGGACGCAGGACCCGTTCCGCCTGCGCCGCGCGGACGGACGTCTCCATGGGCGCGGCGCGGTGGATATGAAGGGGTTCCTCGCCATGGTGCTGGCCATGGCCCCGGAATTCCAGGCGCGTGCCGGGGCGCTGCGCGAACCTCTCTATCTTGCCTTCACCTTCGACGAGGAAATCGGCTGTTTCGGGGCCGAGCGCATGCCGGCCTTCCTCGCGCGTGCCGGGGCGACGCCGCGGATCGCCATTGTCGGCGAGCCGACCGGCATGACGCCGATCAACGGCCATAAGGGCGGGATGGAGCTTGTCACCCATGTGCGCGGGGCGGCGGGGCATGCCTCGAAGCCGGGGCAGGGTGTGAACGCCATCTCTGTGGCGGCGCGGATCATCGGGTTCATCAATGAGACGGCAGCCGCCTGTGCCGCCAGCCCGGCCGCCGGATCACCCTTCGATCCGCCCTTCACCACCCTGTCCGTTGGCACCATCCATGGCGGCGAGGCGCGCAACATCATTCCCGATACCTGTCGTTTCGACTGGGAAATCAGGGCGCATCCGGGGGATGACCCGCACCGCGTCCTGGATCAGGTGACGCGGTTCATCGCCGACGAGGTGGTTCCTTCCATGCGCAAGGAGCATCCGGCCTGCGAGGTGGTGACGGAGATGCTGTCTGACGTTCCGCCGCTTGCCACGCGCGACGGGTCCGCGGCGGCGGCGCTGATCGCGCGCCTCTGGACCAACCAGCCGCCGTCGGTCGTGTCCTTCGGGACGGACGGCGCCTATTTCCAGCAGGCCGGTCTTGATGTGATCGTCATCGGCCCCGGCGGGATGGCGCAGATGCATCAGCCTGATGAATTCATCACCGAAGAGGCCATGGATGAAGGGCTGCTGTTCCTCGGTCGGCTCTGTGACGAAATGTGCGGGCAGGGCTGATGACGCCGCGGCATCTTCTTATTGCGCTTCTGGTGCCGATGACATGGGGGTTCGGATTCGCCCTTGCCAAGGCCGGGCTTGGCCATTTCCCGCCGCTGCTGCTGATGGGGATGCGCTTTGCCATCGCCGCCCTGCTGCTGGTCTGGTTCGTGCCGCTGCCGCGCGGCCACTGGCGGTCGCTGATTGTCATCGCGCTGATTTCCGCGACCTTCCAATATGGGCTGAGCTTCACCGGCCTGTCGATGATCGACGCCACGCCGGCCATTCTTCTGGTGCAGTCCGAGGTGATGTTCGGAACGGTCATCGCGGCGGTGGTTCTGAAGGAACGGCCGACAAGACGCCAGTTCGCCGGCACCGTCATCGCCTTTGCCGGCATCGTCACCATTGTCGGCGCCCCTTCGCTTGAAGGGCAGATGACCGGGGTTCTGCTGATCCTGTCGGGCTGCCTGTTCTGGGCCTGCGGCCAGGTGATGGTCCGCCGGCTTGGCGACGTGATGTCCGGGTTCCAGATGACCGCCTGGATCGGGATGATCGCCGCGCCGCAGATGCTGCTGGCCTCGGCGCTGATCGAGGGGAATCCGCTGCCGGCGCTGATGGCGGCCCCGGCCTTTGCCTGGGGAACGGTTCTCTATCTTGGCGTGGTGATGACGGTGATCGGCTATTCGGCCTGGTATTTCCTGCTGTCCAAATATCCGGTGCCGATGGTCATGCCGGTGCTTCTGCTGCTGCCGGTATCGACCATTCTTGGCGCGGTCAGCTTTCTTGGCGAGCGGCCGGACCCGCATGTTCTTCTTGGCGGCGCCATTGTCATCGGCGGTGTCGCGGCGGTGATTGTCGAGCCGGCGCAGCTTCGCCGGCTGCTCGGCAGGGCCGGACCCTAGGCCGGTATGGCGATCACGCCGGAGGCTGTCAGCCGGTCGAGCTCGGCCCCGTCCAGCGCCAGAATGTCTTCCAGCACCTCGCGACTGTGCGCGCCAAGCCGGGGCGGCGGTAGGGTGGCGCGGGCCGGCGTCGCGGTCAGGCGAAGCGGGCTTGCCACCGTCGGGATGCTGTCGATCAGATCATCGGCAATGCCGGATGCCAGCCCCCGATGCACGGCCTGCGGTTCTTCCAGCACGGCGTCGATGCTGTTGATCGGTCCGGCCGGCACGCCGGCACCGGCAAGCTGGTCGAGCCACCATCCGGTTGTCTGCGTTGCCATGGCCGCCGCGATATGCGGCAGCAGATCGTCGCGGTTTGTCACCCGCGCCTTGTTCGTTGCATAGTCCGGGTTCGCGGCAAAGCCGTCAAGACCGGCGATCTTGCAGAATTTGCCGAATTGCGAGTCATTGCCGACCGCGAGGATGATATGGCCATCGGCGGTGGCGAAGGCCTGGTAGGGAACGATGTTCGGATGGGCGTTGCCAAGGCGGCCCGGGGCGGTGCCGCTGACAAGGTAGTTCAGCGCCTGGTTGGCGAGACTGGCGACGCTGACGTCGAACAGGCTCATATCGATATGCTGGCCCTCGCCGGTGCGCGCCGCATGCATCACCGCGGCAAGAATGGCGGTGGCGGCATTGGTGCCGGTCAGAACATCGACAAGCGCCACCCCGATCTTCATCGGCATGCCGTCCGCTTCGCCGGTCACGCTCATCAGCCCGCCCATGCCCTGGATCATGAAATCATAGCCGGCGCGGTGCGCGTTGGGCCCGTCCTGGCCGAAGCCGGTGATTGAGCAATATACAATCCGCGGATTCACAGCGCGCAGCGCCTCGTAATCCAGCGCGTATCTGGCCAGCCCGCCGACCTTGAAATTCTCGACAAACACATCGCTTTCGGCGGCAAGCCGGCGCAGGATGTCCGCGCCTTCAGGTGCGGTGATGTCGATGGCGAGCGATCGCTTGTTGCGGTTGACCGAACAGAAATAGGCGGATCTGGCAGCGGCGTCGCGGTCGGTGTCGCCGGTCATCTCATCGGCGAATGGCGGGCCCCAGCTTCGCGTGTCATCACCGCTTCGCGGGCGTTCGACCTTGATGATGTCGGCACCGAGATCGCCGAGCATCTGCGTTGCCCAGGGACCGGCGAGGATCCGCGACAGGTCGAGCACCCGAAGATGCGAGAGGGCCGCCGGAGACTCCGTCATGTGATCAGCCGGTAAACGCCTGGAGGCCGGTGATGGCGCGCCCGAGAATCAGCGCATGGACGTCGTGCGTTCCCTCATAGGTGTTTACCGTCTCAAGATTCATCAGGTGACGCATCACGTGATATTCCTCGGCGATGCCGTTTCCGCCATGCATGTCGCGCGACTGACGGGCGATGTCCAGCGCCTTGCCGCAGCTGTTGCGCTTGACCAGCGAGATGTTTTCCGGCGGGCAGTTGCCGTCATCCAGCAGCCTGCCGACGCGAAGACAGGCCTGGAGGCCGATATTGATCTCGGTATGCATGTCGGCCAGCTTCAGCTGGATCAGCTGGTTGCCGGCAAGCGGCCTGTCGAACTGCTTGCGATCCAGCGTATAGCTTCGTGCCGCGTCATAGCAGAACTGCGCCGCGCCAAGCGTGCCCCAGGCAATGCCGAAGCGGGCCTTGTTGAGGCAGGAAAAGGGCCCTTTCAGCCCGGCAACCTCGGGAAGGATGTTTTCGGCAGGTACAAAGGCGTTGTCCATCTGGATCGACCCTGTGACCGAGGCGCGAAGCGACAGCTTGCCTTCGATCTTCGGTGTGCTGAAGCCCGGCCCGGCGGTGTCCCGCTCGACGATGAAGCCGCGGATCACCCCGTCCAGCTTGGCCCAGACAATCGCGATATCGGCGATCGGCGCGTTCGAGATCCACATTTTTGCGCCGCTCAGGTGATAGCCGCCATCGGCTTCGACCGCCTTGGTCACCATGCCGCCCGGATCGGAGCCGTAATCCGGCTCGGTCAGGCCGAAACAGCCGATCATCTCGCCGCTGGCGAGCGCCGGCAGGAATTTCCGCTTCTGCGCCTCGGTGCCGAAGGCGTTGATCGGGTGCATGACCAGCGATGACTGCACCGACATCGCCGAACGATATCCGGAATCGATCGCCTCGATTTCGTAGGCGGCCAGGCCGTAGGCGACATGGTTGACGCCGGCCCCGCCATATTCGGCCGGGATCGTGGGGCCAAGAAGGCCAAGTTCGCCCATCTGGCGCATCACGCCGGCATCGAAGGACTCCTCACGGAAATCCTCGATGACGCGCGGCAGCAGAACCTCGCGCGCGAAGGCGCGGGCACTGTCCCGCACCATGCGTTCGTCATCGCTGAGCTGGGCGTCGAGAAACAGCGGGTCTTCCCAGGAAAAGACCGGCTTCGTCGTCGTGTTGACCACGCCTTCCATGGATTGTCACCTATTCTGTGTGAATTCCCTCAACGACTATACCGGAAAACGGGAAACAGGCGATAGTCCCCTGCGGCAATCCATGCCGGACCCGGCTTTTGGACAGTTTGTTCACTTGTGTTGTGTTTTTTAGGTCATGTGCCTATGTATCTGTCACCCGACCCCCACCCGTCCCGCGGAGGCGCATATGGCCGACGGCATCATCATTGCCCCTTCCATCCTGGCAGCTGATTTCTCGCGGCTTGCCGAAGAGGTGTCAGCCGTCGACCGCGCCGGTGCCGACTGGGTTCATCTGGATGTGATGGACGGGCATTTCGTGCCGAACCTGACCTTCGGACCGCCGGTGATCAAGGCGCTTCGCCATGTCACCGGCAAGACCTTCGATTCGCATCTGATGGTGTCCAACCCGGATGCGCTTCTCGATGCCTATGCCGATGCCGGGTCCGAAATCATCACCGTTCATGCCGAGGCGTGTCTGCATCTCGACCGCACGCTGAGCCGCATCCGCGAACTTGGCTGCCGCGCTGGCGTGTCGCTGAACCCGCATACCCCGGCCGATTTTGTCAGCCATGTTCTCGACAGGCTCGACCTGATTCTTGTGATGACGGTCAATCCGGGCTTTGGCGGGCAGGCCTTCATTCCGGCGATGCTTGAGAAAATCGCGACGCTGAAGGCGATAACCGCGGGCCGCGACATCATCATCGAGGTGGATGGCGGAATCACGCTTGAGACAGCTGGCGATGTGGTCGCCGCCGGCGCCACGGCGCTTGTCGCCGGATCGGCCATCTTCAAGGGCGATGGCGAAGACGGGTACCGCGTCAATATCGACGCCATCCGCGCCGCTGCCGCCAGCTGATCTTCTAAACAGGAATATCCGATCCCATGGGCAAGCTGATCAACGGTCAATGGTCGCGTGAATGGTATGACACGGCATCCAGCGGCGGGCATTTCGTGCGCGACACGGCGCGTTTCCGCAACTGGGTGACTGCCGATGGCAGCGCCGGCCCGTCGGGCGACGGCGGATTTGCCGCAGAGAGCGGGCGCTATCACCTCTATGTCTCCTATGCCTGTCCCTGGGCGCATCGCACGCTCATCTTCCGCCAGCTGAAGGGATTGACCGATCATATCTCGGTGTCGGTGGTGCATCCGCTGATGCTGGATGAGGGCTGGACCTTCGAACATGACGAGCATGGCGCTGGCGGCGATGACCTGTTTGCAAGTGATTTCCTGCATCAGATCTATACCCGCAGCCATCCCGCCGCGACCGGCCGGGTCACGGTGCCGGTGCTGTGGGACAGGCAGACCGGCCAGATCGTGTCGAACGAATCCTCTGAGATCATCCGCATGTTCAATTCGGCCTTCGACGGGCTGACCGGCAACATTGATGACTACTGGCCGGAAGAGATGCGCGACGGCATCGAAGAGGTGAATGACGACATCTATCCGCATATCAATAACGGCGTCTATCGCAGCGGCTTCGCGACGACGCCCGAAGCCTATGAGGAATCGGTGCGCAAGCTGTTCGACGCGCTTGAAAGGATGGAAGCGCGTCTCTCGACCCGCCGCTATCTGATGGGCGACCGGATCACCGAGGCGGACTGGCGTTTCTTCACAACGCTGATCCGGTTCGACGCCGTATATGTCGGGCACTTCAAATGCAACATTCGGCGGATCGATGACTATCCGGCGCTGTCGGCCTATATGCGCGACCTCTACCAGATGCCGGGCATCGCCGGCACGGTGGTGATGCCGCATATCAAGGGCCATTATTACGCCAGCCACCGCACCATCAACCCGACCGGGATCGTGCCTGTCGGCCCCGATCTCGATTTCGACGCGCCGCATGGGCGCGATACGCTCTAGACAGCGTCCCTCCGGGGTTTCCGCGCCCGCGGGTCAGCTCCCAGATGCGACTCGCCGCGGGCCCGTGCCAGGGTGATCTGCCTCTGCCGTTCGGCAAAGCGCGCGCGACTCGCCTCATCCGTCATGTCGAGGCAATGGTGGCAGCTGACCCCGGGGGCATAGGCGGGGTGCGCCTTGTCGTCATCCGACAGCGGCATGCGGCAGGCATGGCACATGTCATAGCGTCCCGGCCGCAGCGCGTGATCCACCGCGACCCGCCCGTCAAAGACGAAACATTCGCCCTGCCAGCGGCTGTCCTCGGCCGGCACCTCTTCCAGATATTTCAGGATGCCCCCCTTCAGGTGGAAGACCTCCTCGAACCCCATATCCTGCATCAGCGCGCTTGCCTTCTCGCAGCGGATACCGCCGGTGCAGAACATGGCCAGCTTCCTTGGCCTGTCCGGATCGGCGGCCAGCCGCGCCGCCCATTCGGGAAATTCGCGGAAACTGTCCGTCTGCGGATCAACGGCGCCGTCGAACGTGCCGATGGCGGTCTCGTATCCGTTGCGGGTGTCGATCACCATGACATCGGGATCATCGACAAGCCGGTTCCAGTCACGCGGTTCGACATAGGTTCCGGTGGTCCGCGACGGATTGATTTCCGGCCGTCCCAAGGTGACGATCTCGCGCTTCAGCCGCACCTTCATGCGCAGAAAGGCCTGTTCCGGCGCGGCAGAGAATTTCAGCGACAGCCCCTCGAGGCGCGGTTCCGCCTCGATCCAGTCGAGCACCGCCGCCATGCCGTCTCCCGGCGCGCAGATGGTGCCGTTGATGCCTTCATGGGCAAGAAGCAGCGTGCCGCGCACCGCATGCGCCTCGCAAAGCGCCTGCAGCCTCGACTGCCAGCCGGCATGGTCGGGAAGATCGACGAACTTGTAGAGTGCGGCGACCACAAAACCGGTGCCTGTCGCAGCACCAAGCCGCGCCAGCGCGTCAGTCATCTCGGTCCGCAAGCGTCCCATGCCCGCCATCATCTCCCCTGGTCCAGACGGCCGGACAGTAGCATCGGCGTGGGTTATTTCCAAGCATGCCGGCGCTTGTCCGGTCTTTCGGGCGGCGGTAGGATCAGGGCACGAAATGGAGGACGCCCATGCTGAAAGATCTTGTCCTTGGTGATGACATGCTGTCCCTGTCGATCAATGGCGGGGCCACGGCCGGATTCGATTATTTCTGGCTTCGTGACAATGCCCGCGACCCGGAAAGCTTTGATTCGCGGAGCCATCAGCGGGAACTCTACACCGCCGCCATCGATCCGATGATCCGCCCGAAGGCGGCGCGGCTCAGCGATGATGGCGCCGCCCTGATCCTCGACTGGCCCGACCTTGCGATCGAGGCACATTACGAGGCCGGGTTCCTTGCCGAATTCAGCACTGCCGGCAACCCGATGCAGATGCCGCCGGCGACCCCGTGGGATGCGGCCAGCCTCGATCCCGACGCCGTGCGCCTGTCCTGTGCGGGCCTGACAGGAAACGAGGGTGTGACCCCGCTTCTCAAGGCGCTTCTTGCCCATGGATTCGCCGTGCTGACCGACTGTCCGCGCGACCTGTCATCGGTGCAGGCGGTGGCTGATTCCATCGGCTATGTCCGCCAGACCATCTTTGGCGGGCTGTTCGAATTCGAGGCCAACGAGGACATGGCGGATTCCGCCTACACACCAAAAGAGCTTCGCCCGCACACCGACGGCACCTACAGCCATGACGCACCGGGCGTGCAGATTCTGCTGTGTGTCAGCTATGATGCCAAGGGCGGCGAATCCATCATGGTCGACGGGGCGCGAATCGCCGCCGCGCTAAAGGCGGATCAGCCGCAGGTTCATGATGATCTGGCACGGATCGGGGTGACCGGCATCTACAAGGGCGACGGCGCGGTGCTGCGGGCCCGCCGGCCGATCCTGCGATATGATGATTCGGGCGTGCTGGCGCAGGTCAGCTTCAACAATTACGACCGCGACACGGTGCGGCTTGCCGATGATGACATGCGCGCGCTCTATGCCGGAATTCGCGCTTTCGACGGGCTGGCGAACGACCCGGCGATGCAGTGGCGCTATACGTTGAAGCCGGGCGACATGCTGGTGTTCGACAACTGGCGGGTTCTTCACGGGCGCGGGGCCTTCAGCGGCAGGCGCAAGATGGCGGGCGCCTATATCAACCGCGAGGATTTCGAGAGCAGCGTGCGCAGCAACGGCCTGATCTGACGGCCGTCAGGCAAGCGAGGGGTCGGCTGACCAGACCTCGGCAAGCCAGCTCTGCATCAGCCTCGGACCACCGACATTCAGCGCCAGGTCGCGAAGATGCGCCGCCGGGCCCGACAGCCCCATGATCCGCCCTGAGACATCCGCCTTCTGGACAATGCGCGCCACCTCGGCGGCCCGCTCGCGGGCATAGGACGCGAAGGCGGCTTCCAGGTCTGGTTCGCCGCCAAGATGGCGGGCAAGGCAGGCGCCGTCCTGAAGCCCCTGGCCGGCGCCCTGCGCCAGATGCGGCGGCATGCTGTGCGCCGCATCCCCGGCCAGAACCACCCGCCCGCGCCGCCAGCATCCCGCGGCGGCGGCCACGGGAAGCGGCGTACGGGCCCATTCGATGGCGTCATCCGCCAGAATGGCAAGCGGCGATGCCGGTCCCAGAAGCCGTGACTGCCACCCCGGGGCAACCCGCCTCGCCGGCAGCGTGACCACAAGGTTCATCATGCGCCCAATCGGGTAATGCACCACATGAACCCCGCGACCAAGCCACAGATTGCTGCTGGGAAGCGCGAAATGCGCCGGCAGGTCGGCCAGCGGCACCTGCGCCCGCATCACCAGCTTGTCGCCGGCATGGCCGGCCGGCCCGTTGGAGGCGACATAACGCCGTCCCGGGCCGTTGCCGCCATCGGCCGCGATCAGCCCGTCACACTGGTGGCTGTCGCCATCGCTGGTGACAAGGGTCACGCCCGATTCGGTCTGGTGAATGTGGGTGATGTCGACAGCGCGGCGGTCCAGCCTGCCGATCGCGTCCACAGCGTCGCTGATCACCTCGCCCAGGGCGCGGCGTTCAAAGCTGGCATAGGGCTCATGAAGGGGAAGGCGGATCAGGGTGCTGCCGCTGTCGAGGGCGCGCACGGTGATGTCATGAAGACGGTTTGATCTGGCGCGGGCCACCTCGCCAAGGCCTAGCGAGTCAAGCGCCACCCAGCCATTGGGCGCGATCTGCACGCCCCCCTGGAGGGCCGGCGCGGCGGTGCCGCTGAACAGGGTGACGTCATGGCCGGCACGCAACGCCGCCAGCGTCGCGGCGAGACCGGCGATCCCCCCACCGCTGACTGCAATTCCGGCCATGTTGGCGTGCTCCACTCTGTCTTGATCGGACGCCGGTCCGAAGAACAGGGCGCCATGCCGCGGCACAGCGCCCCAACAACCTGCAATGACGCAAGCTTACATCATTTCGTCGAGTGTCTTGCGGAATTTGTCGACAATTTCGTCAACATGCTTGCGTTCGGCGACAAAGGCCGGGGCGACGATGGCGTTGTCGCCTGTCCATTTGATGTGAAGCCCATTCCAGAACATTGCCTTCTGCATCTCGCCGCCACGCCGGCCCGGCACGCCGTCATGCTCCACCTCGACGCCGGCCATCATGCCGATGCCGCGGATGTCGACGACGAGCGGATGGTCGCGAAGCGTGAAGATGGCGTCGAGGAAATACTCCTCGAGACCGGCGGCGTTTGCGAACAGCCCTTCTGCCTCATAGAGCTTCTGGGTCGCGATCCCCGCCGCACAGGCCGCCGGGTGCGCCGAATAGGTATAGCCGTGGAAGAACTCGATGGCCCCTTCCGGAGAGGCGTTGGTAACGGTATCGTAGATCTCGTCGGTCACGGCGACGGCGCCCATCGGGATTGCCCCGTTGGTGATGGCCTTCGCCATGGTGATGATATCCGGCTTCACGTTGAACTTCTGCGTGGCAAACGGCGTTCCCATCCGGCCAAATCCGGTGATCACCTCGTCAAACACAAGCAGCATGCCGTGCTTGTCGCAGATTTCGCGGACCTTCTCGAGATAGCCGACGGGCGGCACCAGCGTGCCGGTGGACCCGGCGACGGGCTCGACGAAGACGGCCGCAAGAGTCGAGCCGCCAAGATTCTCCGCGATGCGCTCGAGGTCCATCGCCATTTCTGCACCGGTCTTCGGCTGCCCCTTCGAGAAGCGCTGCTCGTCCGTCCAGGTGTGCCGGATCATCGAAATGTTCGGCAGTGTCAGGCCGAAGGTCTCGCGGTTGCGGACCATGCCGGCAAGCGACACGCCGCCCATATTGACGCCGTGATAGGCGCGCTCGCGGCTGACCAGGCGGTTGCGCTGCGACTGCCCGCGGGCCCGCTGGTAGGCCAGAATGATCTTGATCGCCGTGTCGACCGATTCCGAACCGGAATTGGTGAAGAACATGTGGTTGAACTCGTCCGGCAGCATCCGGCAGACACGCTCGGCAAGCTCGAAAGAGCCGGGGTGCCCAAGCTGGAAGTGCGGCGTGTAGTCGTTGTTCAGCATCTGGTTGTAGACCGCCTCGGCGATCTCGCGGCGACCATGGCCTGCCGGGGTGCAGAACAGGGCCGACGATCCGTCGATAATCTGGCCGCCCTTGTAGTCCCACATATACATGCCTTCGGATTTGACGACCATGCGGGGGTTCTTCTTGAAGTCACGGTTCGCCGAAAACGGCATCCAGTGCGCCTCGAGCGAATTCACATCGTAGGACATCGCGGTCTCCTTCGGTTGCGCGGCAGCCGGCATCTGGCACCCGGCCGTCTTTCTGTGTCGAGATATGCCTCATCATCATAGCCCGCGCACCCCTTTGGCGGCGTGCGACCGATGGTGGCACCAATGCATCAACGCTAGACACCGCAATGAGCAGGCTATAGAACCAGATATGGCTTATGCTGGTGCCAGTTTCGGGCCAAAAGCCAAATTCAGTCAAAAGATTTCAGGGCGAAGCCACCCGGCGCAGCGCGTCATACAGGGAACGGGCATCATGCTGGACCATCTCATCATAAGCCTGGATCCGGAAGGTGACGCCAGCCTTCAGTCACAGCTTCGCCAGTCGGTGGTCGAGGCGATCCTGTCGCGCGCCATTCTTCCCGGTGACAAGCTGCCGTCGAGCCGCGCCCTTGCCGAACAGCTCGGCATTTCTCGAAATACGGTGGTGCTGGCCTATCAGGCGCTGATCGACACCGGATTCATCGAGGCGCGTGAACGGTCGGGCTATGTGGTCAGCAGCGATGCGCCGGTCGGCAATCTGGCCCCGCACCCGGCCGGGGACGAACCCGTGCCGGCCGGTGATGCGGTTGACTGGTCCGGCAAGCTGGTGAGTTCCTGCAGCGGCATCCGGCCGGTGGCAAAGCCGCTCAACTGGCGCGAATATCGCTATCCCTTCGTCTATGGGCAGGTGGATGACGAGCTGTTCTCGCTGACCGCCTGGCGGGACTGCGCGCGTCAGGCGCTCGGCATGCGCAATTTTGGCCGCATGGTCGGCGATTTCGGGCTCAGCGACGATCCCATGCTGGTCAATTATATCTGTTCGCGAAGCCTGCCACGGCGCGGCATCACCGCAAGGCCGGAACAGATTCTTGTCACCCTCGGCGCGCAGAACGCGCTCTATCTCGTGGCCCAGCTTCTGGTGTCGCCGGACAAGCGTGTGGTGATCGAAGATCCAGCCTATCCCGACCTTCGCGACATTCTGGAACAGCGCACATCCCGCATCACTGGGCTGCCGGTCGACAGCGGCGGGCTGGTGTTGGATGAGCCGGTTCTTGCCGACAGCGATGCCGTATTCATCACGCCAAGCCATCAGTGCCCGACCACCCATACGATGCCGGCCGCGCGCCGCCGCGAATTGCTGGCCCTGGCCAGCCGCCATGATTTCCTCATCGTCGAGGATGATTACGAATTCGAGATGAACTTCCTTGAATCGGCGACACCGGCCCTGAAGAGTCAGGACAGGGATGGCCGTGTGATCTATGTCGGCAGCCTGTCGAAATCGGTCTTTCCGGGCCTGCGACTTGGCTATCTTGTCGCGCCGGAGCCGCTGATCAACGAGGCGCGCGCCCTTCGCCACCTGATCCTCAGGCACCCGCCGGGCCACGCCCAGCGCACGCTTGCCTATTTCATGGCGCTTGGCCATTACGACGCGCAGATCAGGCGGCTCCGCCGGCATCTCGCCGGACGGCGCGGCGCGCTGCAGGCGGCGCTTGACCAGCACCGGCTGTTCACCCAGACAGCCTCGCATTTCGGCGGTACAAGCTTCTGGGTGCGCGGCCCCGACTGGCTTGATTCGCGGCAACTTGCGGCGCGCGCCGCGGACAGGGGCGTGCTGATCGAGCCGGGCGACGTGTTCTTCAGGCGGGACAATGCGCCACTGAATTACTTCCGCCTCGCCTATTCCTCAATTCCCGAATCAAGGATTGAAGAGGGGGTGGCAAGGCTTGCCGGCGTGGTGGAACAGCTTCGCCATGACATGGGGACCGGCGGGCATGGGTCAGCCAGCCACACCAATGAGAATTGACAGCAACCCGTCAAGGCAGCATTTTGGCGCTGCGCCGGCATGCGGCTTTGGGGGGACAGGTATGACGATCGCAGACCAGGGCGGACCGACCCCCTTTCTGACCGCGCCGGACAGCAAATGTCCGTCCGATTTCCTGGCGCTTGCCGGTGGCGGTGAGCCGCTTCCGGTCGGGTTTGTGCGGGCCATCGGCCCGGCCATTCTTGAGACAGCGCGCGACGCGATCGCTGCCGGTCTGGCACGTCCGGTCCTGTTTGGCGAAGCGGCGCAGATTCGCGCCGATGCCGCGGATATGGGATGGGACCTTCAGGGGGCAGAGGTTGTCGATAGCGATGGTGAACAGGGGGCCATCGAGGCCGCCGTCGCCGCCGTTCAGGACGGCAGCGCGCGCGGCCTGATCAAGGGCCAGCTTCATACCGATGTCTTCATGGGCACGATCGTGCGCCGAAGCTCGGGAATCCGCACCGACAGGCGGCTTGTCCATATCTTCGCGATGCTGCCGCCGGGCGGCGGCCTGCCGCTGCTGATCAGTGACGCGGCGGTGAATATCGTGCCGGATGTGAAAACCCGCACAGAGGCCGCACTCGCCATGGCCGCGCTGCTGCGCCGGATGGGCGTCGCGACGCCGCGGATCGCGGTCCTGTCCGCCACCGAATCGAAGCTTGAGGCGATGCCCTCCAGCATTGAGGCCGAGGAGATTGCCGGCGCGGCGGCCGCCGCCGACCCGGATGCCGCCTTCGCCGGCCCGCTGTCGCTCGACCTTGCGATATCGCCGGAGTCGGCCCGCATCAAGGGAATCGATCCGGACAGCGCGCAGGGCGCGGTGGCCGGGCGGGCGCAGGGTCTTGTCGTGCCTGACATCGTTTCCGGCAATGTGCTATTCAAATCCCTTGCCTATTGCGCCAGCGGCCTTGCCGCCGGTGTTGTCATTGGCGGCTCTGTGCCGATCATGTTGACAAGCCGATCCGACCCGCCGGCAGCCCGCCTGGCTTCCCTAGCTTTGGCCGCCATCGCCGGTCAGGAGAAGAGTGAATGAGCGTCGAACCAACCGTCGATACCGCACCCCCCGTCAGTGACGAGGTCCGGAAGACCACCTGCTACATGTGCGCCTGCCGATGCGGCATCAATGTGCATCTTCGCGATGGCAAGATCCGCTATATCGAGGGCAACCGCGACCATCCGGTGAACCAGGGCGTTCTCTGCGCCAAGGGTTCCGCCGGCATCATGCAGCATTATTCGCCGGCACGCCTGCAATCGCCAATGAAGCGGGTTGGTCCGCGCGGGTCCGGCGAGTTCGAGCCGATCAGCTGGGAAGAGGCGCTGCAGACGGCCGTCGACTGGCTGGCCCCGATCCGCAAGGACGACCCGAAGAAGCTTGCCTTCTTCACCGGCCGCGACCAGTCGCAGGCGCTGACCGGCTGGTGGGCGCAGCAGTTCGGCACGCCGAATTTCGCCGCACATGGCGGCTTCTGTTCGGTGAACATGGCGGCGGGCGGCATCTACACGCTTGGCGGGGCCTTCTGGGAATTCGGCTCGCCGGACTGGGACCTGACCGAGATGTTCATCCTGTTCGGTGTGGCCGAGGACCATGATTCGAACCCGATCAAGATGGGTCTTGGCAAGCTGAAGACACGCGGCGCACGGGTGATCTCTGTGAACCCGGTGCAGACCGGCTATGCCGCGATCTCGGATGACTGGTTCGGGGTGACGCCGGGAACCGACGGGCTTCTCATCCTGTCGTTGGTGCGCGAGCTGATGCGCGCCGGCAAGATCGATGTTGACTATCTGGTGCGCTACACCAATGCGCCCTGGCTTGTGATCCGCAACCCGGGACAGGCGAATGACGGGCTGTTCCTTCGCGATGACGACGGCACGCCGCAAGTGATCGACCGGGCCACCGGCAAGCCGGTCCCGCATACCGACGCCAGTGTAAAATCCGCGCTTCAGGGCGAGGTGAAGGTCACCGGTGGCGGCGTGGCAGTGCCGGCCTTCATGCTGATGGCCGATGCCTATCTGACAGATGACTACGCGCCCGAGACGGTGGCCCCGCAGGTGGGGATCAGCGCCGCGCGCATCCGCCAGCTTGCCGCCGACCTGGCCGAGGCCGCGTTTGCCAAGGAAGTTGTCATTGAACAGCCCTGGACCGACTGGAAGGGCGAAAGGCATGACCGTATGGTCGGCCGCCCTGTCTCGATGCACGCGATGCGCGGTATTTCGGCACATTCCAACGGCTTCCAGACCTGTCGCGCGCTTCATATGCTGCAGCTTCTTCTGGGATCGGTCGAGGCGCCAGGCGGCTTCCGCTTCAAGCCGCCCTATCCGAAGCCGCCGCATGCCCACCCCAAGCCGGCCGGCCGGCCCGACCAGGTGGCGCCCGAAACCCCGCTTGGCGGCGCGCCCCTCGGCTATGTGCTGGGGCCGGAGGATCTGATCATCGGCGCCGACGGATCACCGCAGCGGATCGACAAGGCCTATAGCTGGGACGCGCCGATGTCGGCGCACGGGATGATGCATATGGTCATCTCCAACGCCGTCGCCGGCGACCCCTATCCGGTCGATGTGATGTTCATGTATATGGCCAACATGGCGTGGAATTCCTCGATGAACACGCGCGGCGTCATGGATATGCTGACCGAGACCGATCCGGACACCGGCGAGTACAGGATACCAAGGCTGATCTATTCCGACGCCTATGCCTCGGAAATGGTCGCCTATGCCGATCTGGTGCTCCCCGACACCACCTATCTGGAGCGGCATGACGCCATCTCGCTTCTCGACAGGCCGATCTGCGAGGCCGACGCGGTGGCCGATGCCATCCGCTGGCCGGTGGTCGAGCCGGACCGCGATGTGCGCGGCTTCCAGTCGG
>CAJWVJ010000027.1 GCA_913048595.1 uncultured Alphaproteobacteria bacterium | reverse complement strand
CAGCAATACCGGCGCAAGCAGCGGGTCGACATTCGGCACGGTGATCACAGTTTCAGCGAAATCGACGGCACTGGCGGCCCGCTCCTCGGTGATCAGGATGATTCGGCCGCCGCGGGCGCTGGCCTCCTGAAGGTTGCTGGCCGCCTTGCCCATCACCTCGTCCGCCGCCAGAAGCGCCACCACAGGGAGCCCCTCTTCGATCAGCGCGATCGGACCATGCTTCATCTCGCCGGAGGCAAAGCCCTCCGCATGGATATAGCTGAGCTCTTTCAGCTTGAGCGCCCCTTCCAGCGCCACCGGGAACAACACGTCCCGTCCCAGATAGAGGGCGGAACGCGCCGCGGTCAGCGAATGGGCAAGCGGCCTGATCCCGTCAAACAGGCGTAGGGTGCGGCCGATCATTGACGGCAATCTCTGAATGGCGGCATGAATCTCGTCACGGCGCGCCTCATCGATCTCGCCCCTGGCCTCGGCAAGCGCCACGGCAAAGCTGATCAGCGCCGTCAACTGGGCGGTAAAGGCCTTGGTGCTGGCAACGCCAATTTCCGGCCCGGCCCGCGTCGGCATCACAAGATCGGCTTCACGCGCGATGGTGCTTCCCGGCACATTGACAAGCCCGATCGTGCGCAGCCCCGCCTCGCCCGCATGCCGCATGGCCATCAGCGTATCCAGGCTTTCCCCGGACTGCGAAATGGCGACAGCGCAGCTGAACGCGCCGGTCACCGGCTTTCTGTAGCGATATTCCGAGGCGATCTCACAGCTCACCGGAACACGGGCCAGCGATTCAATCCAGTAGCGCGCCACCATCGCCGCATAATGGCTTGTCCCGGCCGCCAGCATGACGATGCCGTCGACGGCGGCCAGTTCCTCGCGCGGCAGGGGTGTCGACAGCTTGCCATCCGGCCCTGTCATCGCCGCCAGCGTATGCGCGATGGCGTCGGGCTGTTCATGGATTTCCTTTTCCATGAAATGCCGGTAGCCGCCCTTGTCGACCACACCCTGGCTTGCCGCGACAATCACCACCTCGCGATTCACCGGGGTGCCATCCGCATCAAAGACCTCGGCCCCGTCCGGGCAGATCACGGCAAAATCATTGTCTTTCAGATAGATGACATTACGGGTTAGGTGGGACAGCGCCATCGCATCCGACCCGATGAAACAGGCGTCCTCGCCAAGCCCGATGGCAAGCGGCGAGGCGTTGCGCGCCACGATCATCATGTCCGGGTGGTCGACATGCATGGCCGCCAGCGCATAGGTTCCCTCGATCTGGGACAGGACATGCTCGCCAGCCTGTTGCGGAGTCAACCCGGAGTCAAAGGCGTCAAGGAACAGATGGGCAAGGACTTCTGAGTCGGTTTCACTGGCAAAGCTGTGGCCCTTGCCTTCAAGGTCACGACGCAGGCTGACATGGTTTTCGATGATGCCGTTATGGACGATCGCAACCTTGTCACCGGCGACATGCGGATGGGCATTTCGCTCTGACACGCCACCATGGGTGGCCCACCGGGTATGCCCGAGACCGGAACGCCCGGACAATGGCGCGTCGCGCATTCGCTCGGACAGGTTGCGAAGCTTGCCGACCGCCCGGTTCATGACGAAACCGCCTTCGACGTGGGTCACGATGCCGGAACTGTCATATCCCCGATATTCAAGTCGCTTCAGCGAATCAAGAATTGTCTCCGAACAATCCTCCAGCCCCACAACACCAACAATTCCGCACATGAAGAAAATCCGTTTTTTTGAAAATCCAAGGCCCGGAGGCAAATCTTTGACCACATGATGGGGCCAGACAATAGCGGCAGAAACCCGGCGAACAAAGCATCAAAACCATATGTCTGCCCACAGGATGACGGATATCCGCTTTTCAAGCCGTTGTCATTGAAGGTTTGTGCCGGTTCGGCTTATATAGCGCTATGAGTTTCACCGCCATCATTCTCGCTGCCGGCAAGGGCACACGTATGAAATCAGCCCTGCCGAAGCCGCTTCACCGGGTTGGCGGCCATGCCATGCTTGCCTGGTCCATCGACGCCGCCCGTGCGGCGGGCGCGGACCGGATCGTCACCGTGCTGTCCCCCGGATCGGACGACATCCAGAGCTGGCTTGACGGCGCCCCCTTCGCCATTCAGCAGGACCAGCTGGGCACCGGCGATGCCGTCGCCGCGGCGCGTGATGCGGCCGGCGATGAGGAGGGGGTCGCGATCGTCATGTTTGCCGATACGCCGCTTGTTTCGGCCGCAAGCCTGAAAAGGCTGGCAGAAGGTGTCGAGGCCGGTGCCGGCATCGTCATCGCCGGGTTTGAACCGGACAATCCGGCCGGGTACGGGCGGCTTGTGCAGGAAAAGGACGGCCGTGTCAGCCGGATCGTGGAAGACCGGGATGCCAGCGCCGGCGAGCGCGAGATCGGATTGTGCAATGGCGGCATCATGGCCGTTCGCCGCGAATCGCTATTCGGCTGGCTTGACCGGGTCACGAATGACAATGCAAAGGGCGAATATTACCTGACAGACATTGTCGCGCTCGCCAATGAAGACGGCGTTCCGGTTATCCATGTCGTTGTCGGTGAGCATGATGTCATGGGCATCAATGACCGCGCGGATCTGGCCCGTGCCGAGGCGGCGCTTCAGGGCAGGCTGCGGCAAGCGGCGATGGAGGCGGGCATCACCCTGATCGCGCCCGAAACCGTATTCCTGTCGGCGGACGCGGTGATCGAACGCGATGTGATCATCGAGCCGCATGTCGTCATCGGGGCCGGATGCCATATCGGCGAAGGCACGATCATCCATGCTTTTTCCCACCTGGAAGGGGCGCGGCTGGGCGCCTGCTGCGTCATCGGTCCCTATGCCAGGCTACGGCCGGGCACCGATGCCGGCGACGGGGTGAAGATCGGCAATTTCGTCGAGGTCAAGAAATCCCGTCTTGGCGAAGGGGCCAAAGCCAACCATCTCACCTATGTCGGGGATGCCGAGGTCGGTGCCGAGGCCAATATCGGGGCCGGCACCATCACCTGCAATTATGACGGGTTCGGCAAATACCGTACATTGATTGGTGAAGGTGCCTTCATCGGATCAAATTCATCGCTTGTGGCACCGGTCAGCATCGGCGCGGGCGCGATCATCGGGGCCGGCAGCACCATCACCGAGGATGTCGGCGACAACGCCATCGCCGTGGCCCGCGCCGACACCAGAGAACAGCCGGCCGCCGCCGGCAAGTTCCGTGACAAGCGACGCGCTGGAAAAGACAGAAAGGGCTGATGCCAGATGGATGCAAGTGCCACCGCGGCTACCCTTGTCGACCTTCAGAATCGAACCATACTGGTCATCGGCGACGTGATGCTGGACCGGTTCATCGACGGGTCCGTGTCGCGCATCTCGCCGGAAGCGCCGGTACCGATCCTTGAAAAAAGCCGGGAAAATGAAATGCCTGGCGGCGCGGCCAATGTGGCCTGCAACCTGGCCAGCCTTGGCTGTGATGTCAGGCTTGTCGCCATCACCGGCAACGATCCGCAGGGCCGCAAGATTGCCGGCCTGCTTGGTGCCAACATGGCAATCGATTTTCACCAGGTGATCGACAAAGACAGGCCCACCACGACGAAGACAAGGTTCCGCGCGGACGGGCAGCAGGTGCTGCGGTTTGATGAGGAAGTCGCCTACCCGGCGTCCGGTCAGATCCAGCAACAGCTTCATGACACCTTCACCGCCGCGCTGGCCGACATCGATCTGGTGATCATTTCAGATTACGCCAAGGGATGTGTGCCGCCAGGCCTGGTCAACAGGCTCACAAAGGCGGCGCAGGATGCCGGCAAGATGGTCGTTATCGACCCGAAACTTGGCGATTTCGGCGCCTATGCCGATGCCAGCCTGCTGACCCCCAACCTGTCCGAGCTCCGCAATACAGGCGACGTCGAAGGCGACAGTCTTGAAGAGATCGCCGCAGGTGCCAGCGCGCTTGCCGGCAAACACAGGGTCGAGGCCATCCTTGTCACGCTCAGCGCCCGTGGCATGCTGCTGGCCCATGCCGACGGCAGCTGGCACCATGCGCCGGCGCAGGCGCGCGAGGTGTTCGACGTGTCGGGCGCCGGCGACACGGTGATCGCGATGGTCTCAGCCGCACTGGCAGGCGGCACGCCGATGGACAAGGCGGTGGCGGTTGCCAACATCGCGGCAAGCGTTGTTGTCGGCAAATCGGGAACCGCCATCGCCAGCCCGGGCGAGATCATCCTGATGGCCGGCGCGAAGACACCCCCAACCGACTGGGCACATTGGGGCATCACCTGCACGGGCTGGCGCGAGAGTGGCCAGAGCGTCGGATTCGCCAATGGCTGTTTCGACCTTTTGCATCCCGGCCATATCTACCTTCTGCAGCAGGCGGCAAGCCAGTGTGACAAGCTGATCGTCGGGTTGAACAGCGATGAGTCGGTGCGCCGCCTGAAGGGCGAGACCCGCCCGGTCCAGACAGCCGAACAACGCGCCGCCGCGCTGCAGGCCCTGGACTTCATAGACGGGGTCGCGGTCTTTGGCGAAGACACGCCGCTGGAGCTGATCACCACGCTGCGGCCGGATTTCATCTTCAAGGGGGGCGACTATCGCCCTGAAGATGTCGTCGGCCGCGACGTCGTCGCCGCGCGAGGGGGAGATGTGATCATCATCCCCACACTTGGCAGCCATTCCAGCACAGGCCTGATCACCGCCCAGACATAAGCCGGCCTAGACGGCGTCCGCCCTGCCCGCGCGTGTTTCGGCCTCGATATTGGCTTCGATGGCTTTCTCGAACTCACGAAGACGCTTGTAGACACTGGCAAGCTCGACGATGGTCGGCCAGCTTTTGAACAGATATTGCATCGAACCTTCAACACGGCCGAAGGCCCGGATGATCTGCTGCATCACGCCAAGAGTCACCGCACCGGACACGATCGCCGGCGCGAGGAAGATATAGGCCACCAGCACATTGGTCTGCAGGTAGGCAAGCCTGCCGACATTGAAATAGAGATAGCGGATATAGCTCAGGAAGTGGATCGAGCGGACGTCATCAAACAGTTCTTCCAGCGATTTTGGCCGCACCGACCCGTCATCCTCGGCGATGACAAGAAGCTTTCGATAGGCGGCCTCCTTCTTCTGAAGATCATATTCGATACCGACAAGGCGAAGAATCCACGCCAGCACCACCATCAGGAAGGTGCCGCCGATCGCCCAGATGATGGCACCTGTGACAAGGCCATATTCCCAGTCGCCAAACCACATGATGGTAACACCTGCGCCAAGCCCCATCAGGATCGGCAGAAATTCGATCAGTACCAGGATGCTCTCGATCAACGAAGTGCCGAGCCCCTCGACAATACGCGAGAATTTGATCGTGTCTTCCTGTACGCGCTGCGCCGCCCCCTCGATGGAACGCGCCTTGTCGTAGACCTCGTGGTACCATTCCACCATCGCCGTGCGCCAGCGGAACAGGAAATGGCTTGTCAGGAAGCTTGTGGCAAGGCCAAGCGAAATGGCCAGCGCGGCCAGTTTGCCAAAACTCAACAGCCCGCCGACATATTCATCCATGGTGACGGCGTTCGGCTCGCCAAGGGCTTTCTGGATCATGTCATAGAAGTCGCCGAACCATTCATTGATCCGCACATCGATCTGAACCTGAACCCAGAGAGACCCGAGAATGACAATTGAACCCACATAGGCCCAGACAGCCCATTTTGGCGTGGTAAAAAATCTGAACATGCGAAGTGTCTCCCCAGAAAAACCCTGACCTGCCTTGCAAATAAGAGGAACGTCAGCAGATTGCACGTCTGTGCGTCAATGAGCCCGGACCCGCCGGCACCGCCTGCGCCTAATCCTGTTCCGGCCTGTCGTGAACAACAGCGCTTGTGACAACACCAAGCCCAAGGAATACGGTCAGCATCGCCGTGCCGCCATAGGAAATCAAAGGCAATGGCGCGCCGACAACCGGCAGCAGCCCGGTCACCATCGCCACATTCACAAACACATAGAGGAACAGCATCATCGCCACGCCGACACAGGTCAGCTGCGCGAACCGGCTTCCCACCCGGAAGCTGATGGCCAACACTCCCCCAATAAGAAGAAGATAGAGGCCAAGAATGAACATGTTGCCGACAAGCCCGAATTCCTCGCCAATCATGGTGAAGACGAAGTCGGTCTGCTTTTCGGGAAGATAGTTCAGCTGGCTCTGGCTTCCCATCAGGAACCCCTTGCCGAACAACCCGCCAGAGCCGAGCGCAATCTTGGACTGGGTGATCTGATAGCCGGCGCCAAGCTTGTCGCTTTCCGGGTTCAGGAAGGTCATCACCCGCGCCTTTTGATAAGGGTAGAGCTGGGACCACATCACCGGCGCCGCCGCGGCAAGTCCGATGATCGACACCAGGATGTAGCGCCAGGGCAGGCCGGCGACGAACAGCACCGTCAGCGAGCCAAGCGCCAGCGCCAGCGCCGTGCCGAGGTCAGGCTGCTCGACGATCAGGATGAAAGGCACCGCGATGATCACAAGCGGCGGCAGATAGGTCAGGATTGACCGCATCTTTTCCAATGGCTGGCTGTCGAAATAGCGCGCCAGGGCAAGCACCACCGCGATTTTGGTGGGTTCGGAGGGCTGAAAGGTAAAGCTGCCTATGGTGATCCAGCGCGCCACGCTGCCACCGCTACCGATGCCAAGAAGCACAATCAGCACCACCACCGACATCAGATAGACAGGGTAGGCCCAGATTCGCATGATGCGAAAATCAATGAAGGCCAGAACCAGCATCATCGCCGCTCCCACACCGCCACGGACGGCGTGCCGGCCGGCCCAGGGGGTCCATGACCCTTCCGACGCCGAATAGAGGGCCAGCGAACCGACAATCACAAGGACCCCGGCGACGAACAGTACATGCCACGGGATGCGCAGGATGGTCTTCAGGATGCTGACGGTCTCGGTCGCCATCACGCCCGGTCCCGAATCTCGAGAACCCGCTGCAGCGTCGCCTTCGCAATGGGCGCCGCCATCGATGATCCGCTGCCGCCATGCTCGACGACCACGGCAACCGCATAGCGCGGGTTCTGCACCGGCGCATAGCCGACGAACAGCGCGTGATCACGCTCCTTCCACGGCCGTTCGATATTCTTGGTGATGCCCGCCTCACGCTGTTCCTTGGTGATCCGCTTGACCTGCACAGTGCCAGTCTTGCCGGCCATGCCGCCAAGACCGGTGGGAAGATTATGCGCCCTCGCCGTACCGAGGCTGCCATGCATCACCTTGAACATGCCCTTGCGGACAATGCGGAGCGCCACCGGCGAGATATTCAGCGGCGCGAACTCCGGCTCGCCCGCAACCGCGCGAAGCGACGGCGTCACCGCCTTCGTGCCGCTGGCAAGCCGCGCGGTCATCACTGCCAGTTGCAGCGGTGTCGTCAGAACATATCCCTGGCCGATGGAAGCCACCACGGTCTCGCCCGGGGTCCAGACAACCCCGTGCGTCGCCAGCTTCCATTCGTGATTTGGGATAATGCCCTGCTTTTCGCCGGGAATATCGATTCCGGTCACATCACCGAGTCCAAGCCGGTTGGCCATATCCTTGATCCGCTGGATTCCGGTCTTCAGGGCAACCTCGTAGAAATAGACATCGCAGGACCGCTCCAGCGCGCTGACCACATTCACCGTTCCATGACCATCCTCGAGCCAGCAGTGGAATGTGGCATTTCCGAGCTCCATGCTGCCATTACAGAAATGGCGTGTCCCTTCGGTGATGATTCCAGCCTCGAGCGCGGCAAGCGCCACCACCATCTTGAAGGTCGATCCCGGGGCATAGAGCCCCGCTGTCACACGATTGAGAAGCGGATTGCGCGGATGCTCGTTCAGCCGCCGCCAGTCGCGGGTCAGCAGCCGGTCCGTGAATATATTCGGGTCATAGGTCGGCGAGGACACCATCGACAGGATTTCACCATTGGTGATGTCGATAACCACGACGGCCCCCGATTCCGGCGGCGTGATCTTGCCGATCTCGTCACGAAGCAGCATGTTCTCGCCAGAGGCCAGATGCTGTTTCAGTTCCCGGTTGCCGGCAATGGCGCGCTGCACCTCCGGGGCTGACATGTCGACGGGATCGGATTTGCCGCGCCGCAGGATTTCGGTGACATGCTGCTGCAGCCCTATATCCAGCGCCAGCCTCACATCCCCGCCGGATTCCGGCTCGAAGTCGCGGAAGACACGGATCGGACGGCCACGGGCATTGACCTCCACCCGCTCGGCCCCGGGCAAACCGCGAAGCTCCGGCTCAAGGGCGTATTCGACACCGATCTTTCCGGTGGCGAGGTCGGGAAGCTCGCCAAGCGACCTGTCCTGTTCGATCTCGCGGCTTGTCAGTGGCGACACATAGCCGGTGACATGACCCGTCAGCGCACCCTGCGGGTAAATCCGCCGCAGCGATTTCTCGAAGGTCACGCCGGGAAGATAGGCCGACCGGATGGCGAGCCGTGAAAGTTCTCGTTGTGTCAGGCTTTCGCGAATCAGGATCGGACGGAAGGACGGCCCCTTGCGCGCCTTCTCAAGCACCTGCGCGATCACATCCTCATTGAGGTCGATCAGCGAGGCGAGCTGCGCCAGAGCCTTGTCCACATCGCCGGCATAAAGCGGCGTGATGTGAAGAAGATAGGATTCAGCGTTGCCGGCCAGTAGCCGCATCTCGCGGTCGACAAGCCGCCCTCGGCGGGGCGGCACCACCCGATGGTCGAACTGGTTGCGGTCCGACAGCCGCTTGTAGCGGTTGTTCTGCGCTACCTGCAGCTGGTAGAGCCGGCCCGACAGGAAGCTGGTAACCAGCAGCATGCCGCTTCCCAGAAGGAAGGTGCGGCGTCCGGTGACGCGCCGCGTTTCCTTTTGTTTGACCTTCTTGCTCATGTCGAGCTCTTGATCCGGTTGAACGCCATATTCATCGCCGACAGGATAACATATCCGATCGGGAACAGGATCATCGTCACGCCGATCTGGAAGGCAACAGGCGTGAGGGCCGGAATGGCCAGGTTCAGGGCGCAGAAGGCCAGAAGCTGAAACAGCATCACACCCACCGTGACAACGCTGAACTCCAACCATAGATCGCGGAATTCGCCCTGAAGAAGCTTCGGCCGGCGGATGTTCATCACGAACACGACCGCGATATAGGCGGTGGCTCGCCCGCCGATGAGGTCGGAGAACAACAGGTCGCTGGCAAGGCCGATCAGAAAGCCGCTGACCAGCGCGACATATTTCTCGTGATGAAGCGACACCCAGTAGAGGAAGATCAGCGACAGCAACGGTGTTGCGCCATAGAAGGACGGCCAGAGGGCAAGGCTTCCCTCGAAAATCGCCAGCACGATCCCGAAAAACACCACCAGGAACTGAAACGGCCAGTCGGAATCGATCTCCGCCTTCTGGAAGAAGCGGCCGCGCGGCGTCATTGTCTCTCACCAGCGGCATTCACGCCCTCGAACAGGCGGGTATTGTCGGATTCCGGCAGTGGCGTGTAATACTCCTCAAGCGCAAGATTTCCAAGGTCGATCCCTTCGGTGCCGCCAACAAGGATTGACACATAGCCCAGGTTGCGCAGATCGACCGCCGGCATGACCCGCACCAAATCATCCTGCACCATATCGACCCGGCCCACCGGCACACCTGCCGGCAGGACGCCGCCATGCCCCGATGTCAGCACCAGCTCGCCGACTTTCGGAGACGCCTCTTCGGGAAGAAAGCGAAGCGACAGGAACGGCCCGTTATTGCCGACCGTCACCCCTGGCCAGGAGGAGGATGACAGGATCACGGGAATCTGGGCGTTGATATCGCTGATCATGAGCACGCGCGAGTAGGTTGCCCCAACATCGACCACAAGACCGACAAGCCCGTCGGCAGTCACGACCGGATTGCCCATCTCGATCCCCTGATCGCTGCCATTGGCGACAAGAACGGTGTGGGCGAAGGCACCACCCGGGGCGGTCACGGCACGCGCTGTCAGCGGACGTCGGCGGTCTGGCGCCACCGCGCCGGCAACGCTGCGAAGCTGCCTGTTTTCACTTTCCAGGATCTCGGCCCGGCGACGCCAGCGTTTCAGCATCGCGTTTTCTGCCTGAAGCCGGACATTCTCGGCACGAAGCGAGGCGACCGTACGGATGCCCTGCGCCATGGTCTCGATGCCGCGGACAGGTGCCGAGACAAGATCGACAAAGGGAGCAACGAAATCATTCAACCCCATGCGCGCCGAACGCAGGGCGTTCAGGTCAAGCTTGCCAAGAAACATCAGTGAAAAACTGAAGACAACAAGAAGGGTATGCGCGATACGGCGCTGCCTGATCTTTGCCTTGTCAGACGCGCGCATGGACCAGAAGGCTCCCTATGCGCCGATCAGAACATTCCTGAGGGTCCGAAGCTCCTCAAGGCACCGTCCGGTGCCAAGCGCGACACAGGACAGCGGGTCATCTGCAATCGAGATCGGAAGGCCGGTGGCATCGCGAAGCACACCGTCGATATCGCGGAGCAGCGCGCCGCCGCCCGTCATCACAATGCCCTTCTCGACAATATCGGCGGCCAATTCAGGCGGAGCCTGCTCCAGCGCCATCTTCACACCGTCGACAATCTGCCTGACCGGGTCCGAGATGGCTTCCGCCACCTGTGCCTCGGTGATCGTGATTTCCTTGGGAACGCCGTTGACGAGATCGCGGCCACGGACCTCGATCTTCACGCCGGTGCTTTTCTCCGGCTTGCGGGCAACCCCGATGTTCTTCTTGATCCGCTCGGCACTCGCCTCACCGATCAACAGGTTATGCGTGCGGCGCATATATGCGATGATCGCCTCGTCGATCTTGTCACCACCGACGCGGACCGAATGGGCAAACACGATGTTGCCAAGCGACAGGATCGCCACCTCGGTGGTGCCGCCGCCGATATCAACGACCATGGACCCGGACGGTTCGGTCACCGGAAGCGAGGCGCCGATCGCGGCCGCCATCGGCTCTTCAATCAGGAAGACGCGGCGGGCCCCGGCGGCCTCGGCCGATTCCTGGATGGCGCGGCGTTCGACAGCGGTGGAGCCGGACGGCACGCAGATGATCACCTGCGGGCTGGAGAAGTTCAGCCTGCCATTCACCTTGCGGATGAAGTGCTTGATCATTTCCTCGGCGACCTCGAAGTCGGCGATCACACCGTCGGCCATCGGCCGGATGGCGCGAATGTTGCCCGGGGTCTTGCCGAGCATGACCTTGGCTTCCTCGCCGACAGCCAGCACCTGGGTGCGGCCGCGCACCTCTGCCATGGCGACGACCGAAGGCTCATCAAGGACGACGCCTTTGCCTTTGACATAGACGAGGGTGTTCGCCGTACCAAGGTCAATGCCGATGTCGGCCGTGAAAATATCAAGCACCGATCTGAACATGCAAACTCCCCTGCGTAGCCATTTCGGCCCGTTCAAAATACAACACCGGCGACGAAATCACTTCCTCGTCGCCGAATTGTACATTTTGTAGCTGATAAATAAGGCGAAATCTAGTTCTTCGCCTTATCAACCAGACGGTTCGCACCGATCCACGGCATCATGCCGCGAAGTTCCTCGCCAACCTTTTCGATCGGGTGCTCCGCATTACGGCGGCGCGTGGCCTTGAAGCTGGTCTGGTGGACGCGGTTTTCCAGCATCCAGTCACGGGTGAACCGGCCGGACTGGATGTCTTCCAGAACGCGCTTCATCTCGGCCTTGGTCTCGTCGGTGATGATCCGCGGGCCGGTAACATATTCGCCATATTCGGCTGTGTTCGAGATCGAGTAGTTCATGTTGGCGATGCCGCCCTCATAGATGAGGTCAACAATCAGCTTCACCTCGTGGAGGCACTCGAAATAAGCCATCTCGGGGGCATAACCGGCTTCGACCAGAGTCTCGTAACCAGCCTTGATCAGTTCCACAAGGCCGCCACACAGGACCGCCTGCTCGCCGAACAGGTCGGTTTCGCACTCTTCCTGGAAGGTGGTCTCGATGATGCCCGACCGGCCACCACCGACAGCAGAGGCGTAGGACAGGCCAACCTCATGGGCGTTGCCCGAGGCGTCCTGGTGGACCGCCAGCAGGCAGGGGACACCACCGCCCCGCACATATTCGGACCGCACCGTATGGCCCGGGCCCTTCGGCGCGATCATCAGGCAGTCGATGTCGGCGCGCGGCTCGATCAGGTTGAAATGGACATTCAGACCATGCGCGAAGGCGATGGCGGCGCCGGGACGGATGTTGGCGGCAATCTCGTCGCGATAAATGTCGGCCTGGAGCTCGTCGGGGGTCAGCATCATCACCATGTCGCCCCAGACGGCCGCCTCGGCCACATCCATGACCTTGAAGCCGGCGTCGGCTGCCTTCGCGCGGCTGGAGGAATCGGAACGAAGGGCGACGGCCACGTCCGCAACACCACTGTCTTTCAGGTTGGCGGCATGGGCATGACCCTGGCTGCCATAGCCAACGATGACGACCTTCTTCTTCTTGATAAGGCCGACATCGGCGTCACGATCATAATAGACTCGCATGGACTTGGTTCTCCTTCGTGAAATTGGCCGCCCGCGCTGTGGCCGGCGTCCTCCATGGAATATGGCAGACAGCCCGGGACGAGCCTCTGCATGAGTGAATTCAGTGGCTGCCAAATGATGGCCAGCCTGCCCGGCTATTTCGCCTCCAGGTCAATGCAGTTGCCGCGCGAAATCGCGGACACTCCGGTGCGTGCAACCTCGACGCTGCCAAGCGAGCGCATCAGGTTGACAAAAGCGTCGACCTTCAAGGAATTGCCTGTCACCTCAAATACAAAACTATCCAGCGTGCTGTCCAGTGTCCGTGCGCGGAAAGTGTCGGCAATACGCAGCGCCTCGATGCGCTCCTCACCCTTGTTGATGATCTTCACAAGGGCCAGCTCGCGCTCGATGGCGACATCATGCTCGGTCAGGTCGCGAACGGCATGAATCGGCACAAGCCGCGCCAGCTGCGCCTTGATCTGCTCGATCACCATCGGCGTGCCCGAGGTGACGATGGAAATTCGTGACAAGGCCCGCTCGGCATCGGTCTCCGATACCGTCAGGCTCTCGATGTTGTAGCCGCGGCCGGAAAACAGGCCGATGACCCGTGCCAGCACGCCCGGCTCATTATCCACCAGAACGGATATGATATGCCGTTCGATCACGCTGTTGTCTGTCATGATGCGTTCCTTTAGACTGCCGCCCCGATCCCCAGATCACCGGGATCAGACCAGCACCATTCCTTCTTCGGATACCGGCTTTTCCGCCTGATCCTCAGGGCCGAGCAGCATATCGTTATGCGCCGCCCCCGACGGGATCATCGGGAAGCAGTTCTCTTCCTTGGCCACGCGTATATCGGCAATCACCGGCCCGGGTGTCTCCAGCATTTCGGTGATGACGGCGTCCAGATCGCCGGCGTCCTGCGCGACAACCCCGGTCATGCCGAAGGTGTCGGCAAGCTTGCGGAAATCGGGAAGCGACGCGCTGTAGGATTCCGAATAGCGGCCGCCATGGATCAGTTCCTGCCACTGGCGGACCATGCCCATCCACTCATTGTTGATGATGAACATCTTCACCGGCAGGTTGTATTGCGCCAGGGTCGAGAGCTCCTGCATGTTCATCATGAAGGACGCCTCGCCGGCGATGTCGATGACCGTCGCCCCCGGGTGCGCCACCTGCACGCCAAGCGCGGCGGGAAGCCCGTATCCCATGGTCCCGAGTCCGCCCGATGTCATCCAGCGGTTCGGAAGGTGGAAGTCAAAATACTGCGCCGCCCACATCTGGTGCTGGCCGACCTCGGTGGTGACATAAACGTCGGACCCGGCCGTCATCTCGCACAGCCGCTTGATGGCGTGCTGGGGCTTGATGATATCGCCAGTCTGGCTGAATCGCAGGCAATCGCGCTTGCGCCAGCTTTCGATCTGCGCCCACCACTTGTCCAGCGATGTCCTGTGCGGGGTGAATTTGCGCTTCTTCAGTTCGGCAAGAAGCGCCTCGAGGATCATCGTCGCATCACCGATCACGGCAAGATCGACCGCCACATTCTTGTTCACCGAGGACGGGTCGATATCGCAGTGAATCTTCTGCGAGTTCGGCGAAAAGCCACTGAGCAACCCGGTCACGCGGTCGTCGAAACGCGCCCCGAGATTGAGCATCAGGTCGCAGCCATGCATCGTCAGGTTGGCTTCATAGGTGCCATGCATGCCGAGCATGCCGAGAAAATGCCTGTTCGAAGCCGACAGCGCGCCAAGCCCCATCAGGGTCAGGGTTGTCGGCCAGCCGGTCATCTCCACAAGCTCGGTCAGCAGTTCCGAGGCGCGGGGACCTGAATTGATCAGTCCTCCGCCGCCATAGATTACCGGCCGCTCGGCGCGGATCATCATGTCGACAGCCTGGCTGATGGCAGCCGGATCCGGACGGGTCACCGGCTGATAGCGCGCCGTCGCCACGGCCCGGATGGCGTCCTGGCGGTAGGAGGCATCCTTCATCAGGATATCCTTCGGAAGGTCGATCAGGACCGGCCCCGGACGACCGCTGCCGGCCACATGGAAGGCCTCGATCACGGTCGATTGCAGCCTTTCGCCGTCCTTCACCAGATAATTATGCTTCGTGCAGGGACGGGTGATGCCTGTGGTGTCGGCTTCCTGGAAGGCGTCATTGCCGATCAGGTGAGTCGGTACCTGGCCGGTCAGGCAGACAACCGGAACGGAATCCATCAGCGCGTCGGTCAGGCCGGTCACGGCGTTCGTCGCGCCGGGCCCCGATGTCACCAGAACCACTCCGGTCTTGCCAGTGGACCTGGCATAGCCCTCGGCGGCGTGAACGGCGGCCTGCTCGTGACGGACGAGGATGTGCTTGATCTTGTTGTTCTTGAACAGCGCATCATAGATCGGCAGCACAGCGCCGCCCGGATAGCCGAACACAACTTCGACACCCTCATCCTCAAGCGCCTTCAGCAGAACCTCTGCGCCCGGCATCATCATTGCGGCGTTGGCCGTGTCGTCTTTCGCGTCTCCAGCTGCTGGTGCTGACTTCGGCATGTTACGTCCCCTGCTTTCTCGCTACGGGTTATCGGCGGCCCTTTCGCCGCCACGATTCTCAATACCAGCGACGAGATGGGGGGAAGCACCCCCATAGCCGGTGGTGCGTCTCTCGTGCTGGCTGTGATTATGAAACCTCCGAACGGGAACTCCCCAGTCGGCAAGTTGATATACCCCACCAAAAAGACGCAGGTCAACATTATTTTGACAGAATTGAAAAGATTCCTTCCATGATTCTTTTCGAAAATTTCGATTCAATCATCATCTGAGCATGATAATTATTCCGTATCCATGTCATCTGGCGTTTTGCATAATGCCGGCTGTCCCGACATGCCAGTTCTATGGCGCGGGACCGGGTGATCTGCCCGTGCTGCATCGCCATGATCTCGCGAACGCCAAGCGCCTTCATCACCGGCAAAGACGGATCAAGCCCGCGTCCGGCAAGCGCTGCGACCTCTTCCGGCGCGCCCGTCTCCATCATCATGGCGAAGCGGCGGTCGATCCGGTCATAGATGTCCGCTCGTGGCGGCATCACGGCAAGCCTCGCCGCCTCGCCGGCAATGGCCCCTTCATGCGGATCTGCCTGCCAGGCGCTGATCGGCCGCCCGGTGGCGCGGACAACACCCATGGCACGGACCAGGCGCTGGCTGTCACCATCGAACAGCCGTTCCGCCGTCTGCGGGTCCAGCGCGGCAAGGGCGGTGCGGAAGGCAGCCCCGCCATCAGCCGCAATTTCGTCAAGGCAGGCCTTGTGGATGTCCGGCGGCACCTCGGGAATGGGGGCGATGCCGTGACGGGCTGCCTGCAGATACATGCCGGTACCGCCAACCACGATCGGCAGCCGTCCTGCCAGGCGCGCGGCCTCCACCTCTGCCGCCAGCAGATCAAGCCAGGCGGCGACGGAGGCGCGCTCGCCCCCATCGACAACGCCATAAAGCCGGTGCGGTGCCCGCGCCTCGTCTTCCGCGTCCGGCCGGGCCGTGACTACACGAAGGTCACGATAGATCTGCATGGAATCGGCGTTGATCACCGTGCCACCCCAGGCTTCGGCGAGTGCCAGCGCAAGGCCGGACTTGCCGGCCGCGGTCGGCCCGCAGATCATCAGGTAGCGTCCTGCCGCCACCGCATCCGTGATTTCACTGTGGTCAGTCATTCCGTTCTGTGCTTTACCGTCCCACTCATGTCCCGTCCGGGGAAAGGCCGCGAACCATTGCACCAGACTGCGATCTTTTCAAGCTCGGCCCATGCCGACGTCACACCTGACGTCGCCAGGCGCATCCTTGCCAACGTCGGCATCACGGCAGATTTCGCCAATGCCCGCATCCTGGCGGATGGCCGCGCGGTGGACATAGCCCTTGCCGACATGCCGCCCGGGACAGAGACCGGAACGGGGACGGGCTCCCTCGCGGCACAGCTTCGCAAGGCCGGTGATGCGCTCCATATCGATGTCAATCTCGTCTTGCCCGACAACCGCCGCAAACGGCTTCTGATCGCCGATATGGACAGCACCGTGATCACCACGGAATCGCTGGATGACATGGCCCGCATCGCCGGCATGGAAAAGGATATCCTGCCGATCACCGCGCGCGCGATGCGTGGCGAGCTGGATTTCGAACAGGCGCTTGACGCGCGCCTTGCGCTTCTGGCCGGCCAGCCGGCACAGCTTGTCGATGACGCGCTTGACGAAGCTGAACTGACGCCGGGCGCGGTCACCCTCGTCAGGACGATGCGCGCGGCCGGGGCGGCATGCTATCTGGTCTCGGGCGGCTTCACCGCCATCACCGGACCGGTCGCGGCGCAATGCGGCTTTCACGGCACGCATGCCAACCATCTCGAAATCGAGGACGGCGTGCTTCTCGGCACGGTGCGCAAGCCCGTTCTGGATCGCGACTCCAAGGCGCATTATCTGGCGCATTACTGCGCCAGCCTCGGCATCACAGCAGAGGACGCCGCCTGTATCGGCGACGGGGCCAATGACCTGGCGATGCTGCAGGCTGCGGGATTTGGTGTCGCCTTTCAGGGCAAGCCGCTTCTTCGCGAACAGGTGACGCTGCAGATGAACCACACCGACCTGACTGGCCTTCTCTATCTTCAGGGCTTCACCGAAGCCGAATTCACCTCCGGCTGACGCCCGGCGCAATTATCCGGCGCAATCACCCGGCACGATCATCGGGCCCAAAGAAAAAGGCCGGCGCTTGGCCGGCCTTCTGTCTGTTGTCCGGCGAGCCCGCCTATTCTTTTGCGAACCCGATCTGGATGAAGCGCTCGCGCCCTTCATTCTCGACCAGAAGCAGCACACCGGCCCGCCCCGCCTCGAGCGTGTCGGCCACGGATTTCGCCAGATCGGCGGCATCCTCGACGCGACGCTGGCCAAAGCGCTTGATGATGTTGCCGACAGCCAGACCCTTGGCAAAGGCCGGGCCACCCTCTACGACTTCGGTGACGATGACGCCCCTAGTTTCGGGATCAAGGCCGAATTCCTCGGCAAGCGATGCCGTCAGGTTCTCAACGGTGAAGCCGAGCTTCTCGAAGCTCTCGCTCTTCGGCGATCCCTCCTCCGTGTCCTCGTCGCCGACAAGGCCGACAAGCTCGGCCTTCTCAAGCTCGCCAAGCGTGACCTGAACCGTCATCTTGCGGCCGTTGCGGACAAGCTCGACATCGACAGTGGTGCCGATATCCGTTTCCGCCACGATGCGCGGAAGATCGCGCATCTTCTCGATCATCTTGCCGTCAAAGCTGATGATGACATCACCCGGCTCAAGGCCGGCCGCGTCGGCAGGGCTCTTTTCATTGACCGAGCTGACAAGCGCGCCGGTCGATTCATCAAGGCCAAGGGACTCGGCGATGTCAGGCGTGACTTCCTGAATGAAGACGCCAAGCCAGCCGCGGCGGGTCGTGCCATATTCGGCAAGCTGCTGCGTGACCCGCTTGGCAAGGTTCGAGGAAATCGCGAAGCCGATGCCGACCGAACCGCCGGACTGCGAGAAGATCGCGGTGTTGATGCCGATCACCTCGCCATCGGTGTTGAACAGAGGGCCGCCCGAATTGCCGCGGTTGATCGAGGCATCGGTCTGGATGAAATCATCATAGGGGCCGTTGCCGATGTCGCGGCCGCGCGCCGAGACAATGCCGGCCGTCACCGTGCCGCCAAGCCCGAACGGGTTGCCGATGGCAAGAACCCAGTCACCGACACGAAGCTCGTCCGAATCACCGAAGGGAACCGCTGTCAGCTCGGTCTCGCCCGGATCGATCTTCAGAACAGCGATATCCGTCTTCTGATCCTGACCAAGCACCTCGGCGACAAAGCTTGTCTCGTCGGCAAGCGTGACGGTGATTTCCTCGGCATTCTCGATGACATGGAAATTTGTCACCACAATGCCGGCATCATCGATGATGAACCCCGAACCAAGCGACGCGGCGCGGCGCTGGCGGTTGTTGTCACCAAAATTGCGGAAGAATTCCTCGAAGGGAGAGCCTGGCGGGAATTGCGGCATATCCATGGCCGGACCGTCATTGACGATGGTGGTGGTCGAGATATTCACCACAGCTGGCGACAGCCGTTCGACCTGGTCGGCGAAACTGTCAGGCCTCTCGGCGGCACTGATATCGAGTGTGACGAACATGATCGCCGCGCCGGCCAGCGCCGGAAGGGGGCGAAGTAACCGCATCAGCATGAATCCATATCTCCTCTGAGAAACGGTTGAAAAGATGGCGGGAGCACCGTGATGCCCCCGCTACCTGTCACGATCAAAGACAGGATCCGTGACCAAAAAATGGCACGGATGTGGTTTATTTGCGCTCTTCGCCACTCTTGTCCTTGAAGAAGCGGAAGAAGCTGCTGTCGGGCGACAGCACCATCGAGGTGTCGTTGCTTCCCATGGCCTTGCGATAGGCTTCCATCGACCGGTAGAAGGCAAAGAACTCCGCATCCTGGCCAAAGCTCTCGGCGTAGATCTTGATGGCCTCGCCATCACCTTCACCGCGGGTTTCCTGGGCCTCGCGCTGGGCCTCGGAAATGATCACGGTTCGGGTCTTCTCGGCGTCGGCACGAATCTTCTGCGCCTCTTCCTC
>CAJWVJ010000026.1 GCA_913048595.1 uncultured Alphaproteobacteria bacterium | reverse complement strand
CTCTACATGTCTGAAGGCGCGCCGCATGGCGCTGCCTGTCGTGGCCCGGTAGGGTTCGGCGATCATGCCGGACCGGCATCACACCCCGCTGGTGCAATCCACGTTCCCGGGAATGACGGGAACCTAGGCATGTCAGGGGCTTGTGTCAACCGGATTTCTTGCGATCGCGCCGCTTTGTCAGCGCCTGGATGACCCCGTGCAGGGTGCTGATTTCCTGACTTGAGGGGGCGGCACGGGCAAACAGCGCCCGCAGGTTGCGCTTCACTGCCGGGGCCATTTCCGGCGAGATGAAGAATCCGCCCTCGTCTAGCTCTGCCTCAAGCCTGTCATGAAAGCGGTCGCGCTCGAGAATGGTCGCCGGGTCGTCACCGGCCGGCCCTTCACCATCCAGCGTTGCGTCCAGCGCCGCCACGCGCCATTCCCAGGCCATCATCAGCACCGCCTGCGCCAGGTTCAGCGACGGGTAATCCGGATTCAGATCGGCGTTGACGAGGCGGTCGGCGCGCACCACCTCTTCATTGTCGAGACCTGATTTCTCCGGCCCGAACATCAGCCCGGCGCGGGCACCATGGGTCAGGATGTCAGCCGTCACGCCGCGCGGATCGGCTGTCCGCACCGGCATGTCGCGCCGGCGCGCCGACAGCGCGGCCAGGAATGTCAGGTCGTGGGCAGCTGCCCCCACATCATCATAAACCTTCGCATTTTCGATGATGTCTGCGCCGCCGGCCGCCATGGGCAGTGCCGCCGGGTTGGGCCAGCCATCGCGCGGCGCGACAAGCCGCAGATCGTGAAGTCCGCAATTCATCATGGCGCGAGCGGCGGCGCCAATATTCTCGCCAAGCTGCGGCCTGACGAGAATCACAACGGGCGGCGTGGACAGTGGTGGGGGATTGGCGCTCATGCCTCAGGCGGCGGCCGGCCCGGGCACGCCGTCGCGCTGAAGCTTCCACATCATGCCATCGCCAAGCGCGACAACCGAAGCGTCGATGATGTTGGTGGACAGCCCCACGGTGCGCCAGGTGGTGCCGTCGGGGGTGCGGAATTCAATCAGCACGCGGGTGACGGCACCGGTGCCGGAATGGCCTTCGCGGGCATCCAGAATACGCACCTTGTAATCGACAAGCTCGACCTCCTCCAGCGAGGGATAGGCGCTGGAGAGCGCCTTGCGAAGCGCGGTATCGACCGCGTTCACCGGACCGTTGCCAAGCGCCACCTCATGATAGATCACATTGCCAACGCTGATTGTGGTGGTCGCCTCGGATTCCACGACAAGTTCGCCACGGGCATTGAAGCGGCGCTCGTCCATCACACGAAAGCGGCCGATATTGAAGTATTCCGGCACCTCGCCGAGGGTGCGGCGGGCCAGAAGCTCGAAACTCGCCTCGGCGGAATCAAAGGCCCAACCGTCAAATTCGCGTTCCTTGACCACGCGGATAAGCTTGTCAAGGCGCGGGTCGGAAGCCTCAACCTCGATCCCGAACTCGGCGAAGCGGGCCATCATGTTCGATTTGCCGGCCTGGTCGGAGACAAGATATTGCCGTGAGTTGCCGACCTTTTCTGGCGGCACATGCTCGTAGGTGCGCGGGTCCTTCTGCGCGGCCGAGGCGTGAAGCCCGCCCTTATGCGCAAAAGCGGCCTCGCCGACATAGGGGGCCTGCTGGTTCGGCGCACGGTTCAGACGTTCATCCAGCATCCGCGACAGCGACATCAGCTTTGGCAGGTTTTCCTCGGCGATGCTTGTCTCATAGCCAAGCTTGAGAATAAGCGTCGGGATCAGCGTGATCAGGTCGGCATTGCCGCACCGCTCGCCAAGTCCGTTGATGGTGCCCTGCACCTGGCGCGCGCCGGCGCGGATGGCGGCCAGCGAGTTGGCCACCGCTACCCCCGCGTCATTATGGCAGTGAATGCCAAGACGCGCCTCGGGAACCGCCTCGCGAACGGCGCTGACAATCTCGAACACCTCCAAAGGCAGCGCGCCGCCATTGGTATCGCACAGCACCACCCATGACGCGCTGCCCTCCTGAGCCGCCTTCACGCAATCGATGGCATAGCCGGGATTATGCTTGTAGCCATCGAAGAAATGCTCGCAATCGAACATGGATTCGCGCCCTTTGGCAGCGGCGGCGGCGACCGAACCGCGGATCATTTCCAGATTTTCCTCAAGGCTTGTCTTGATCGCGGTCTCGACATGGAAATCCCAGGTCTTGCCGACAAGGCAGGTTGCCGGCACATCGGCATCCAGAACCGCGTTCAGGCCCGGGTCATTGGCCGCGCTGCGTCCGCCGCGGCGGGTCATGCCAAAGGCCACCATGGTGGCGTTGCGGGTCCGCGGCGGTGCCGCGAAAAACGCGTCGTCGGTGGGGTTCGCGCCCGGCCACCCGCCTTCGATGTAATCAATGCCGATATCATCAAGCGCGGTGGCGATCGCCATTTTGTCAGCCTGCGAGAAATCGACGCCACGGGTCTGTCCGCCGTCGCGGAGCGTGGTGTCGAAAAGCCAGATTCTGTTGTCCGCCATGATATCCTGTCCCCTGCCGCCGAGCCGTGAATGACACCAGCCAGCGTTGGAGGCTTAACAAAAACAATGCCAAAAGGCTAGTTTCTCCGCCAGATCGTCCCGTCCGGCCCGTCTTCAAGAAGAATTCCCTGCGCCGCCAGATCGTCCCGGATCCGGTCTGCGGCGGCGAAATCGCGGTCGGCGCGGGCCTGATTACGGGATTCAATGGCGGCGTCAATATCGGAATCACTCATTCCGTCCTCGCTGCCACCGCCGCGCGCCCAGGTCTCTGCCGACTGTTCGAGAAGGCCAAGCATGGCGGCGCTTGATTTCAGCGCCACAGCGGCCGGTCCGTCGCCGCGATTGGCCGCGCCAGCAAGCTCGTGAAGCCGCGCCATCGCCGCCGGCGTGTTCAGATCATCCGCCAGCGCATCAAGAAACTCCGCATCGACGGCGCCGGCATCCGCCTCTACCTCGCCAACGGCCCGGTACAGGCGGTCAAGGACGTTCCGGGCCTCGGCAAGCGCATCGTCGCTGAGCGCCACAGGCGCCCGGTAATGCGCCGCCAGCAACGCCGCCCGCACAGTCTCGCCGCGATGTTCGGCAATCGCCTCATGCGCGGCGAGAATGTTGCCAAGCGACTTCGACATTTTCTCTTCGCCCATCGTCACATAACCGTTATGAAGCCAGTAGGCTGCCATGAATTCGGTGCCATGGGCACAGCAGGATTGCGCGATCTCGTTCTCGTGATGGGGGAAGACAAGATCCAGCCCCCCGGCATGAATGTCGAAGGTCTGGCCAAGATAATGTTTCGCCATGGCGGAACATTCGATATGCCATCCCGGACGCCCCGGCATGTCGGAGAACGGGTTGTCCCATCCCGGCTGGTCGTCATGGCTTGGCTTCCAGAGCACGAAATCCGCCGGGTCGCGCTTGTAGGGGGCCACCTCGACCCGCGCGCCGGCAATCATGTCTTCCATGCTGCGCCCGGACAGCACGCCATAGGACGGCATCGCCGCCACACTGAACAGCACATGGCCTTCGGCTGCATAGGCGAACCCGCCCTCGATCAGCGTCTGGATCATCACAATCATGTCGGAGATGAATTCGGTCGCCCGCGGCTCGTGATCCGGCGGCAGCGCGCCAAGCGCCTTCACATCCTCATGGAAACAGGCGATGGTGTCCTCGCAAAGACTGTCGATACCGATCCCGCGTTCGGCGGCGCGGGTGATGATCTTGTCATCCACATCCGTGATGTTGCGGACATAGGTCACTTTCGGATAGAGCCGCCGCAGCAGCCGCACCAGCACATCAAACACCACAATCGGGCGGGCATTGCCGACATGAATCCGGTCATAGACCGTCGGCCCGCAGGCATAGACCCGCACATGCGACGCATCCAGCGGCGTGAAGACATCCTTGCTTCGGGTCAGAGTATTATGGAGGCGCAAAGTGATCATGCGGTCTCTCCACGAAGGCGCGCCATAATTCGATCACGTCCGATGAAGGCCAGAAGCGGGGCGATCTCCGGCCCCTTCTGGCGTCCGGTCAGCGCCAGGCGAAGCGGCATGAACAGCCCGCGTCCCTTGGCGCCTGTCGCCTCGGCAACAGCCTTGGTCCAGCCCTGCCAGATCTCGGCGCTCACCTCGTCAGGAAGCAGATCGGCGGCAGCGTCCGTCACGGCGGCAGCCTCGATCACCGGTGCGGTCGGGGCGGTGCAGACCTGCCACCATTCCGCAGCCTCGGCCACGGTGGAGAGATTGTCGCGAACCGCTATCCAGAATGCCTCGCCGCCGGCGACGCCAAGACCGGCAAGCCGGTCGCCAACATCATCGAAGCCAAGCTGCTGAACGATGCGGGCATTGACCTGTGAAAGTTCGGCCGGGTCGAATTTCGCCGTGGCGCGGCCGAAGCGCGACAGGTCGAAGCCGTCGACAATGTCCCGCATCTCGGCAAGCGGCACCACCGGGTCAGCCGTGCCGATGCGGGCCAGAAGGCTGGCGAGCGCGGCGGCTTCCATGCCTTCGTCGCGAAGCTGACCAATCGACAGGCTGCCAAGGCGCTTGGACAGCCCCTCGCCGTCGGCTCCCGCCAGAAGCGCCACATGGCCCATAGTCGGCGCGGTGGCGCCCAGCGCCTCGAACAGCTGAATCTGCGCGGCGGAATTGGTCACATGATCCTCGCCACGGATGATGTGGGTGATGCCATGGTCGATATCGTCGACAACCGAGGCCATGGTGTAGATGACGCGGCCATCCTCACGCATCAGCACCGGGTCGGACAGGCTCGACATATGGTAGCTGACATCGCCCCGCACGATGTCGGTCCAGCTGACGTCGGTATCATTCAGACGGAAGCGCCAGTGCGGGCGGCGGCCTGCCGCCTCGAATTCGGCTTTCTGCGCGTCGCTCAGCTTCAGCGCGACGCGGTCATAGACAGGCGGGCGTCCTGCCGACAGCTGGGCCTTGCGCTTGAGCGCAAGCTCTTCCGGAGTCTCGTAGCAAGGATAGGCGCGGCCGGCATTAGCAAGCTGCCTCAGCGCCGCATCATACCGGTCGAGACGCGCCGACTGCCTGTCCTCGCTGTCCCAGGACATACCCATCCATTGCAGATCGGCCCGGATCGAGGTTTCAAATTCCGCGGTCGAGCGTTCGGTGTCCGTATCGTCGATCCTCAGCATGAAATGGCCACCGGCGTGGCGCGCGAACAGATAGTTCACCAGCGCGGTGCGCAGATTGCCAACATGGAGATTGCCTGTCGGGCTTGGTGCGAAACGCACCTTCACGTCAGTCATTCAGCGATCCTTTCCAGGCGGGTTCAGTGGCCTGACGGCTTGAGCGGGTTGAAGCCAGAAGTAAGCGGAAGCCGTCGTTCGCGCCCAAAGGCAAGGGCGTTCATCTTCGGTCCCGGGGCCGCCTGAAAACGTTTGTATTCGGCACGAAACAGCAGCTGGCTGGCCCGCGCCACCTCATCATGGTCAAAGCCGCGCGCGGTGATCGTCTGGATATCGACCATCTCCTCGCACAGCGCCTTCATGATGGCGTCCAGCCGGTCATAGGGCGGCAGCGAGTCGGTGTCCTTCTGGTCGGGGCGCAGCTCGGCCGAAGGCGGTTTCTCGATGATCCGCACCGGGATCACCTCGCCTTCAGGCCCTGCCCCGCCGCGCGGCATGTTGGCGTTGCGCCAGCGGCAGAGATCGAACACCTGCACCTTCCAGACATCCTTGATCGGGGCGAAGCCACCGCACATGTCACCATAGAGGGTGGAATAGCCGGCCGCATATTCGGACTTGTTGCCGGTGGCCAGAACCAGCGGGCCATGCTTGTTGGAAATGCCCATCAGGATCAGCCCGCGAAGCCGCGACTGGATGTTCTCCTCGGCAATGTCGGCAGAGGTGCCCTCGAACTGCTCAGACATCATGCCGTCCATGGCCGCCATCGCCGGACCAATCGAAATCTCGTCGAGCCGGATGCCGAGCCGTCCCGCCAGATCGGCGGCGTCATCCAGGCTTTCCTGGCTGGTATAGGGTGACGGCATCATCACCGCGTGAACGCGATCCGCCCCCAGCGCGTCGACGGCAAGGGCCGCCACAATCGCGGAATCGATGCCGCCCGACAGGCCAAGCACGACACCCGGGAAGCCGTTCTTGTCGATATAGTCACGAAGGCCAAGCGTCAGCCCACGATAGAGCGCGCCCATCCCCTCGTCCGGCGGGGTGACCTGACCGGTTAGGGACGGCGCGCCGAAATCATCACCGATCCGGATGACCGAGGTGACTTCGGAAAAGCTGGGAAGATGGGTGGCAAGCTTGCCGTCGGCATTGAGCGCGAAAGAGCCGCCATCATAGACAAGCTCGTCCTGCCCGCCGACCATATTCACATAGACAAGCGGCAGGTCGGATTCATGAACCCGGCTGACGGCATGCGCCATGCGGGCGTCGGACTTCATCAGGTCAAAGGGAGAGGCATTCAGCGACACGATCATCTGGGCCCCGGATTCGGCTAGACATTCGACAACGTCCGGTGTCCAGATATCCTCGCAGATCGGCAGGCCAAGCCGCATACCGCGCACCATCACAGGTCCCGGCATGGCGCCGGCGGTGAAGTTGCGCTTGTCATCGAAAACGCCGTAATTCGGCAGATTGACCTTGTCGCGGCGGGCCTGAATGACACCCTCATCAAGGGCAAAAACGGCATTGGTGATGACACCATCCTCGACATGCGGCGCACCGACGATAATCGCCGGGCCGCCATCGGAAGTCGCGGCAGCCAGCCGCTGCAGCCCGGCCGCGACATCGGTCATGAAATCGCTTCGCAGCACCAGATCGTCGCAAGGATAGCCCGACAGATACATTTCGGGCGTGACGATGATGTCGGCCCCGGTGCCGGCAGCGCCGCGCCGCGCCTCGAGAAGGCGGTCAACATTAGCTGTGATGTTGCCCAGATGCGGGTTCAGCTGGGCGATGGCAATGGAACTGGCAACAGACATGGATGTCCCGGTCATTTGCGGAGAAGGAATTCGCGGCCGGACTTCACGCGCGGTCGGCCATCATAGGAGATAATATCGGCGGTGGCATAGGTTTCCGACCAGATCTGCGGCAGGTAGGAGCCGGTGCCGATCACGTCCACAGGTGCTTTCGCGAAAGAGAACATACGGCATTTGTCAGGACCGAAGCCGCTGGAGGCGACGATCCGCACCCTGTCGAAGCCGTTCGCGTCCAGCATCTCGCGAAGATGCCAGACGGCGGCGACACTGACCCCGGTTCCCATCAGGTGCTTGAGCTCGGAATCGGTGCGATACCCACGTGTGGCATAAGGAACATGGCGGTCGAGAACGGTGTATGACAGCGGCGTGTCGAGACCTTCACAGAAACGTCCGCCATGCGTGTCCAGACGGAAGGCGAGCCGGCCAGCCGCCGCCAGCTCGGGGAAATGGCTTGCGACCTCGAGCGAGTCGGTGATTTCCTGGCCGAAATAATCCACCAGCACCGTCAGCGGCGCGTCCGGCACGGTCTCATGAAACAGCTGCGCGGCGCGAAGCGTCGAGCCGGCATAGCCGACAAGGGCATGGGGCATGGTGCCGGCACCGGTTTCCTTGCCGAAGAAATGCGCTGTGGCGTCGGTCGACGATCCGATGAAGCCAAGGGCGCCTGTCTTCGCCTTCGCTTTCTTCGAGCCGACAGACGCGCCATAGGCCATCAGCTCGGCCATCTCCGAACCGGCACAATGGCGTGCATCCATGGCGAGGAATGCCACCTTCGGCAGCTCGACACACATGTTGTAGGCATTGTAGGCGGCGACACATGCGGCGCCGAGACGCTGCAGGAATATGGTCTCAAGATCAACAAGCGCACTGAACGGACCACGGATGAAGCACAACACCTCGCCGGAACCGACCCAGGCACCCTCGACATGCGGCTCCGTCACCCCGACGGAAACACCTCGATGCGCCGCCATTGCCTTCAGCCAGCCGACGGCAAGATGTCCGGCATAGGTGACCGGGCGGCGCATGAAGACGGCATATTCAACCTCACAATCGCCCTTTGCCTGGACGATGCGGCGGGTGTTCCGGAAATAGGTGTCGGTCAGCCCTGGCTGGTCTTCCGGCGACGGCCCTGTGCTGTCAAATCGTGACATGCTGGCTTTCCCTGTTACGGCAGATGCGGAGGCGGACGGTATCCGCCCTGCTCCGCGCTGGACGGCTAGACAGCCTCCGGAAGGCTGACATCGCTGTCACGCCTCTGTTTCAGGAGGTCGGCAATCAGAAACGCCAGTTCAAGTGCCTGTGCCCCGTTGAGGCGCGGGTCACAATGGGTGTGATACCGGTCGCCAAGGCTGGCCTCGGTCACATCGACGACGCCGCCGACACATTCGGTCACATTCTGGCCGGTCATCTCGAAATGCACGCCGCCGGGATAGGTGCCGATCTCGTCATGCGCGTCGAAGAAGCCGCGAACCTCGGCCATCACATCACCGACCCGGCGGGTCTTGTAGCCGCTGCTGGCCTTGATGGTGTTGCCGTGCATCGGGTCACAGCACCAGACTACCTTGGCGCCCGCCGCCTTCACTGCTTTCAGAAGCGGCGGCAGTCCGGCGCGCACCTTGTCGGCCCCCATGCGCGCGATCAGTGTCAGCCGCCCCGGGGTGTTGTCCGGGTTCAGCGTCTCGATCAGCCGCACAAGTTCGTCAGGATCGAGGCTTGGGCCGCATTTCAGGCCAATCGGGTTGCCGATGCCGCGCATGTATTCGATATGGGCGCCGTCAGGCTGGCGGGTGCGGTCCCCGATCCAGATCATGTGCGCCGAGGTGGCGTACCAGTCCTTTTCGTCGGTGATGGTGTCACGACGGGTCAGCGATTCTTCGTAATTCAGAAGAAGCGCTTCATGGCTGGTGTAGAAATCGGTCTCGGCCAGCGGCCGCGCGGTTTCCGGCGTGATCCCGCAGGCCCGCATGAAATTCAGGCTTTCCTGAATGCGACCGGCCAGTTCCTGAAACCGTTCGGCCTCAGGCGTGCCGGAGATGAATTTCGTCACCCAGCTGTGGACCTTGGTCAGGTCGGCAAGGCCGCCCTGCGCAAAGGCCCGCAACAGGTTGAGCGTCGCCGCCGACTGTTCATAGACACGAAGAAGCCGTTTCGGATCAGGCACCCGGTCCTTCTCCGTAAAGGGCATGGCGTTGATCATGTCGCCGCGATAGCTTGGCAGTTCAATGCCATCAAGCGCCTCGACAGGCGACGAGCGCGGCTTCGCATACTGGCCGGCGACACGGCCGACCTTCACGATCGGCAGTGACGCGCCAAAGGTCAGCACCACTGCCATCTGCAGAATAACCTTGAAGGAATCGCGGATATTGTCGGCCGAAAATTCGGCAAAGCTCTCGGCGCAGTCGCCCCCCTGCAGAAGAAAGGCGCGGCCTTCCGCCACCTCGCCAAGCTGGCGCTTCAGGCTCTGCGCCTCACCGGCGAAAACCAGCGGCGGCATCGCGGCCAGCTTCGCCTCGACGCCGGCGAGCTTTTTGGCATCTGGATAGTCAGGCACCTGCCTGATCGGGTGGTCGCGCCAACTGCTGGGCTGCCAGGTCATGGACGTGTTCCTTCATATCTCGTTGCAAGACGGCGTCGCAACCCAATCGGGGCCGGCACCAGCACCGCTTCACAGGTCGAACATAATGCTGAAAAACACGGATTTTACAACCATTTTGGCGGTCTGCGACAAGCCGCCGGACGCGCCCTATGCGCGCGGGGTGCGCATGGTCACGAATTCTTCCGCCGCTGTTGGATGAATACCGATGGTGGCATCGAAATCCGCCTTGGTCGCACCTGCGATGACGGCCACACCAATGCCCTGCATGATCTCGCCGGCATCAGGCCCCAACATGTGCGCCCCCACCACCTTGTCGGTGGCGGTCTCGACAATCAGCTTCATGAAGGTCTTTTCCGACCGGCCCGAAAGCGTGTTTTTCATCGCATTGAATTTGCTGGTGAAAACAGTGATTTTATCAAAGGCCTTAGCGGCCTGAGCCTCGGTCATCCCGACCGAGCCGATGGGCGGTTGGGTGAAGACGGCCGACGGGACATTATGGTGCGACACCTGCCGCGGGCGGCCGCCAAACAGGCTGTCGGCAAGGGCATGCCCCTCGGCGATGGCCACCGGCGTCAAGGCGATGCGGTCGGTCACGTCGCCAACGGCATAGATGGAGGCAACGGATGTCCGCGAGTCTGGATTAACGATGATCTCGCCGCCCCGGCCCAGTTCGACGCCTGCCGCCTCAAGCCCCAGCCCTGCGGTGTTCGGCGCCCGCCCGGTGGCGGCCATGACCTGCGCCACGTCAAGCCTGCTGCCGTTGCAGAGGGCGGCGATCCTGCGGTCACCGGCGGCCGTCACCTCGGTTAGGGTGCAGCCCGGATGGAGGATGATGCCACGCCCGGCAAGCGCCTCGGCACTTTGCAGGCGAATGTCCTCATCGAATCCGCGAAGCGGCAGGTCGCCCCGGTAGACAAGATGGGTTTCAATTCCGAAGCCATTGAAAATACTGGCGAATTCAACGGCAATATAACCTGCCCCATAGACAAGGACACTGTCAGGGCGGTCCGGCAGGTCAAGCGCCTCGTTCGAGGTGATGGCATGATCTGCCAGACCCGGCACATCGGGAATCTGCGGCCAGCCGCCGGTGGCGATCAGAATATGACCGGCGGTGATCTCGCGGCCGTTGACGGACACGCTGTGCGGGCCGGTCACGGTGCCGCGCCCCTCGATCAGCTCCACCCCGGCATTGCCAAGAAGCGACCGGTAGATCCCTTCCAGCCGGTCCAGCTCGGAATCCTTTGCCGAAATCAGCGCCGGCCAGTCATGGCCGTCAACCGTGACCCGCCATCCATAGCCGGCCGCATCCGCCGCATCGGCGGAAAAGGCGGAGCCATACATCAGCAGCTTTTTCGGAACGCATCCCCGAATCACGCAGGTACCGCCCGGGCGGCTTTCCTCGATCACGGCCACGCGGGCACCATGCCGTGCGGAAATGCGCGAGGCGCGCACGCCGCCGGAACCGGCGCCTATCACTATCAGGTCGAAATCATGCATGGCGATGGGCTTTCAGGTTGATAAGGCACGCTTTTAACCTAGTCACCCGGATGACGTATGCAAGGGATGGTGCGCCGTTGGTCGGCGGCCTGCCGCTGTCAGGCGGCGTCGTGACCATCCGCCGGCATCACGCCCGGAAGGCCGATGCCGCGCTTTGCCAGCTGCGCCGCGGCGATCTGCGAGAATTCCATCATCTGGCGGAAGATGCCAGCAGCTGTCGCGTTGCTAAGGGCCACCCGCCTGTAGACCGTGACCGTGGCATCGCCCGAACAGACACCGTAGGGGGTGAAGCTGTTGGCGATGGTGTCCTCGAGAAGCAACATGGTGATGAACGAGGCCCGAAGCGGGCCGCTGCCATCGCGCGCCGTGGTCGCGTAGATCAGGGCCGACTGGCCATCATCAAGAAGCTCGAACTGCACGACCGGACCGGGATCGGCCTCGATCAGCCAGCGGCGTTGCGACATCGCCTGGACCTGGCAGGGCATGGCCTCGGACGGATTCTGCACGAGGTCATTCATGATGGCGCTGATCTGGCTTTGCATCGCTGGCTCCGTTGGAAGATGGCGGCTCGTCATCAGTTCACGGAGTTGTTACCACGCGTTAACTTATTGTTAAGAGAATAATTTGCCAGCCAACACGGAACCACCCGTACGGATCATACAAAGGGTCAGATTCACGGGTGTTGCGCTGGATTTCACCGGCGGATAGGGTTCATATCGCGCGCCCGAGGCCCCAGGACCGGATTGATTCGCCATGACCGACACCCCTTATTCCGCCGCCGGAAAGCTGCTCTGGACACCGGATACGCGCGCATGCACCGACACCCCTGTCGCGGATTTCGCCGCCTTCGTCGCCGACCGGACCGGCATGAACTGGAACGGGGATTTTCAGGCGCTGTGGCAATGGTCGGTCGATGAGAATATCGCCTTCTGGAACCTGTTCTGGGACTGGCACGGGGTGATCGGCGACAAGGGCGACAGGCTGATTGAAGATGAAACGGCCATGCCGGGCGCGCGGTTCTTTCCTGACGCGACCCTATGCTATGCCGAGAACATGCTGGCTGGCGCCGATGACAGGCTGGCCATTTCGGCGCATGGCGAAGATGGCCGGATCGACCGCCTGACACGGGCCGCGCTGAAGGCCAGGGTCATGCGCCTTGCCGGCTGGATGCAATCCGTCGGCATCGGCAGGGGTGACCGGGTTGCCGCCTATATACCCAACATTCCGGAAGCGGTCATCGCCATGCTGGCCACCTCGGCGGTCGGCGGTATTTTTTCCAGCTGTTCGCCGGATTTCGGCATCGGCGGTGCCAGTGACCGGTTCAGCCAGATCGAGCCGAAACTGTTGATCGCCTGTGACGGCTACAGCTATGGCGGCAAGCCGTTCGACAGGATGGAGGTCGTCTGCGACCTGGCGGCGGGCATGCCGTCGGTCACGCACACGCTGATCATCCCGTTCCTGAATGACGGTCCGGACCTGTCGGGCCTGCCGAACCCCGCCCTGTTTGCCGAGGCGGAGGCGGCCGAGCCGTTGGCGGATTTCGTGCGGGTCGGATTCAACGATCCGCTCTACATCCTCTATTCCAGCGGCACCACCGGCGCGCCGAAATGCATCGTCCACGGCGTTGGCGGGGTGACGCTTCAGCATGCCAAGGAATTGCGTCTTCACAGTGATGCGCGGCCATATGACAGGCTGTTCTTCTTCACCACCTGCGGTTGGATGATGTGGAACTGGATGGTCTCGGGGATGATGGTCGGCACACCAATTGTGACCTATGAAGGCAACCCCTTCCACCCGGGCCCGCATCGGCTGTGGCAGATGGCCGAGGAAGAAGGGCTGACCCATATGGGTGTCTCGGCCAAATATGTCGATGCGGTGCGCAATGCCGGGTATCTGCCCGGCCGGCATGTCGATCTTTCGGCGCTGCGGGTGCTGATGTCGACCGGATCACCGCTGTCGGCGGAGGCGTTTGAATTCATCTATGACGAGGTCAGCCCGTCGCTTCAGCTCTGTTCGATTTCCGGCGGCACGGACCTGATTTCCTGCTTTGTGCTTGGCACGCCGACACAGCCGGTACATGCCGGCGAGATCCAGACCCGCGGCCTTGGCATGGCGGTAGAGGTTCTGGATGATGAAGGCCGACCCGTCCGCGGCCGGCAGGGCGAGCTGTGCTGCCTGAAACCGTTCCCCTCCATGCCGGTCAAGTTCTGGAACGACCCGGATAACGCCAAATACAGGGCCGCCTATTTCGAGCATTTCGACGGCATCTGGCGGCATGGTGACTGGGCGACCCTGACCGATCGTGGCGGCGTCATCATCCATGGGCGCTCGGACGCCACCCTCAACCCCGGGGGCGTGCGGATCGGTACGGCGGAAATCTACCGCCAGGTGGAATCCTTCGAGGAAATCGAAGAGGCGCTTGTCGTCGGTCAGACCTGGGACAATGACGTGCGGGTCATCCTGTTTGTCCGCATGGCGGCAGGCGCGGTGCTGGGTGACGATCTGGTCGCCGACATCAAGGCCCGTATCCGAAGCGGCGCCACGCCGCGCCATGTCCCGCGCCATATCATCGCCGTTCCCGACATCCCGCGCACGCGGTCGGGCAAGATCACCGAACTTGCGGTTCGCGACGTCATCCACGGGCGGCAGGTGAAGAACACCGAGGCGCTCGCCAATTCCGAGGCGCTGGCGCATTTCGCCGATCTGCCGCAGCTTGCCGAGTGAATGTCGTTACAGGCCCTGGCGGATCAGCGTCTGCACGGCGCTGCTGTTGGCGAAGGATTTGCGCATCTGCCTGAAGCGCGGCAGGGCCATCATCAGCTGCGCCGTCTCCGACTGTTTCAGCGCCGCCTCGTCGGCAAGGTCTTCAATGCGGGCCGGGCTGCACAGCGCAGCAAGATAGGTATGGTCGGCCCCCACGTGGTCGGCGCGCGCCTGGAACTTCGCCTTTGACCCGACAGGCCATTTCTCGCGAAGGATGGTCATAACCACGAAATTCACATCGCTTCCCCAGCCACCGACGCCGTCCTGCGCCGCAAGGAATTCGGCCCCGATAGCGATCATCGCCGACAGATTGTCCGGATCGGCAGCCACGTCGTCGCCGCGGTCCTGGTCAAGCCAGTGGCCGAGAAGATTGATCCTGTCATCGGCATCAAGCCCCATCAGCCGTGGATGAACGCTACCATCATGAACCGAGGGGTCAATGTCGATGATGTCGGATTCGCCCATCAGGCGGAGCATGGTAGCTGGCATGGCAGTCTATCCCGAAGTCCGGTTCGCGAAACAGGCACCGCCATCATCCGGCGGCGAGATGTTCGCCTTGTACGGATCACCGGCCGGATTGGCAACAGCTTCCTCCCGCAGTCAGGACATCGGCTCGGCAGGCACTGGCGGGCTGTCCGCGCGGCGCGAGCGCTTCATCTCGCGCCAGACGATGAACAGGCAGCTTGCGATGACCACAATACCGCCGACCACCTCGGACAACGTCACCGTCTCGCCAAGCGCGAGATAGGCCACCAGCGCCGCCAGCGGAATCTGCATATAGCGAAGCGAGGCCACCACCACCGCCTCGGTGAACTTGTAGGCGGTTGTAATGGCAAGCTGCAGGCCGGAGGCCACGACGCCGAGAAGCACAAGCGTTGTCATCACGGTCGGATCGGGAACGGCCATCGGCGCGCCGACGGCAAGAACCAGCATGGTCAGCAGCACCCCGCCCGTGCCGTTGTACCACAGGGCAATGCTGAACGGATTGTCAGCCTTGCCGAGGCGGCGCAGAAGGATCGACAGGGCCGCGCCGGCCATCGCCCCGCCAATGCCGAAAATGACATTGGCCGAAAAACCGCCATCGAACGGGTTGGTCAGAAGCACAATGCCGAACATGCCGGTGACAACCGCGCTCCAGCGGTAGATGCCGATCCGCTCGCCAAGCATCAGCGGCGAGAAAATCGTGACGAAAATCACCGAACTCTGGAACAAGGCCGTCGCCTGGCCGAGCGGCAGTAGCCGGAGCGAGGTGAACCACAGGCTCATCGCGACGCAGCCAAAGGCGATCCGCACGACCAGCGTCCGTCTGGCTTTGATCTGCAGGAACCGGCGGCCACGAAAGGCCAGGGCAAGAAGGAACAGCAGCGGCACCGAGGCGACAAACCGGTACATCAACACCGTGACCAGCGGCGCGGAATCCCCGATCGAGCGCACGCACAGCCCGGTGACCACCCCGAACATAATGGTCAGGAACGTCATCAGGATGCCGAGGGCGGATCGATTGAAAGACAAGGAAACTCTCACTTTGCATGAAACCGCAGCTTAGGACCAAGGCTGGCCGCCTTCCAGCATAGATTTGCCGCATGACACCCCCGCTCTTTATTCCAGCTAGCGGATGCCTATCTAAACTGGGTAACGGTCGCCGCGTCCCCGCTGCGACGCCCCCATGAGGACACCAACAGAAATGGCTTCCCCGAAGATTTTCGCCACTTCCATCGCCATGGCCCTGCTGGCCGCCGCCCTTCCCGCCGCCGCCGGCGTGGTCGAGGACCGTAAGGCCAATTTCAAGGCCAGCAACCTGTCGATGCGTATGATGGGCGCGGCCATAGGCGCCGATGATTTCGACACCATCACCACCGAAGCGGCTAAAATCGCCGCCTGGGCCGAGGCCATGCCTGACTATTTCCCAGAGGGAAGCGGTGCCGGCACCAGCGCACGCGCCGAGATCTGGACCGATTTCGCCGGCTTCAAGGATGCGGCGGAAGCGCATTACAACGCCGCCCAGGACCTGATCACCGTGGCCGCCAAGAAGGACTCCGCGTCGACTGGCGACGCGCTGAAGGCGCTTGGCGCGACCTGCAAGGCCTGTCATCAGAAATTCAAGAGCTGGTAGGCCTACCAGGCCGGACGGAGAAGCGGCAGCGCATGCGCCGCAAGCTGCAGCCCGGCCATCAGCGCAAGGCCGACCATCAGCCGGGTGCGGGTGATCCCGCCCTCCGCACCTTCGATCCGGCCAGGGGCCTCGGTGGCGCGCCCTGTCACCATCGCGCGGGTCAGACCGGTCCGTTTGACGAATTTATAGACAAGAATGGCAACCAGATGCGCGACCACCAGAAGGATCAGCACCGGCTTGCCGAATTGATGGATTTTCGCCATCAGATAGGGTGACACCGGCGACAGATGCGCCAGAGGCCCGTCGAACAGGATGCCGTCCGTTGCGAACAGCCCGGTGGTCGACAGATATCCGGTGATGCCGAGAAGCGCCAGAACCGACAGCGCGGCAATCGGGCTGTGCCCGGCTTCGCGCGGCGCACCGTCCCGGCGCGGCGTACGCATCCAGCGCAGAATGGCGGCCGGCGAGCGCAGAAAATTGCCAAATCGCGCGTGATGCCCGCCGGCGAAGCCCCAGATCACCCGGAAGATCACAAGGGCCAGAATTGTCAGGCCGGACCGCTCGTGAATGTCCATCCGGCCCATATTCACCGTCACCACGCTGGTCATGACGGCGATCACCAGCCCCCAATGGAACAGTCGTATCGGCAGGTCCCAGACGAAGAGGCGTTCGGTGTCCGCGGGAGCGGCCTTCGGTTGGTCTGTCATGATGCGGTTCCCGTTCTGCACATCCGGCCGACCCGTTTTTGATAACAGGATTCACAGTTGCGTTCACGCTTGTTATCGTGCCGGCATGACGGATATGCAGCACAGGCTCTTTGTCGATGCCGGACATGGCGAAGGCGGCGCACTGGACGCGCTTGGTGCGCGCGATCCGGATATAGCCCGCGCGCTCTCCAGATATGGCCCGCCCCCCGACAGATCGCTTCCCGCCGGATTCGAAACCCTGGCCCGTGCCATCGTCGGCCAGCAGGTGTCGCGCGCCGCGGCAAGCGCCATCTGGCAGAAAATGGCGGCGCGGAACGTCACTGAAATGCAGCATGTCGCCAGCGCCGGCATCGCGCAGATGATGGCGGCCGGCCTGTCCCGCAGGAAGGCGGAATATCTCATCGGAATCGCCGATGAGATCACCAGCGGCAGGCTCGATATCGCGGCACTTTCTGAAATGAGCGGCGAGGATGTTCAGAAGCGGCTTGTCGCCATTCGCGGTGTCGGGGCCTGGACAGCTGACAATTTCAGGCTGTTCGCGCTTGCCGACATGGATGCCTGGCCGGTCAAGGATGTGGCGCTGCAGGAAGCCATGCGTATTCTGAAATCGCTCAAGGCACGGCCATCGGCCGAGGAGATGGAACGGCTTGGCGAGAGCTGGCGTCCCTATCGCGGGGCGGGGGCGCTTGTGCTGTGGCATCTCTATGCTGTCGAGGTGCGCAAGGTCACCGTCGCCGATATCTGATCCGGCTTCCGGCCTGTCTAGCCGAACAAGTCCCCCTGCCCGGTTTCGGCCGCCTTGCGCGCGGCATTGCCGGCCTGGCCGCCAGTTGGACCACCTGCTGCCTCCGCCGCCAGCGCCGCGTCGTCGAGCGGCGTGACAAGCCCGGGATGGTCCTCGGCCACCCGGCCCACCGCCGGTCCGACACGGTACCAGTTGAACCAGCTCGCCGGTGCCGCGACGCACAATGCGGCGGCGTCACCGGCGGTCCCAGTGAGCCAGCGCTGCCAGCTGTCTGGCGGCAGCACAAGCGGCTGCCGGTGATGGATGGATGTCATCTCGCCATTCGCGGCGCTTGTCATGATGACAAACCGGTCCTCGTTCCCGCGGCGCATCAGCAGGCCGCCCATGCCCATGACCCCGCCATCGCCAAGCTGCACATGCCAGGGCCGTTTCGGTGCCGACCATTCATACCAGCCACTTGCCACCACAAGGCAGCGGCGCGTGGCAAAGGCATCGCGGAAGGTCGGTTTTTCAGTCGCGGTTTCCATGCGGGCATTGATCAGGAAGCTTCGTCCCTCGGCCGACGGCGGCAGCCCCCAGGCGGCGAGATGCGCTTCGGGTTGCAGGCCGCTCTGGGTGATGACCAGCGCGGATTGTGACGGCGCCACATTCCATCGTGGCTGAAGATTGTCCAGCACCGTGACGCCGAACCTGCGCATCAACTCTTCCGGCGATGCGGTGCTGGTGAAACGTCCGCACATGCCTGATTCTCCCGACTCTGCTCCGGTCCGATGATGCGATGTAGACCGCCCAAGGCCAAGCGGCAATCCAGCCCCGCGTCAAAATTGCTTGGAGACAGGGTGCCGGCTAGGCTACACCCGCGTCATTCCATTGCCGGAGCCGCCATGCCGTCTCGATCAGAAACCTGCATGACAAGCCGCCTCGCCATTACCGGCGATGCGCTTGCACGTGCGGCGGACATGCTGACGGCGGGCCGCCTTGTTGCCTTTCCCACCGAGACGGTTTACGGCCTTGGCGGCGATGCCTGCAACGCGGATGCCGTGGCGGCGATCTTCGCGGCGAAGGACAGGCCGTCCTTCAACCCGCTGATCAGCCATGTGGCCTCGACAGAGGCGGCATTCAGGCTTGGTTCGGCAACGCCGCTGGCTGAATGCCTTGCCGCCTGTTTCTGGCCCGGACCGATGACGCTGATCCTCTATCGCACAGCGGATTGTCCGGTTGCGCGTCTGACAAGCGCCGGGCTCGACAAGATCGCCATCCGTGTGCCTGCGCATGCCGCCGCGCGCCGGCTTCTGCAGGCTTTCGGCGGCCCGGTCGCCGCGCCCAGCGCCAACCCCTCGGGACGGATCAGCCCGACCCGGGCCGAACATGTCATCGCCGGGCTGGACGGCCGGGTGGCGCTGGTGCTGGATGGCGGGCCATGTGACAGCGGGGTGGAATCGACGGTGATCGACTGCACCGGCGACGCCGCCCATATCCTGCGCCCCGGCGGCATCACCCGCGAGGCGGTTGCGGACGCGCTGGCCGGCGCCGGCCTGCGTCTTGCCGGTGCGGCGCAGAGGGCCGCGCCGCAGGCTCCGGAAAGCCCCGGCATGCTGGCAAGCCACTATGCGCCGCAGACGGCTGTCAGGCTGAATGTCACCGCCGCCGAGGCGGGCATGGAACTGATCGGCTTCGGCGGGATTGGCGGATCGGGAACCCTCGCCCTCAACCTCAGCCCCGGCGGCGGGCTTGTCGAAGCGGCGGCGAACCTGTTCGACATGCTGCACGCGGCAGACGCCACTGGCGCCAGCCTCATCGGCATCGCCCCGATCCCGCAGACCGGCCTTGGCGAGGCGATCAATGACCGGCTGACCCGCGCGGCGGCCCCGCGATGACCATCATCCGCCGGCCTGCGGCGTCCGGCCTGTTGCCGCCAGCGCGATCGGGCGTATATGCTTCGGGTCTGTCTGTTTTGATGACCCACCTGCCGGAGACTGAACTCGTGTCCACAGACCTGACAAGCGCCCTTCGCGCCATCGTTGGCGATGCCGGCGTGAAGACCGATGACGGCGACACCGCCGCCTTCCTGACCGACTGGCACGGGCAGTATCAGGGCCGATCCATCGCCGTTGTCATGCCGGAGACAACCGAACAGGTCTCGCAGGTCATGGCGCTGGCGGACGCGCATGACATCGTGGTCGTGCCGCAGGGCGGCAATACAGGCTTCATGGGCGGGGCGACCCCGGACGCGTCGGGCAGGAGCATCCTGCTGTCGCTTCGCCGAATGAACCGGATACGCGAGATCGACGCCATCAACATGTCGATGACGGTCGAGGCCGGATGCGTTCTCCAGTCCCTTCATGACGAGACCGAAAAACAGGGTCTTTATTTTCCGCTGAACCTGGCGGCCAAGGGAAGCTGCACCATCGGCGGCAATCTCGGCACCAATGCCGGCGGGCTGAATGTCGTGCGCTACGGCACCACGCGCGAACTGACGCTGGGGGTCGAGGTCGTGCTGATGGGCGGGCGCGTGCTGAACCTGCTGAGCGGACTTCGCAAGGACAATACCGGATATGATCTTCGGCACCTGTTTGTCGGGTCGGAGGGCACACTCGGGGTGATCACTGCGGCGACAATGAAGCTGTTCCCGCAGCCGGTGGCGCGCGCCACCTCATTT
>CAJWVJ010000025.1 GCA_913048595.1 uncultured Alphaproteobacteria bacterium | reverse complement strand
CAAAAGTGACCACAACATCGCCCGGCCGCAGGATCATCGCCCGCCGGCCAAGCGTCTGTGGCAGAGTGCGAAGTATCGCTTCAGCATAAGTCGTCGTCGCAGCATGCCGGTCACATGTCAGCAGGTCACAGGCCGCAAACAAGTCATGCCGCGGCTTTGTGCGGGATGTCTGATAGGATGTACGCAGGAAATCGAGGGTGGCGCGCTCGGCAGCCGGACACATCACGACGGGCGAGGCTTTTACCACGCTGTCGCAATAAATCATCCTGACTTGAGTACTGCCCATGAATTACGTTCTGGCTTTATCTGTGAAATATGATGAATTATGAGCGTATTTAAGCTGCAATTGCAAATCATTCGCAGATATTTTTTCGCACCATCGTCTTTTTTTTTGCGTATCCTCTTGGCGTGATGATCGCATTTGACGAAATATTGACCTCTGACCGTCCGGTTGTCCTTGTCGGGGCAGCTCCGGTACAGATCAAAACAGCCCTCGAGTCTCTTTCTGAAACCTGGCCTCTTATAGCGGCCGATGGCGGGGCGGATGCGTTGCTGAAGATTGGCCGGCGGCCGGAGCTGGTCATTGGCGACATGGATTCCGCCGGGCCTTTGCCGGATGACCTGCCGCGAATGCCGCTGGATGGCCAGGATGACACCGATTTCCAGAAATGCCTGGCGCGTATCGAGGCTCCGCTGATCGTCGGGCTGGGGTTTCTGGAAGGGCGGCTTGACCACACCCTGTCGGCGCTTCACGCGCTGATGGGTTTGCCGCATGACCGTCCGGTGATTCTGATTGGCGACAGTGATGTGATGGTGCGGCTTCGCGGCGATATCCGCTTTGCCACCGAGGCCGGCCAGCGGGTGTCCGTCTGGCCGCTCGGGCGTCAGCGATTTCGGGACTCGACAGGCCTGCACTGGCAGCTTGACGGTCTGGAGATGGCCGCAGGCGAGATGGTCGGCACCTCGAACCGCGCGACCGGCGACAAGGTGGCCATCGGTGCCGGTGCCGGCGATGGCTACGCGGTTCTGATGCCGCGCTCCGCCACCGGCGCGCTGATCGAGGCGGTGATGTCGTCCTAGCCGCCAAGCAGCGGCGTTGCCAGCCACAGGACACCGAAGCCGGTGATCACGATCGTGCCGGCATTCAGCTCGCCCGACCGTCCGGACAGCGCGCAGATCACCACATAGGCCAGAAAGCCGATGGCGATTCCCGCCGCGATCGAAAAGGTCAGCGGCATGATCATGGCCATCAGCATCACCGGCACGCCGGTGGCGATGTCATCCCAGTCGATCTTTGCAAGTGGCGACAGGAAACCGGCGGCAACAAATACCAGCGCCGGGGCGGTAGCGAAGGCCGGGATCGAGGCGAAAAGCGGCTGGAAGAACAGGCACAGCAGGAACAGCACGGCAACGGTCAACGCCGTCAGCCCGGTGCGTCCGCCAGCGCGGATGCCGGTGGCGCTTTCGAGATAGGTGGTCATGCTGGAGGTGCCGAGAAGGCTGCCGGCCACCGACGCGCCGGTGTCGGCCAGAACGGCCCTGTCCAGATTTTCAATGCTGCCGTCGGCGCGGCGCTTGCCGGCGATGTCGGCGATGCCGGTCAGCGTGCCGGTGGTGTCGAAGAAATCGAGGAAGAATAGCACAAAGACAACCGACAGGAAGGCAAAGCTTGTCACCATCGAGAAATCGAGCGAGAAGGCCGCGCTGGCAACCGGCGGCGCCGAGGCGATGCCGCCGAATTCGGCAAGGCCGGTCCCCCAGCCGATCACGCTGAGGCCGAGGATGGTGATCAGGATGCCGCCGCGGATGCCACGCGCCGCGAGCGCGGCCATCACCAGCAGCCCGGCAAGGGCCAGCAGCAATTCCGGCGAATTGACCGTGCCAAGCCGCAGCAGCGTGTCGGGGTCATCGACAACCAGCCCCATGGCCTGCAGGCCGATCATCGCCAGGAACAGGCCGATTCCGGTGGTGATTCCCGCGCCAAGCGAGGCCGGGATCGCGCCGATCAGCCAGCCGCGAAGCCGCGACAGGGAAAACAGCAGGAACAGCACCGACGCGATGAACACGGCCGTCAGCGCCTGTTGCCAGCTGAATTGCTGGCCAAGGACCAGCCCATAGGCGAAATAGGCGTTCAGCCCCATGCCCGGGGCGACCGCCACCGGCCATTTCGCCCACAGCCCCATGATCGCCGTGCCAAACGCGGTGGCCAGCACGGTGGCGACAAAGCCGGCGGCAAAGGGTATTCCCGCATCCTGAAGGAACATCGGGTTGACGGCGACGATGAAGGACATCGTCAGGAATGTGCTGAGGCCGGCCAGCATCTCGCGGCGAACGCTGGTGCCAGCCTCTGAAAGTCCAAAAAACCTGTCCATAATGGATCCTCTGACAAGACCCGCGCTGGCCGTCAGCTGGCACGGCGCTTGGTCGATGAAGTGACGGCGTCGTTCTAGCACCACTGTTCGGTGCTGGCCATGCCTTTGCGACACTTCTTCATCTGCGTGCGTGTTTCCGGCCATCGGGCGTTTGGCTTGTTTTTGCGCCACGGAGCTTTATGATCGGAGCACCGGTGAGGCAGTCATGCCGGCCCGGGTTCAGTCAACAGAAACGAGACCGTGATCGACATGAACAGCCCTGTTTCCTCGCAGCGCCGCTACCCGACCCTTGCCGATGCCGCCATGGCACCGCGCTTCGCCGACGACCGGACCCTGTCGGTGCTGGCGCAGCTTGTGCTGGTCCTTGCGGGCAGCGCGCTCCTTGCCATTTCCGCGCAGATCAAGATTCCGCTCTATCCGGTGCCGGTCACCGGCCAGACGCTGGTTGTGCTGATGATCGGAATGGCCTATGGCTCGCGCCTCGGCGCGGCGACGCTTCTGGCCTATCTGGTCGAGGGCGGCATGGGGCTTCCGGTGTTCGCCGGCGGCGGCGCCGGATGGGCAACGCTTGCCGGGCCGACGGGCGGATATCTTATCGGATTTCTTGTGGCGGCCTTCCTTCTTGGCCTGCTTGCCGAGCGCGGCATGGGACGCGGCCCGGTTTCGACGGCGCTTGCCATGATTGTCGGCACGGCCCTGATCTACGTGTTCGGCGTCACGCACCTGTCCGGCTTCATCGGCTTTGAAAAGGCTGTCGCCGCCGGTTTTCTGCCGTTCCTCTATGGTGACGCGCTGAAGCTGATCGTGGCCGCCGGTCTGATGCCGCTGGCCTGGCGGGGTGTTCGCGCGCTGACCGCAAAAGACGACAATGCGGCCGACTGACGGCCGGATCACCTGATGCTGTCGGCGATCGCCGCGACACTGGCGATCGTCGCTCTTGGCTATCTTCTGAAACAGAAACAATTCCTGCCGGACGCAGTGTGGCAGGGGTTGTCGCCGCTCTGCTACTGGGTGCTCTTCCCGGGCCTGCTCTTCGATCTGATGTCGAAAATGGAGCTCAGCGCCACCTTTCTCGGCCCGTTTACCGCCGCCATTCTCGTGGGAAGCATCGTCGCTGTTTCTTACGGGTTTGTCTCCGGCAGGCTTGCCGGGCTTGGCGGGGCGTCGACAAGCTCGCTGATCCAGGGCGCGCTCAGGCATAACGGGTTTCTGGTTCTCTCGATACTCCAGGGCGGTCTTGGCATCGCCGCGACGCAGATGGCCGCCATCGCCATTGCCTTTCTGGTGCCGATCTCGAACATCGTATCCGTGTTCGCCATTCTCACCCTGACAAGGCGTGGTGACGGGCGCGATATGAAACGTGCGGTTCTGGCCGAAATTGCCCGTAATCCTCTTCTTGCCGCGATGCTGGCAGGTGTCGCGGTGAACTGGCTCGAGCTGCCGCTGCCGCCCTTCATCGCCCAGTCGGCGGCGCTTCTCGGAGCAGGGGCCCTGCCGCTTCTTCTGCTGCTGATCGGGGCATCGCTGAAATTTTCCGCCATCCGAAGCCATGCCGCCCCGCTCGGCCTTGCCATCGCGGCGAAGATGCTGGTTTTTCCGCTGGCGCTTGTCGGAAGCGGCTATCTGTTCGGGCTTGATCCGTTGGCGCTGGCGGTGTTGGCGGCGGTCGGGGCCGCGCCAACCGCGAATTCGACCTACACGCTGGCTGTGGAACTTGGCGGGGATGCCCCGCTGATGGCCGAGATCGTCTCAATCCAGACGGTCACGGCAGCGCTGTCGATGCCCTTGTGGATCTGGCTTGCAGGCAGGCTTGGCGGCCTGTAGGCCGCCAGCTGTGATGGTCAGGCCGACGCTAGAGTGTGGCGAGATAGCTGTTGTCGTTGGCCGGAGCGGGGGCCAGTTCGGAAAACCCGGGATCATAGTCACCAAGGGCGTCTTCCGCGTCCAGAACTTCAACGTCACCACTTTGCTCGAGGATGGCCAGAAGACGCTCCTCGGGGGATTCGGTCGCGCTGTGCAGCACGGTCACCGCGATAACGGCGGCGATGCTGGTGGCGGCCACTTCCTCGGTCTGGATTTCCGGACGTTGGAACGGAATGACGTGGCATTCCGGCCGATGATCTCGGTCGGTCAGTCGCATGCTTGGGCTCCATTGACGATGTCGAGAGATGACGATGTCGAATTGACTTCTGGGTTCGAATTGAACGTAGGGCTGTCAGGGGCGGAATTCAGGGATAAACAGACACCCAGGGCGCTTCCGCGCAGGCTATCAACACTTAGGTGCAATAACGTCTGTGCCATACAAGATACAGTGTGGCGGCAAAGTGATTCGCTGCAAAGCAAAAAGTGGGTCGAGATTCACAAAAAACGCCAGCGCATGAAAAAAGGCCCCGAACGGGGCCTTTTTGTTTCGATTCGGCTGCGGAAAGGTTACCACATTATGTCTGTTAGCCGCCGACGCGGCGGACAAAGATGGTGCCGGCCGGCTTGTTGTTAACATTCTGGACCGTGTTGGTCGCCTGGCTGAAAATCACCGTCTCCACGCCAAAGGTGTCAACAACCGCGACACGGGCGCGGATCTGCTTGTTGACCAGAAGCTGCGAGAGGGCAAGCTGGGTGGCGCCGGCTGTTTCGATGGCGCGCCAGTTGCGGCCGTCGGTCGAGGCCTCCCAGCCAACAGACATGCTGGCAATGCCGTCCTCGTCGGACACGCCGGATGTGCTGACAAGAATGGTCTGGCCCTCAAGCGCCTCTCCCGTGATCAGCACTTCGCCCTGCACCGGATCATCCACATTCTGGACTGTTTCCGACGGGCTGGTGACCAGCAGTTCCCTGGTGCCGTGTCCGTCGTTATAGGACACGACGGCGCGGTAGGAATAGCCGACATGACGCTGCGAGAGCTGCAGCACCTCGCCATTGGTCTCGGGGAAGGCCTGCCAGTCGGTCTTGGTGCTGGAACGCTGCCAGATGATCGAGAAATTGCCGAGCCCGTCATCGTCGGAGATCATGCTGGTATCGACCACCAGAGCATCTTCCTCGCGGGCGGCGCCAACAAGCTGTGGTGCGCCGTTTGGCTTGTCGTTCACATTCTGTACCGGGGTCGAGGCGGGGCTGAGGATCGTCTCGAGATTGCCCTGGCCGTCAACATAGGACAGCTGCACCCGCAGCATGCGGCCAACATGGCGCTCGCGCGGGGTGAAGGACTGGCGAATCTCACCGGACAGGTTCGACCATACGGTACCGTCCTCGGAAATCTGCCACTGTACCTGCATGCTGCCGACGCCGTCTCCATCGACGACGGACGAGGCATCAATGATCAGCGGATCATCCTCGATGGCGACAAAGCCGCCAGTCTCGACACCTTCATCGCCTGCCGACGCAGAGGCTGCCGAAGCTGTCTCGGTTGCGGCGGCTGTGCTTGCAGATGATGTGCCGGCATTGCTGCCGCTGTCGGTTGTGGATGCTGATGACGCGGTTGTTGTGGCCGCGGTGGACGCCGCGGCTGTTGTGGCTTGCGCGGTCGATCCGGCAGACGCTGAAGTATCGCTGTCGCTCGCGGGAAGCCCGCCAGCGAGGGCGGCGCTACCTGCGGTCAGAATCGATCCGACGAAAAAATAGGTCCAAAGTCGGCGCATTACTCATGACCCCCTAACAATCATAAGCTCTTCCGGCCCATCTCCGTAGATGGAGCCATCATCATGATGACTATAAACATCAGTACGGTATCCGGTACAGTTAAACCAAGAGAAAATCGCCTAAATCGTGGCGGTTGTCCAGTTCTAAGTCGTCTTTTGTATCCACAGCGCGGCTTAGGACCGCTTTTGCGCCGTATTGACCAACAATAAGGCCACAAAGCGCAAAATCGGCCGGGGATGTTCCGGAAATGGCGTTTCGGCACCTTCGGGAATCGTCATGCCTGTGGCCTGAATGTCCCCTCAAAGCCCCTCTTCGGCAAGTACTTTCCTTGCCGAGCGAAGACATTCCATCGCCTGCGGCACGCCACAATAGATGCCGATGACATGAACAATGGCGCGAAGCTCTTCCTTGGTGACACCATTTACGATGGCGCCGCGGCAGTGAAGTTCCCATTCGTGCATCTTGCCAAGCGCCCCGATCATGGCGAGGTTCATCATAGACCGTGTCTTGGCATCGATGGCTTCGTCTCCCCACCCAAAGCCCCAGCACCAGGCTGTCATCGCCTCCTGGAACGGGCGTGAAAACTCGTCGGCATTTTCAAAGACACCATCGACATATTCAGCGCCAAGTGTGGCCTTGCGCTTGGCAAGTCCTGTTTCAAACATATTGTCCATCTGTCCTGTTCCTCTCTTCAGGGACGTGGCGGTGAAATCCCGCTTCCCCTATAGCTGACAACTGAGTGGCGCAGCGTCAACCGGCTGGCCTGCCATTCGGCCCGGCAAACAGAAGCCGGATCATGCGCTGTTTCACAGGCCTGAATTTTAAGTGTTAATTTTTAGTTAATTCACGGCAAAACAGGGGTGAAACAGAGATCAGAAGTCGATGATCGAAGTAAATTCCATTGATGCGATTCCGGGCGAAGGCGAAATCCTGACGCTGATGGCGAACTATATGGCTAACCGCTTGTTCACCAAGCGCCAGCGCCGGTCGCTGTCGGTCATTATCGATGTCACGCGCGAGGCTGTCCGTGCGCCGGTCACGCGCCGCATGCTTGGCCCGCAAAAGGCCGGCCTTGGCACGCGTCCGTCGAAATTGTTCGAAATGACCGTGTCCACCGCCGCCGGGCTTCGTGATGCGGCAGAGTTCGTGGCGCATGAACTGCTGCATATCTCGCAGGCGGTGAACGGCCGGCTTCAGATCACCCAGAAGAAGAAGAAAATTGGGCGCCGGAAGGTTCTGGTTCACACGGCCCGCTGGATGGGCGGCAAGCCTGTGGTCATGGATGAGATCGCCTGGAACCTGCGTCCCTGGGAGATCGAGGCCTGCGGATGGCAGGGACAGCTCGTATCCGAATTCCTGATGCTGATTACTGGACAGCCGGCTGACCAGCCTGTGCAGCCGCCAAAGCGCAAGCAGCTTGCCCTTTATCCGGTCAGTGTTCCCGTGCCGGTGTCACCGGTGCTTCAGGAACCTGTCTTTGCGGCGGATTCCGGCGCAACCCTGGCGGAGATACCAGGTTCCGGGTCTGTCGCATCCGCGCATGTCCTGAAGACAAATGAGGCATCGATCGAGAGGCTGATAGACGGGGTGACCCCCGGATCCGGCCAGCCTGATGATTCGCTGGCCGCCGCGGTCGCTGGTGCAGGATTTGACACCGGCAGTGACACGCCTGCTGCCACGGACCGCGCCCATGATGACGCGCTGGTGGCTGGTCTTGCCGCCGATCTGGCGGCAGAAATCGGCCAGGAACTGCCCGCCGACACCCCTGATCGTACCATCGGCCCGGACAGCATGCCGGCGGACACCGTGAATGGGAATGGCCATGGCCATGGCTATGGTGCTGGCAACGGCCGCAGCGCTCATCCGGCGCGGCCCGAGGCGCTTCCGGATGCGCCCGTTTATGGCAAGCCGGTGATCGAGGTTGATGTTCCCGGACTTGACGCGCCGCGCGCGCTGCAGCGGGATGCCATCGCCAGAAAGCTTGGTGAGCTTCGGAAACGCGGCCTGACCACAGCCGAAATCGGTGATCTCTAACGGCCTTTCAGCACGGTCTGACGCCCGGAATCGCATTTCGCGTGATTTTTCCGTGTCCTGCCATTAGGTTGTGGCCTCTTTCGACAAAGGCAGCGTCAAGGGCACGCCGATGAACATCTACAAGGCGATAACCGAAGAAGTTCTCGTTCCCATCCATCCGGCTGGCTGGCCGTTCATTTTCATCTTTGTGGTGGTCAGTGTCCTTGTCAGCACCTTCTGGTCGCCATTTGTGCTGCCGGGAACGCTTCTCAGCCTGTGGTGCGTCTATTTCTTTCGCAATCCGGTGCGGACCACCCCGGTCACCGATCGCTATGTCGTTGCCCCTGCCGATGGCCGGGTGCTGTCAACCGGCGTCGCGCCGGTGCCGGCGGAACTCGATCTTCCCGAAGGTGAATGGCGGCGCATCGCCATCTTCATGAATGTGTTCGACGTGCATGTGAATCGCGCGCCGGTCGCAGGCCGGGTCGTGGCCGCCAATTACCATGCCGGGTCCTTCTTCAATGCCAGCCTCGACAAGGCCGCCGACGAGAATGAACGGCAGAATCTGGTGATGGAGACACCAGCTGGCCAGCCGGTGGGACTCGTGCAGATTGCGGGTCTTGTGGCACGGCGTATCCTGCTTGAGGCCGATGTCGGCGACGAACTTGCCATTGGCCAGCAATTCGGGATCATCCGGTTTGGCAGCCGTGTCGATCTCTGGATTCCGGCGGACACGCCGGTTCTGGTGATGGCAGGCCAGCGGACTGTTGCCGGCGAGACCGTGATCGCCGATCTGGCGGGCAAGGCGGGCGAGCCCACCGAGGCGAGGCAGGCCTGATGACACCCGCTCCGAAAGGCCAGCGCCGGTTCCGTTCCGTATCGCTGTTCTGGCTGCTGCCGAACATGCTGACCGTTGCCGGGCTGATCTCCGGACTGACGGCCTTGCGCTTTGCGCTGGATGGCCGCTGGGCCGCCACCATCGGCCTGATTGTGCTGGCGGCGGTGTTCGACGCGCTTGACGGGAGGGCGGCGCGGCGGCTGAAGACAAGTTCTGCCTTCGGGGCGGCGCTGGACAGCCTGTGTGACATGGTCGTGTTCGGGGTGGTGCCTGCGCTCTGCCTGTATCTTTGGGCGCTTCAGGATTCTGGCAATCTGGCCTGGTGGGCGACGATGTTCTACACCGTGTCCATTGCGCTGCGCCTTGCCAGGTTCGATTCCGAGCTTCGCGATCCACCGGAGACGACAAAGGACTACTTCACTGGCGTGCCGGCGCCGGCTGCGGCCTTTCTCGTGTTGGTGCCGATTGCGGTCGATCTTGAATTCGGCATCGCCTGGGCGCGCGAGGCAAGCTATGTCTGTGGCTGGCTCGTGCTGATTGGGATGATGGCGGTGTCGGCCATCCCGACCTTTGCCGGCAAGCGCGTGAAACTGCCGGTCAACGCCGTTCTGCCGGTACTGGCAGGCGTTTCGCTGCTGATCGCCGGTGCCTTCATGCAGCCCTGGATAACTTATCTTGTCATTGCCGTCATCTATGCCGGGGCGATCCCGGTGGCCGTCATTCGGTTCTATCGGCAGTCCCGCGGGGACTGACCGCTGCGTGGCGGCGCTGGTCCAGCTGGCGTTCCCGATGCAGAAGATACATCCCGCTCGCCACGATAATTCCGACACCCAGAAACGTGCTGGATGCCGGCACATCGCCAAAGACGAGATAGCCGAGCGCGGCGGCACCGATGATTTCGACATACTGAAAAGGCGCCAGCAAATTGGCCGGCGCGTTTCCCGCCGCCCAGACAATGAAGGCATGGCCAAGGGTTGCCGCCAGCCCCATGCCGATGACCCAGCTGACCTGCTGCGGGCTGAGCGCGGCAAATCCGGCGCCCGGCAGCGAGAACATGCCGCCGACAAGCACCAGAGTGGCAAGAACAAGCATCGAGGCGATACCGCCGATGAACTGCATCTGATAGGGATGCACATCCGACGACAGCTTGCGTGTCAGCACCATGTAAAGCGCCATCGCCACGGCAGACCCAAGCGGCAGAAGCGCTGGAAGACCAAAGGCGACCACGCTTGGCTGCAGAATCACAAGGGTGCCCGCCAACCCGGCCAGAATGGCGCCAATACGCCGGAATCGCAGGCGTTCGCCAAGCATGACGGCGGACAACACCGTCAGGATCAGCGGCTGCGCGAAGAAGATGGCGATGGCCTCGGCCATGGGAAGATGCTGCAGCGCGGCAAAGAAGAACACCGTCGCCGCCGCAAGAAGCAGCCCGCGCGAGGCCTGCATCGCCAGTGTGCCGGGCGGAATCCGCCACAGGCCGAGCCAGACGACAAAGGGCAGCATCAGGGCTGTCTGCATGAAGAATCGCCAGAAGGTGATCTCGAACGGGCCATGGCTCGCGCCGAGAAGTTTGGCGAACACATCAAGGAACGGGATAATGAGCATGCCGGCACACATTTGTGCCGCCCCTATAGCATGCCTTCCGTCGCGCGTCAGTGACCGTTCCATGCCTGCATCCTGCACGCCGCTCTGTCATGCGGTCAATCACAGGCTGCGGGCCAAGGGCGAGGTTGCAGTCGGCACCTGATCAGGGCAAGATGCACAGCTGAATATGTCTAACCCGCCGGGCCCGTCCCAGCAGACCTTCGGAACCGCCATGTCCAACCGATTATTGGAAAAATGCCTGAAGAAGGGTATTCGAATGACAAGCCAGCGCCAGGTGATTGTTGGCGTCATTGGTGATTCCGAGGACCACCCCGATGTCGACGAGCTGTATCGCCGCGCTGTTGACGAGGACAGCACCATCTCCATCGCCACTGTCTATCGCACGGTCAAACTTCTGGAAGAGGCAGGCGTTATCGACAGGCTGGAATTTGGCGATGGACGCGCGCGCTACGAGGAGTCAGGCCAGCATCATGAACACCTGGTCGATGTCGAGACCGGAGAGGTGATCGAATTCTATCACGCCGAACTGGAAGCCCTGAAAGAACAGATTGCCCGTGAAATGGGCTATGAGCTGGTCGATCACCGGCTGGAACTGTTCGGCCGTAAACTGCAGGCAGGCAAGACCTGACCGCCGAATGCCCAATTCGGCCGTTTGAGCGTCAGGCGTTGCAGGTGCTCCCTTTTTTCACGTCGCAAGCTGTCTGATGTTCTCTGTTTCCCAAAAACAAACCGTCGCCCGCCTCGCCGTCGCCCAGGCGCTGTCGATGACGACGATGAATGTGAACATCATCAACACGGCGCTTGTCGGGGTGCTTTTGGCCCCGATGGCCTGGCTGGCGACCCTGCCACTGTCCCTGCAGTTCCTGACATCGATGATGACAACGCTGCCGGCCTCGCTTCTGATGGCGCGTTTTGGCAGGCGGCCGGTCATGGTCGGCGGGGTTCTGATCAGCAGCGGCGCGACTACGATGCTTGGCCTGGCGGTGCTTCTGGAGAATTTCGTGATGTTCTGCCTTGGGGGGATGGCGCTTGGTGTCGCCCTTGGCATTGCCGGCTATTACCGCTATGCCGCGGCGGATGAAGTGCCGTCCGACCTGCGGCCAAAGGCGATCTCCTATGTTCTGGCAGGCGGCCTGTTCGCCGCCATCATCGGGCCGGAAATTGCCCGCCGCACGGTCGGGATCATTCCCGATGCCATCTATGCCGGCTGTTTCTTCACCGTCGCTGTGGTGCAGCTCGGCTCGCTGCTTGTGCTTGCAGGCCTGAAGATCAAACGTCCGGAACGGACCGCATCCGGCGGGCGACCCATCGGTGTGTTCCTGCGCATGCCTGTCTATATCGTCGGCGTGCTCTGCTGCGCGATCGGCTATGCGCTGATGAGCTATCTGATGACGGCCACCCCGCTTCAGGTGGTCAATGTCGCCAGGCTTGGCACATCTGCCAATGCGACCATCATCCAGTGGCATGTGGTGGCGATGTTCCTGCCGTCCTTTTTTACCGGATCGCTGATCGGCAGGTTCGGCGCCTTCCGGATCCTGTGGGCCGGGGTCACCTTTTACATCATCAGCATCGCGCTTGCCGTCGGCGCCGTCGGGTTCTGGCCCTACTGGCTGGCGCTTGTCTCTGCCGGCCTTGGCTGGAATTTCCTGTTTGTCGGCGGCACCTCGCTTGTCGCGCGGGTCGCCGAGCCCGAGGAACGCGGCCGCGTCCAGGGCTTTGCCGATCTGATGGTGATGACGACGGTGGCGGCGGCGTCTCTGTCCGCCGGGGCCATTCACAGCCAGCTTGGCTGGGAAGCACTGTCGCTTGCCGCCCTTGGCCCGTTGGCGCTTGTCGCTGTTTCGCTTGCCTGGCTTGGTCTGGTCATTCGCCGCGACTACCAGCCGGCCGCCTGACCGGCCCTAGCCGCCTGTGACGTTCATATGACGTCTTACCGCCGGGCCGCTCTGCCGCCTGTCGATGATGAAATCATGGCCTTTCGGCTTGCGGGTGATGGCTTCGGCCACGGCGGCGTCAAGCGCCGCCTCGCCGCCTTCGCGAAGCGCCTTGCGAAGATCGGCATTGTCATCCTGTCCAAGGCACATATAGAGCTGGCCGGTGCAGGTGACGCGAACACGGTTGCAGCTTTCGCAGAAATTATGGGTCAGCGGCGTGATGAAGCCGAGCTTGCGTCCGGTCTCGCCGACCTCGACATAGCGCGCCGGCCCGCCTGTGCGAAACGGGATGTCCGTCAGGGTGAAGCGCCTGGCAAGTCCGGCGCGAACCCGGGAGAGGGGCAGATACTGGTCCAGCCTGTTCTCCGTGCCGATATCACCCATCGGCATCACTTCGATGATGGTCATGTCGAAGCCCTGCTCGCCGCACCAGGCCAGCATGTCGCCAAGCTCGTCTTCATTGCCGCCCTTCAGCGCCACGGCATTGATCTTCACACCGAGCCCCGCCTCGCGCGCCGCCTCAAGCCCGGCCATGACCTTGGCCAGGTCGCCCCAGCGGGTGATCGCGCGGAACCGGTCCGGATCAAGCGTGTCGAGCGAGATATTGACCCGCCGCACACCGGCGTCGAACAGTTCGCCCGCCATCTTGCCAAGCTGGCTTCCATTGGTGGTGATGGTCAGCTCTTCCAGCAGGCCTGATTTCACCTCGGCACCGATTTTGCGGATCAGCTGCATGATGTTGCGCCGCACCAGCGGCTCGCCGCCAGTCAGCCTGATCTTGCGAACGCCGGCCGCCATGAAGCGACGGCACAGCGTTTCCAGCTCTTCAAGTGTCAGAAGGTCCTTCTTGGGAAGGAAGGTCATTTCCTCGGCCATGCAGTAGACGCAGCGAAAATCGCAGCGATCCGTGACCGATACCCGAAGATAATCGACGGTCCGGCCGTAGGGATCAACCAGCGGAGCCGGCGTTCTGGTTGCCCTGTTGTCATTGAGAGGCGACATGACGCCCGTCCTTCCCCGTTTGATCTTGAAGTGTGATGCTACGCCCCGGGCCGCTTCATTGGCAAGGAACGACACGTCGCAGGTCGACGGCGTGCGGCCATCCCGATCCAAGGGGGCGCAAACGCCAAAAAAAAGGCCGTGAGAAGTCTCACGGCCGAGTTTAGGGAGGAAACGCACAGCAAGAGCCGTGCACGCGCTGTATGCGCCCCAATTGAATCGCCGTCAACCCCTTGTTCCCCGCTTTTGGTGGAAAATGCCGAAAACCCGGTTAAATCAGTAAAAATCGAAGCAAATCAGTTATTAAAACCGTAATAATCCTGCCTGATTTTTGCAAAATCGGCAAAGCTGGGCAATTGGGACAAAATATCCGTCGCGGCCTGGCCGTTCCGGCGCATTTCGGCAACGCTGAAGGCGTCGTGACGCTTCGCCAGCCGCTTGCCGGCGGCGTCGCGCACAAGGTCGTGATGATAATAGGCCGGCGCGGCGATGCCGAGCACCGCCTGAAGAAGCCGGTGCACATGCGTGCTGTCCTCGAGGTCGGCGCCGCGAGTGACAAGTGTCACCCCGTCCATCATGTCGTCGATCACAACCGACAGGTGGTAGGAGGTGCCGATATCCCGTCTGGCGACAACCACATCGCCATGCGCCGCCATGGTGACGGGCTGGACCTTGCCGCGGCGAAGGTCGGTCCAGCCAATATCACCTGCCATATCCATGGCGCGCGCGGTGCGAAGCCGCCAGGCGGGCTCCACCCCGGAATCGGCCCGCCGCGCTGCCTCGCCTGCGGGAAGGGCATTATCGGTGGCTGTCGGGGCCGGGTGCGGCGCACCGTGTGGGGCGGACAGCACCTCGGCAAGCTCGGCCCTTGTCAGGTAGCAGGGATAGACAAGCTCCATCTCGCGAAGCCGGTCCAGCGCCGCCGCATACTGTGGCAGCCGCTGGCTCTGGAATGTGGGGTTGCCCCGCCAGGCAAGTCCGAGAAAACCCAGATCATCCATCAGCTGATCGGTGAAGGCCGGGCGGCAGCGGGTGTGGTCGATGTCATCGATCCGCAGCAGATAGCCCTCGCCAAGCCGCGACGCCACCAGCGCCGAGAAGATATGGCCAAGATGCAGCCGCCCTGTCGGGCTTGGCGCGAAGCGTGTCACTGGTGGGCCGGTCGGCGCGCCCTCTTGCAATCCGTCATCCATTCCTGCTCTCGTCTCATCAGCCCTGGCGCCGGTGTCGCAGGCGCACCCGCAATATAGACCAGCCGCTGGCGATCGGTGTAGTTTTTGCGCAGTTTCGTTCCGCCGACATGCCGAGGGGAGGGCCCTGATGATGAAAAGCTTTGGTCCATTGACCGGGATTTACACCGCGCCGGCGCGCGGCGGCACACCGTCCAGCCTGATCGTCATCATGCATGGGTGGGGTGCCGATGCGCAGGACCTCGCCGATCTGGCCTATCCTATGTCGCTTCGCTTTCCGGGGGCGGCCTTCTTCGTGCCCAACGCGCCTGAGCCCTGTTCGATGAACCCGATGGGCCGCCAATGGTTCGACCTTGCCGACACCGCGGCCGGACCGGCCCTGGCCGGCAAGATGATCGAGGAGTCCGTGGCGGCGGCCATAGACGAGCTCTCGCTTGGCATGGAGGCTGTCGCCCTGACCGGATTTTCACAGGGCGGCATGATGAGCCTTCATTGCGGGCTTCGCATGGCAAGCCGGCCCGCGGCCCTTGTCAGCTTTTCCGGCGCGCTTCTGGACAGCGACGGGATCGCGGCCGTCAATGGCAGGCCGGCGGTGATGCTGATCCATGGCACCGATGACCAGGTGGTGCCCTACAGCATGATGCAGGCCGCCGCCGAGGCGATGGCGACGCAGGGCATCGCGGCGCAATGCGTCACCCGGACCGGACTTGGCCACGGCATCGACCCGGACGCGCTGACAAGCGCCATCGATTTCCTGGCCGGGCATCTGCCGGCCTGACGGCGCGGAGCCCCCTTCCGGGCGATCCTCTGAAATCCTCACCGCTGTCATAGTGCCGCAATATTTTGACGGCAGGATAAGACCCTACCCAAGATGTGGTGTGGCCTTGTTTTTCCGCCCGTACCATGTTTTGCTTGTGGCGGGTGCCGAGAAACCATACGAGGATCATGATGAACGCAGGCAGTTTTGCTCCAGCCCTTGTCCTGAACGCAGATTTTCGCCCGCTAAATTATTTTCCGCTATCACTCTGGAGCTGGCAGGACGCGGTGAAGGCGGTATGTCTCGACCGGGTGACCATCGTGTCCGAATATGAGGATTCGATCAGTTCACCATCCTTCGAGATGAAGCTGCCATCGGTGATCGCGCTGAAGGAATTTGTGCCGCAGATGCGCAACCCGGCCTTTACCCGCTTCAACGTGTTTCTTCGCGACAAATTTTCCTGCCAGTATTGCGGCACGCCGCACGCGGCGGCCGACCTGACCTTCGACCATGTGGTGCCGCGTTCACGCGGCGGGCGTACAACCTGGCAGAATGTTGTTGCCGCCTGCAGCCCCTGCAATCTGCGAAAGGCCAACAAGCTTCCCGAACAGTGCGGCATGACCCCGCTGTCCAAGCCGGTGGCACCGAACATCTGGCAGCTTCAGGAAAACGGCCGCGGCTTCCCGCCGAACTATCTTCACGAATCCTGGCGTGACTATCTCTACTGGGATACCGAGCTTCAGCAGAGCTGACGGCAAACGCCTGTCGCCCGTCGCCCCGCGGCGTGTTTGCCGGGTCAGACGCGCTCGGCAATGCGGATGGCGGTGCGGCACCCCTGCTGGATGACCGCTTTCAGCGCGGCGTAGAACATCGCTTCGCGCCCGCGGTGGTCGACAGCGATATCCCGATGCTCAAGCTCGTCGTCGCGGAATTTCGCAATGGTGCTGCGAAGCGGCGCTTCCTCGTCACCAAGCCTTTCCGCCTGGTCGGCATAGTGTTCGCCGATCACTTCCTCGACGGCAATTGTGCAGGCCATGGCCGCCTTCGGTCCCATGGCGGCTGTCACCGCGCCAAGGGCAAAGCCGGCCGCGCCCCAGACGGGATCCAGAAGCGACGGGCGCACCTGGCGTTCGTTCAGCAGCGCTTCGAAGGCTTCGAGATGCTCGACCTCCTGCTCCATCATATGCTGGATCTGCGGGCCGGTCGCATGGTTGCGAAGAATCGCCAGTTGTCCGCGATAAATCTGCTGCGCGGCGCGCTCGCCAGCATGGTCCACGCGAAGGAAGCGCTCGATGTCGCGGCGTCCGGCGACGGGCCGGCCGAAGGGGGTGGTTTGCGTCTCGGTCATGTTTGTCTCGTCACCCGGTCACCAAAGATGAACGCCAGAATGGCCACAGCTGAAATATCAAGGCTGGCCAATGCGTTCCACCCTGCCATCGACAGGCCGAACAGGGACCATGGCACGTCGTCGCACCGGACCACCGGGGTGGCCAGAAGCTGGTCGACAAGGTCGGCCGCCGAAGCGCCAGAGGCAAGCGATGCGGTGCATCCCGCGGGTCCCTCCCACAGATGCCATTCAACGCCGGCGTGATAGAAGGCGATGCCGAAACTTGCCACGGCGGCGGCGAAAGTCAGAAGCAGGCCGGTGCGCGGCGGCAGTGCCAGCAGCCCGGCGGTCGCCGCGGCGATGATCCCGAGATGCGCCCAGCGCTGCCAGATGCACAGGCGGCACGGGGCCATGCCGCCGACATGTTCGAACAGAAAGGCGGTGGTCAGCAGCGCCGCCGAGACAAGCGCGCAAATCATCAGGCCATGGCGCGGCGCCAGAATGACCGACAGTTCGGCGCGGAGCGGCGAGGGCGGCTTTCCCGGGCCGGTGTTCAGTGGATCAGCCAAAACGCCCCTCCAAACAGGAAGACAAGCGCGCTGAGCAGCGCCATGACGATCTTCGCGTTGCCGTGATGCCGCGCGATGCCGGCGATGATGGCAAAGCGCAATCCGCGCCCGACCAGCGAGGTCAGCAGAAACGGGATAAGCGCGAACCCGGCGATGCCGGCGCTGACCGCGATCACCTTGTAGGGAAGCGGGGTGAAGGCCCCGATGAAGACAAGCAACATGCCGAATTCGACAAAGCCGGCCTGCACAGCGGTGAATTTCTCGGGCGCGGCGATGGCCGCCGGCAGCATCGCAAGGATTTCCTCGATCCCGACACCCAGAACACCGCCAAGCGCCCATCCGATGCCGCCGCCAATGACCGATGCGATGGTGCATCCGGCCGTCAGCCGCACCCAGCGCGCTGGCCGCGCCAGCACCGTGGCGACAAGAAGCGGGTCAACCGGGATCGGAATGATGATGGACTCCAGCACCGCGAACAGCATCATCAGCCGTTCTGCCAACGCCGTTCCGGCGATGCGGAGAATCCGGTCATATTGCTCTCGGCACAGGCGCCACAGCGATGTCATGAAGGCTCCGTCGCTTGCTGCCGGACATCCGGCGGTGATCACGGTAAAGGATATGGTACGAGTGGGGGGACTTGAACCCCCAAGCCCTTGCGGGCGGCGGATTTTGAATCCGCTGCGTCTACCGATTCCGCCACACTCGCATACCGCTACCGTTCCTAGCCGACACCCTCTTCGGATGCAAGTCTGCGCTCCACCGCGCGCTGCAGTTTTTTCAGGTGCGGGTCGCTGATTCTGTCGGCCTCGAGCGCCTTCACCGTATCGAAAAGATAGTCCCGGCAGGGGCCGATGAAGCCGCTGGCGCTGGCGATGACATCAGCCTCCTGGTCCAGTGTCATCGGGCCGGCGAAATTCTCGCGTTCCGGCCGCGAGACAAAGCTGATGGCGCGCTTTCCTGCACCGTCATTGTGGCCGTCGGGATGGAATGTCAGCCAGCTGGCGCGATAGGCAAGCGTCACCATCTCGCGCCGCCAGAGAAGGTCAAGCTCGGCGATGGCGACATCGGGATTCAGCCGATAGGCGATGCCGGTGCAGCTTCCGCCGCGGTCAAGCGCCAGAACGAGTCCCGGGCAATCCGGTGATCCGCGGCCAAGGCGGGTCCACAGGCAAAACCGGCGATGATGCCCATAGATGCGGCCGCGGGCCCGCTCGACATAATCCATCACCGGATTGAAGATCAGGCTTCCGTAGCCGAACACCCAGATGTCCGACGTGTCGGCGTCATCCGGCACAAGGGCGCGTCGCGATGCCAGCAATTCCTCGTCCGAGGCGAGCCTTGTCTTGTCGTCATTCCGTTCGGCCACCAGCCGTGCCAGCGATCCGGATGACAGATTCTCGCGCGTCACAGGAAGAACGGGTTCGTCCGCCATCAGCCCTTGTTACCCTCCGCCTGTTCGGGGTCTCCGCCTATATGGCGCACAACCCGTTGCGGGAAGGGAATATCGATGCCGCGCGAATCAAGGACCGGCTTCAGCCGGCGGTTCAGGTCCCAGAAAAGATCGAAGAAATCAGCATATTCGGCATAGGCGCGAAGACGTACATTGATCGCGCTGTCACCATAGGACACGACAAGAAAGCGCGGTGCCGGGTCTGCGAGGACGCGCGGGTCCTGTGCCAGCTCCATCAGCGCCGCCTCCGCTTCGTCAAGATCGGCGTCGTAGCTGATGCCGATATCCAGATCGAGCCGGCGCGTGCCATAGCGCGCATGGTTTATGATGTTTGATGTCCAGATGGCCGAGTTCGGGACGCTGATAAAGACATTGTCGAAGGTGTCGATGGTGGTGGTGAACAGCCCGATTTCGCGAACCGACCCCGACACCCCGGCGGCCTCGACCCAGTCCCCGATCTTGAAGGGGCGCAGGAACAGAATCATCAACCCGGCGGCGACATTCGACAGCGTGCCCTGAAGCGCCAGGCCGATGGCAAGGCCGGCCGCGCCAAGGACAGCGATGATCGAGGTGGTCTCGACGCCGAAATTGCCAAGGGTGACAACGACGGTCAGCGTCAGGATGGCGTATTTGACAAGCGCCGCCAGGATCGGCGTCAGCGTCTGGTCGATACGGTTGGATCGCGACAGCCAGTCGCGCAGCAGGCCGCTTGTGCGCCGCGCCGCCCAGATTCCGATGATGATGGTGATCAGCGCGGCGAGGAGGTTCAGGCCGTATTCGGTCGCGAGGGTCAGCGTCTGGTCTGTCAGCAGGCCGCCGAGGCCAAGACCGTCCGAGATGGAGCTGATCGAAATGTCGTTCATGGGCCGACCAATTGTTGTGACACTGTCCGGCCGGATGGCCGGGACGGTTACGGCACGGCGCGCGCCGGGAAAAACCGCGAAGTCACAACACTATAGACGGCGCTCATCCGGCCGCCAACCTTTCGCGGGCCGGATGCGTCATTTTCCCTGCATGGCGGGCGATTTGCCGCCGATTTACCACGTTCCGCCGTTGATATTTCCGGCCTTTGCACGATATAGTGCCGCGCCATGAGCTTAAGCCAAGACAACAACTGCCAGACGCTGTCATGGGCGGTCGGTGACGCGCCGCTCGACCAGGGGCCGTGCGTTGCCGCCATCGGCAATTTCGACGGGGTGCATCGCGGCCATGGCAAGGTGGTCGACGCCGCCATCGCCGCTGCACGGCAGGCTGGTGTCGCCGCCGCCGCGATCACTTTCGACCCGCATCCGCGCGAATTCTTCCGTCATGACGAGACGCCTTTCCATCTTGCCGACAGGACCGAGAAGGACAGGCTGCTGGCGGCGCTCGGGGTCGACCGTGTGATCCATGTCACCTTTGATGACAATCTGCGCTGTACCGACGCCGCCGCCTTCGTCACGGATGTGCTGCCGGCGCTTGGCGTGACCGGGCTGTTCGCCGGATCGGACTTCGCCTTTGGCCGCGGACGAGGCGGTGACATCGACACCATCAACGCCATGGGTGCCAGGATCGGCATTTCGGCGACAGCCGTTCCGCTGCTGACCGATGCCAACAGCGCGGTGATTTCCTCAAGCCGTATCCGCGCCGCGCTGCAGGCCGGTGAGGCCGAACAGGCCGCCGCCATGCTCGGGCATGACTGGGCCGTGACCGGCACGGTCCAGCTAGGTGATCAGCGTGGCCGGACCATCGGCTTTCCCACCGCCAACATTCCGCTTGGCGCGTTGCTGCATCCGGCCTTCGGCGTCTATGCGGTGCAGATTTTCGATGCCAACCCGGCGGCGGGGTTCGCGCTTCTTGGCAATGGCGTGGCCAATATCGGCATCCGCCCGACGGTCGAGGATCGCGGCGTGCTGTGCGAGGCGCATCTGTTCGACCAGCAGCCTGACCTCTACGGACGGCGTCTTGCGATATGCCTGA
>CAJWVJ010000024.1 GCA_913048595.1 uncultured Alphaproteobacteria bacterium | reverse complement strand
GCTCGGCTACCTCGGAAATCGTGCGGAACGCATCTGAGGATTTCTGTGTCATGACCCGCTGTCGACCCGGTCTTTCAGAATGTGGGACGGACGGAAGGAAAGAACGCGCCGCGGCGTGATCCGTGCCTCAACCCCGGTCTTGGGGTTGCGGCCAATCCGCTCGCGCTTCGACTGCACAGAGAAGGTGCCAAAGGAGGAAAGCTTAACTTCCTCGCCTTTTTCGAGACATACACACATTTCTTCAAGAAATGTTTCAACAAGTTCAGCCGACTCATTGCGGGAAAGCCCAATATTCCTATAGACGGCTTCGGCGAGGTCGGCACGTGTCAGGGTCTTACTCATAGGGTCACGCTAGTGCGATTCCCGAATTGAGTCAATTCACCGAAAGCCCCTGAAGCAAAAAAATGGGGCCTGCTTACAGACGGTTAGTTTGAAAAGCTAATGTAGTCGCTGACCGACCCGGCCTCCGCGGCTTCTTTCGCGGTCGCCCTACAGCGACGCCCCGGCTGTCGCAATACCGGCGATCACCCGGAAGGCCTGCCATAGCGCACCAGCGCCGCGCCCCAGACGAGCCCGCCGCCAATGGCCTCGAAGGCCAGCACATGACCGTCCCGGACCCGCCCGTCTCCGACAGCGGCCGACAGCGCCAGCGGGATTGATGCCGCCGAGGTGTTGGCATGTTCATGGACGGTCTTCACCACGCGGTCGTCGGACAGGCCCATCTTCTTCTGCATCCCTTCGATGATGCGGATATTCGCCTGATGCGGGACAAGCCAGTCCACATCGGACACCGGCATGTCGGCGGCCTCCAGCACCTCGTCCATGACGCTGGACAGCTTGTCGACAGCGTGCCGGAACACCTTGTTGCCTTCCATACGCACATGCCCGACCTTCCCCGAGCTGGACGGCCCGCCATCGACATAGAGGATGTCACGATGCGCCCCGTCGGCATGCAGCTTCGACGCCAGAACGCCATAGCCGGTAGCATTGTCACTTCGCTCGAGAATCACGGCGCCGGCGCCATCTCCGAAGAGCACACAGGTCGACCTGTCCGACCAGTCCAGGATCTTCGAAAAGCTTTCAGCCCCGATCACCATTGCACGCTTGCCACGGCCGGCGGTCAGCATGGCGTCCGCCACATCGAGCGCATAGACGAACCCGGCGCAGACCGCCTGCACATCGAAGGCCACCGCCTGATGCGCGCCAAGCTGGTGCTGCACCTTGGTCGCAGTCGAGGGAAAGGTGTCGTCCGGCGTGCTGGTAGCGATGATGATGAGATCAAGGTCGCCGGCAACGAGCCCGGCACTGTCCAGCGCCTGCTCCGCCGCATGCCGCGCGAGGTCCGATGTCTTTTCTCCCTTGGCAACGATATGACGCTGCGCGATGCCGGTGCGCTGGCGAATCCACTCGTCGCTGGTGTCGACAAGAGCCGTCAGCTCCTGATTCGTCATGATCCGTTCCGGCAGGTAGCTTCCCACCGAGATCATCAGAGTGGCGGCGTCAGCCATTGTCATCCTTCCGTTCAAGAATGGTGTTCGCCCTGGCTATGGCGGCACTGACATCCGGCAGAAACCCGTGATCGACAAGTTCCGATGCCACCCTGATGGCATTGGCAAAGCCGATCCGGTCGGTCCCGCCATGCGATTTCACCGCAATGCCATTCAGGCCAAGGAATACCGCACCGTTATAGCTGCGCGGATCGATATGGCTTCGCATATCTGACAATGCGCTGCGTGCCAGCATATAGCCAAGCCGCGACAGGATCGACTTCTGAAAGCTGCGACGAAGAAGCCGCGTGAACATCGAGGATATCCCCTCGGCTGTCTTCAGGGCGATATTGCCGGAAAACCCGTCTGTTACAACAACATCCAGCTTGCCGTTCGTCAGGTCGGAACCTTCGACAAAGCCCTGGTAATTCACCCCGAGTTCGGGATCACCAAGACGGCGGGAGGCGGCCCGCAGATATTCATGCCCCTTTTGCTCCTCCTCGCCGACATTCAGCAGGCCAAGCCGCGGGGCTTCCTTTCCTGTCAGGCTGCGGTGGAAGGCCTGGCCCAGAATGGCGAACTGCACCAGATTTTCAGCATCACATTCCAGATTCGCGCCAAGGTCCAGCATGCACATCAGCTCGCCCACAGTCGGGAAAAAGGCGGCGATGGCGGGACGGGTCACACCGGTCATGGTGCGAAGCTGCAGTTTCGACATCGCCATCAGAGCGCCGGTATTGCCTGCGGACACAACCGCATCGGCATGACCATCGGCAACGCTGGCAATGGCCATCCACATTGATGTTTCCTTGCCCCGGCGCACCGCCTGGGACGCGGTGTCATCCGGAGACACCTCGTCAGTGGTATGGATGATGGTGGCACTGGACAGGTTTCGCGCCCTCTTGATCAGCGGAGTGATCCGCGCCTGGTCGCCGTAGAACATGACAGACAGGTTCGGATTATCGCCACAGGCGATGTCCGCCCCGCGCACAACACAGGCCGGGGCGTTGTCACCCCCCATCGCATCCAGCGCCAGTCTCAGCATTTTGGTATCAGAATTCAACTAACAGGCGCCTTCACATCGGGCATGGGTTGCTTTGAGGGATCAGGTCTCGGGCGATTTCAGGCTTGAAAGGCCGGCAAAGGGGTGCGTCCGGTCTTCCTCTCCGGCTTCAAACGTCTCTGGCGCTCCCTCGCTCCTTGGCCAGGCCGAAACAGACAGGGCCAGCAACTGGGACACCATCTCTCCAAGATCGATGCACCCGTTCACCAGCGGCTCGGCGTCATCCAGATCCACGACAATCTCGTCCTCTGGCACGGCCGCCAGAACATACCGTTCTTCGATGTCAAAATCCACTGATTCCGAGACTGGGGCCCCCGTGACAACACAGGCCTGCACAATTTCCGCCTGCAATCTGCCGCGCACATCCCAGGCCCCTTTTGCGGCCCGCTTGATCCGCAAATCGGCAGCCAGCTCACCGACTGAAAGAAAGCCAAAACGTTCGGCCAGACCGGCCCGCGCCGCCGCGTCCGTCCGCAGTTGGCCAAGAAGCGCACCAGTCGGTGGCAATGTCTGAACGTCAATCAGCGCATCGAGGGAAAATGTCTGCATGTCCGGTCCAACATCTGGGGGCGACACCGCAACAGGGCGTTCAAGCCAAAAGGCTGCCCGGCACTATACCGCCTGCGGCGGCAAAATCCATATGCAAGGCTGTCTGGTGGGGAATCAGTGTTTCAGGAGGCGGTTGTCTCAAAGCGTCCGGCGAGAAGAGCCGTACTGTCCATGCTGGAAATCCTGGCTTCCAGCGCGAAGACGAAATCGATAAGCCCGTCACTGGCTTCGCCTTCACCGCGAAGCAGATTGCGCTTCAGCGCCGCGCCAAGCGCCACCCTATCGGCGTCGTCAAGCGCGGTGGTGTAGGCATCAAGACGCCCCATGAAGGCCTCCGCCATCACGCGCACGCGTTTGGCGACGCCAATATCACCCGCGCCCATCTCGCGAAGCGACAAATCCATGTCCGCAAACATGGTGTCGAACAGCTCCTGGCTCAGCGCCGCGCCGGCATCTCCGCAGGAGGTCAGACGCCGCATCACCAGCGAGACCACAAGCGCCAGCGCGTCAAACCGGCCATCGACGGTGTCGGCAACCCCATGCTCGGCAAAAAAGGCCGGTTCGCGGGCCATTTCCACAGTATTTGCATAGAGGATTTCGGGGGTCTGCTGCTGGCGGCGCTGTCCCCAGCCAAGCATATTTCCCAGCCAACCGGTTTCTTGGCTTTTCATCACCAGTTCATCCTATTAAGGTATCGCGCATCACAGGACAGACGTCCTGCCGTTTCCTCGCGAATAAATACTTCAGGACCACCGCGATGACCAGAGGCTTGTTTGACGCATTTCCGGCAGCGCGACGCTGTTTCATAAGCCTGGGTGTCGGCCTGCTGGCCATCGGCATGACCGCCTGCGAATCCCGCATCTCGGCGCATGGGCATGCTGTTGATTCCACGGAACTCGACCAGATCATCCCGGGCGAGACCCGTCTGGCCGACCTCGAGGCTGTTCTGGGCCACCCCAGCTTCGAAGGGGCCTTCGATTCCGGGAAAATCTATTATATCAGCGAGGTCATGGTTGAACCGCCCGCGGGCCGCAAGCGCACATCCGCACGCACATTGATCGTGATTTCGCTCGACGACACCAAGACCGTCAGCGCCATCGAGGTCCGCGACGAGACAAGCGGCAAGACCATCGCCTATCTCGATGAAAGATCGCCAACCCCGGGCGACACGTTCGGCGTCACAGAACAGATGTTCTCGACGTTGCGCCGCAAGCCCAGATAAGCATTTCCGGCTGCCGAGGGCCGTGTCGGCCTAGTCGGCCTCCGACCCTTTGCCAGCCCCGGGGCTCTTTTCCATCTCGACCCGCCGCGAGGACCGCGCCACCCGGTCAAGAACCGCGTTGATGAATCCGACATCGCATCCGCACACATCGGCAAGCGCCGCATATTCGCTGACCACCGCCCGCGCCGGAAGATGGGGCATGCTGACAAGCTCGCAGGTGCCGGCACGCAGGACGGCGCGGTCGATGACGGTCATCCTGTCCGCTGTCCAGCCATCGGCAAGGCATCCCGCCACGATCTCGTCAAGTTCCGCGCATCGAGACTCCACCGCTGTGGCCAGCTCGTTCAGATGACCGCTGTCGATATCCTTCACCCGGAAGGACCTGCGAATATCCTGGGAATAGTGCTGCAGGAACACCGGCAGAAACTCCGCGACCGATTGCCCGGACATCTGCCCCTGATAGGACATCTGAACCGCCGCCAGACGCGCTGCGGAACGACGCCTGACCGGCACCGGTTTCAACGTAGCGTCAGACTCAGCCATCGGCACCGAACCCGGCGCGAATCCTGACCATGGCAAGGGCCGCCTCGGCAGCGCCACCGCCCTTGTCCTTGCGGTTGTGATCGGCACGGGCCCATGCCTGGTCCTCGTTCTCGACCGTCAGGATACCATTGCCGATGGCCAGGTTTTCCGCCACGGCAAGGTCCATCAGCGCACGCGCCGATTCATTGCACACCGTCTCATAATGCGTGGTCTCGCCGCGGATGACACAGCCAAGCGCGACATAGCCGTCGAAATGCCGTTCGCCGCTATGGGCGAAGGCAACCGCTGCCGGAACTTCCAGCGCCCCCGGAACGCTGACACGCTCATAGGTGGCGCCAGCGGCCTCAAGGGCACGGATGGCCCCATATGCCTGCGCATCGGCAATATCTTCATAGAAGCGTGCCTCGACAATCAGGAAATGGCCACTCATCCCGCCTACTCCGCCTGTTTCGCCGGGTCGCCATTCAGGTGACGCCAATCGACAATTTCGAGATCATAGCCTTCGAGGCTGATGACATTGGAGGGCCGGTTGGACAGCAGCACCATGCGGCTAACGCCCAGCTCGACCAGAATCTGTGCGCCGACACCATATTCGCGAAGCCCCTGCCCGGCATCCTGGGCCGGCGAGCCGCTCATCTTTGCGCTGATGGTCTCCGAAAGGCTGGCTTTCGAGGATTCGCGCAACAGAACGACGATGCCGCGCCCGGCGTCGGAAATAGTCTGCATCGCCAACTCGAGCTCGTGTCCGCTACGCCGCTCCGACACCTCGCCGAGAAGATCGGTCATCATGTTCAGGCTGTGCATTCGCACAAGAACGGGTTCAGGGGTTGATATATCGCCCTTGATCAGGGCCACATGCTCAATCCCCGAAATGGTGTTCTCGAACACCATCAGTCGCCAATCACCGCCGATCCGGCCATTCATCACCGTCTCGACGGTGCGTTCGACAAGGGTTTCGCTGGCCCGCCGATAGGCGATCAAATCGGCGATGGACCCGATCTTCAGCCCATGTTCGGCGGCAAAGCCGATCAGGTCGGGAAGCCGCGCCATCTCGCCGTCGTCCTTCATGATCTCGCAGATCACGCCCGACGGGTCGGTGACGCCGGCAGCGCGGGCGATATCGACAACCGCCTCGGTATGGCCGGCGCGAACAAGCGTGCCGCCATCACGGGCCACCAACGGGAAGATGTGCCCCGGGGTGGTGATGTCCTTGGCCGAGCATTGCGGATCGATGGCGGTCCGAATGGTCTGCGCACGATCGGCCGCCGAAATGCCTGTTGTCACCCCTTCCCGCGCCTCGATCGACACGGTAAACGCTGTCTGGTGCCGGCTTTCGTTGCGGCGCTCCATCAGCGACAGGCCAAGTGCCTCGGTCCGCGCCCTCGTCAGTGCCAGGCAGATCAGGCCGCGCCCGTGCTTGGCCATGAAGTTGATGGCAGCCGCATTGGCCCACTCGCCTATGACGCACAGGTCACCTTCATTTTCCCGGTCCTCGTCATCGACAAGGATGAACAGTTTGCCGGCCGCCGCATCGGCGATCACATCCTCGATCGGGGACAGGCCGGCGCCGCCATCACGTTCTCTTTCAGTCATTACTGTCACTTTCGGCAAGCCGTGCCACATACCGGGCCAGCATATCGATTTCCATATTCACCTTCTGTCCCTCGGCCAGCGTTCCCAGCGTCGTAACCGTCCATGTGTGTTCAATCACATTGATGCTGAAATCCGAGCCTTTCACATCGTTCACGGTCAGCGACACCCCGTCGAGCGTCACCGACCCCTTGGCGGCAACAAACCGCGCAAGATCAGCCGGCGCGCGGAACCATAGCTCGTGGCTGTCACCAACGGCGGTGACCGACAGAACCGTCGCCATCCCGTCGACATGGCCAGATACGATATGTCCGCCAAGCTCGTCCCCGACGCGAAGGGCGCGTTCGAGATTGACGGTGTCGCCAACCTTCCACTCGCCAAGCGTGGTCACCCGCATGGTCTCGCCGGATGCCGCCACCTCATACCCGTCGCGGTCACGCGACAACACCGTCAGGCAGATGCCGGAATGGGCGACCGACGCCCCGATATCAAGCGTGCTGCAATCCCAGCCGGCAGCAAACCGCAGAATACGGTCGCCCTTGTCGGTGATCAACTCCAGCGTGCCAGTGGCAGTGACAATTCCGGTGAACATGGGTGGGCGGGATCCTTGTGTTTGCGTCCCGCTTTTAACCAATATCGGCAGGACGTTCCAGCAGAATGAATCTGTCGCCCGCGAACCGCCCTTCAGATGTCACCGTGAAGGCCGGCGCCTCGGGAAGACCAGTGGTTCCCAGCGGGCCAATGGCCGGGATTCCGTCATGTCCGATCAGATGCGCGCTCCGTGTCCACAAGATGCGATCGACATGCCCGTCCCGCAAGAGGCTGGCCCCCAGTTTTCCGCCACCTTCGACCATCAGGTTCCCGCATCCGGTCTCGGCAACAGCCTGCATGACATCGCCAAGTGCCAGCCGGCCAGCCGAATCAGTCGCCACGGACTGTACGTCGGCCCCCGCCTCCCGCAACGCTACCGCCGCCTGCGGGTCACTGTCCTCGCGGCAGAATATGGTCAGCCCGACCTCTGGCGCGCTGGCCAGAAGCCTGGCGTCCGGCGGCGTGCGCAGATTGGCATCAACGATGAAACGATGCGGGCTGTCGCCTTCAAGGCCCGGCGTCCTGCAGGTGAATTCCGGATCGTCGGCAAGCACCGTGCCGATGGCCGACAGCAACCCGTCGCTGCGACTCCGCTGAAGATGGACATAACGCCGCATTGCCGGTCCGGTCACCCATCGCTTGGCACCATCACCAAGCGCGATCATGCCGTCAAGCGAAGTCGCCGTCTTCCAGGTGACAAGCGGCCTGTTCCGGCAGACCCGGGACAGGAACCCGCCCATAACGCGGCGCGCGCCCTCGGCCTCGACACCAATCTGGATATCCACACCGGCCTCGGCAAGACGTTCGATGCCGCGGCCATTCACCCGCGGATCAGGGTCGCGAATGGCGATCACAACCCGTGCGATTCCGGCGGCAACAAGCGCATCGGCACAAGGACCTGTATGTCCGGTGTGGGCGCAGGGTTCAAGCGTCACATAGGCGGTGGCGCCGCGTGCCGCCGTGCCGGCCATGGCAAGCGCCTCGGTCTCGGCATGCGGACGGCCGCCGGGCGCGGTATGGCCGACGGCAACAAGTTCACCTTGCGCGGACAGGATGGCACAGCCCACGGGCGGGTTGGCACCAGACCGCCCTTCGGCGCGGCGTGACGCGGCCAGTGCCACATGCATCCACCGCCGGTCCTCGCCAAGCGAGGCCCGTGCGGGCGGGCTATTCTCCAAGTTCCTTCTCCACGAAGGCCTCAAAGTCGCTGGCTTCCTCAAAATTCCGGTAGACTGAGGCGTAGCGCACATAGGCGACCTGGTCGAGGTCGGCAAGCGCCTTCATCACCATTTCGCCGACAAGATGCGAAGGCACATCGCCTTCGGCGTGGCTTTCCAGCTGGCGCACGATGTCATTGATCGCGCGCGCCACATCATCGGGATTCACCTCGCGCTTGCGAAGGGCGATCTGAAAAGACCTGTCCAGCTTGTCACGGTCGAATACAGAGCGGCGGCCGCTTCGCTTGATTATGGTGATCTCGCGAAGCTGGACACGTTCGAATGTTGTGAACCGCGCCCCACAACTGCCGCAGAGACGGCGCCGCCGGATGGCGGCCCCGTCTTCGGCCGGACGCGAGTCCTTCACCTGAGTATCTTCACTACCACAAAAGGGACAGAGCATGGTCTCCCGCCGCGCTACATGTTGATGCGGGCGGGAGTGTACACACTATTGGTAGATTGGAAAAGCCCGACAAAGTTCACGGACCTGGTCCCGAACCTTCTGTTCCATGACACTGTTGTCGTCAGGATTTTTGGCAAGCCCGTCAAGCACATCACCGATCAGATGACCGATCTGGGCGAACTCGGCCGTGCCGAACCCGCGGGTGGTGCCGGCAGGCGATCCGAGACGGACACCCGATGTCACCATCGGCGGTTGCGGGTCGAACGGCACGCCGTTCTTGTTGCAGGTGATGCCAGCATGTTCCAGCGACACTTCGGTGATGTTGCCGGTCAGACCCTTCGGCCGCAGATCGACGAGAACGAGATGCGTGTCGGTGCCGCCGGAAACAAGATCAAGTCCACGCTCGATCAGCGTTTCGCCAAGAACCCTAGCATTGGCCACAACCTGCTCGATATAGGCGCGGAACTCAGGGCGGAGCGCTTCGCCAAATCCGGCCGCCTTGCCGGCGACGGCATGCACAAGAGGCCCACCCTGAAGGCCGGGGAAGACCGCCGAATTGATCTTTTTGCCAAGCGCCTCGTCATTCGTCAGGATGATGCCGCCACGCCCTGCCCGCAGGGTCTTGTGGGTGGTCGAGGTCACGACATGCGCATGCGGCACCGGGTTCGGGTGAACACCGGCGGCGACAAGTCCGGAAATATGCGCCATATCGACCATCAGATAGGCGCCGACTTCGTCGGCGATTTCCCGGAATTTGGGGAAATCCAGGGTCCGCGGATAGGCCGACCCGCCGGCCAGAATCATCTTCGGCTTGCACGATTTGGCCTGGGCGAGAAGCGCGTCGAAATCAATCTCAGCGGTTGCCTCGTCAACGCCATATTGCTCGGCGTTGAACCATTTGCCGGACAGATTCGGCGCGGCGCCGTGGGTCAGGTGACCACCGGCCGCAAGCGACATGCCGAGGATAGTGTCGCCCGGCTTCAGCATTGACAGGAACACGGCCTGGTTGGCCTGCGCGCCGGAATGTGGCTGCACATTCACGAATGCGGCCTCGAACAGTTGTTTCGCGCGCTCGATGGCAAGCGATTCGACCACATCGACATGCTCGCACCCGCCATAATAGCGGCGGCCGGAATAGCCCTCGGCGTATTTGTTGGTCAGGACCGATCCCTGCGCCTCGAGAACGCCGGTGCTGACGATGTTCTCCGACGCGATCATCTCAATCTGATCCTGCTGGCGGACCAGCTCATGACCAATGGCAGCTGCCAGTTCCGGGTCGGAATCCGCCAATGGTGCCGAGAAGAACCCGTCCATCACGTCCTGTTTTCTGATGTCATCCATGATCAATCTCCCTGTGCGGCACCTGCTTGGCCGCGTGACGGTTAGGTTCCCGCGCCATCCCCAAGCGATGACAGCTTGTCGACACGGGCCGTATGACGTCCCCCCTCGAATGCGGTGGCCATGAACGTATCGACACAGTCGATGGCCACGGCCCGGCCTGTCAGACGCTGTCCAAGCGCCAGAACATTCGCATCATTATGTTCGCGGCAGAGCCGCGCCGCGGTGGTGTCGCCGACAAGCGCCGCACGCATCCACGGAAATCTGTTGACCGCCATCGAAATACCGATGCCGCTGCCGCACACGGCGATGCCGCGCGCCTGCCTGTCCTCATTCATCGCCATAGCCAGCTTTGCGCCGTAATCCGGGTAGTCGACCGACATGCCGTCCTCCGGCCCCAGATCCTCGACCGCATAGCCGGCCGCCTGAAGGTGCGCCGCCACAGCCTTGCGAAGGTCGATTCCGGCGTGATCCGAACTCAGATAGACCTTGGATATCTCTTTGGCCATCAGGGCCCCTTTTCCAGACAGGCTTCGATGCCCCGGCGGGGCGTCGTATTGTTCAGGCGCGAGACAGTACTACCGCTTTCAACTCGTGCCAACCTTTTCAATGCAGCATTTGCACGCTCCTCCAGATGTGACATTGGAACGCCGAAGCCCGATGTCAACCAATGGGTCGGGCGACAGGCCGAGCGACGGATCGGACAATGCCATGCCTTGCATCTGGGATGGCCGCCGGAACGACACCGATCAGGTGTGTCGAAGCATCCATGCTGGCGACCATTCCAGCCGGCACACCTGCTCTATGGCGTCTGAAAGTCTCAAATTCCGCACTTATTTGATGCTGTTCTTTAGAAGCAAAACAAAAGTTTCAAAAACATGAGCAAAAACTGATTTTTTGTTTAATTTTTTTATCGACAGGAGTGATTTTCGTGCGTACCGTTCTTTCACTGCTAACGCGGGTTGTGAGACCGGGTTTAGGGAGAGAACGGAGTCGGGACGAACCCGACCCATTCAGAAAAGGCAAGGCATAAGCCTTGCTTTTTTTTGTGCCGCTGTTCGGCGCCCCGTTCCAATGACGTAAGGCGGCGTCAGCCACCGACCATATCAAGCGAAATGATCCGCGACGCGATGATCCAGTTGATGATCGCGGTCAGGACCGCCGCGATCACGGTTGTAGCGGCCATCTTGCGCCACAGCATCGGGCGCGCCGGGGCTGACGGGGCATGACCTGCCACCGGGTCCTCGACGGTGCGCACGCCGAACGGCAGGCTCATCAGGAACACCCACCACCACATCAGAAGATAGACCACGGTTCCGGACACGACATCCATCAGCCTGTCACCTCCTCGAGTTCGATCAACGTGCCACAGAAATCCTTGGGATGAAGGAAAAGGACGCGGTTGCCATGCGCACCGGTCGTCGGCGCGCCGCCGCCAAGCACCCGCGCGCCCCCGGCCATCAGCCTGTCACGGGTCGCTATGATATCGTCCACCTCGAAACAGATATGGTGCATGCCCCCCTCGGGATTGCGCTCAAGAAAGCTGGCAATCGGCGAGGCGTCGCCAAGCGGTTCCATCAGTTCGACCTTGCCGTTCGGCTGCGAGACAAAAACGATGCGCACGCCATGTTCCGGCAGATCCTGCGGGGCGCTGCAATCCGCGCCAAGCTGGTCACGCCACTGTGAAGCCGCGGCCTCAAGGTCCGGCACCGCGATGGCGATATGGTTGATCCTGCCAATCATGAGGGACACCTAGGCCACGCCCTGCAGGTCTTCCGCATCGAGCCGCATGATATGGATATGAACAACCGGCCGCAGCCCGAACATGCTGCGGGCGACACGGCGAAGCGCCTGCCCGGCGATTTCCTCGACCTGGCTGTCGTTGCGGCGCGCCGAACGCCCCATTGCGGCAAGCGCATCCTCGACAGCCAGGCTGGCGGCGGCCACATAATCGGCGGCGTCGGCCTCGTTGCTGATTCCTGTCTGCGAGACGGCCGGCACGGCGCACAGCCCCCCATCACGGTTCAGCACCAGGCTCCCGGTGACCACGCCGTTCCACAGCATACGGCGGCGCGCCCGCATCATGTCTGACTGGATTTCAACAATCTTGCCCTTCTCATGGGTCAGCGCGCCGGTCTTCACATTGTCGATGATTTCGGCATCGCCGCCCTGTTTGCCTGCCCTGGCCAGTCTGATGACCGTGCCATTGTCGGGAAGAAGCGTCTGATGCACCTGGCAATGCTCGGCCAGTTCGGCATGCGCCACGAGATGGCGTGCCGTGCCATGCACCGGAATGGCGATCCGCGGCCGGACAAGACCATACATTTCGGCCATTTCCTCACGCGAGGGATGGCCCGACACATGGACCGGCGCGTCCTCGTCGGTGATCAGGATGATCTTGCGCCGGATCAGCGCGTCCTGCACGCGGGCGATGGCCGGCTCATTCCCCGGAATCTGGCGTGACGAGAACACCGCCGTGTCACCCGGGTCGAGCGTGACGCTTTCATGCGTGCCGGACGCAATCTTTGCCATGGCAGCGCGGGGCTCTCCCTGTGTGCCTGTGCAGAGGATGACGATATTCTCGCGCGGCAGCAGTTCGATATCGCCCTCGGCCACGAAATCGGGAAGGTCGCGAAGATAGCCGACCTCCTGCGCCGCCGAAATGGCCCGCTTGATGGCGCGCCCGACAACGGCGACCGACCGGTCATTCGCGCGCGCCGCGGTTATGATCGACTGGATGCGGGCCACATTGCTGGAAAAACAGGAAATGGCGACACGCCCGCTGGCGCTCGCGATGACGTCGTGAAGCCCGGCTTCGGCTTCCGCCTCGGAACCGGTACGCCCCTCGACCATGGCGTTGGTCGAATCACCGATCATCGCCAGCACGCCCTTATCGCCGATCTCGGCCAGCCTTGCGCTGTCGGTATCGGTGCCAAGCCCCGGTGTTTCGTCGAATTTCCAGTCACCGGTGTGGAGCACGGTTCCCGCATCGCAGCGGATGGCAAGCGCCGTCGGGTCCGGGATGGAATGTGCCATGCCAACCATTTCAATCGAAAAGGCACCGATATCCTGAACCATGCCGGGCGACAGTTCGATCAGCGGGATGTCCTGCTGGTTGCCGTTCTCGGCAAGCTTGCGGCGAAGCAATGCCAGGGTGAAGGCGCTGCCATAGACCGGGCAGCCAAGCTTGGACCACATATAGGGAATCGCCCCGAGATGGTCTTCATGGCCATGCGTCAGCACCAGCCCGTCGAGCTGGTCGCGGCGCGCCTCGATGAAGCTGAGATCGGGAAGCACAACATCGATCCCCGGCATGCTGTCGTCCGGGAAGGAAATCCCCAGATCGACCATCAGCCAGCTGCCCTCATAATGATAGAGGTTGGCATTCATGCCGATCTCGCCGGAGCCGCCAAGCGGCACAAACAGGAAGTCAGAAGCGTTATACATGGGTCTTTCGGTTCCCTCGTCGCGCCGCCATCAGCGGTTGCGCGTGTAAATCTCAAACAGGCCCCTTACCGTCAGGTCGGGGTCGACGGCCGTAATGCCGGACAGATGCGCGGCAAACAGCCCGGCAAGGCCACCCGTGGCAATGGCCGGTAGCTGTTGTCCATCGGTATTCCCGGCGGCGTGCTCTTCACGAAGCCGCTGCAGCAGCCCTTCGATCATCCCTACATAGCCCCAGAACACGCCTGATTCCATCGCCGCCACGGTATTTTTGCCAAGAACCGGCAAATCGACGTCAAAGGCGCGCAACTCCAGCCTTGGCAACTGCGCCGCCGCGCGTTCCAGCGCCTCGATGGACAGGGCGACGCCGGGAGCGATGATGCCCCCCTCATAGCCGCCATCCTCACCAACAAGGTCAAGTGTCGTCGCCGTGCCGAAATCCAGCAATATGGCCGGCACGTCATAATGCGCCATCGCCCCGACCGCGTTCACCAGCCTGTCGGCCCCGGCCTGTGACGGGACATCGATATTCACCGCGATGCCAAGATCGACATCATCAGTACCTACTATCAACGGCGCGCTACCTGTGATCGCCGTCATCGCCGCCACCACCGGGCCGGTGACATCGGGCACGACGCTGGCGATGATGGCGTCATCTACCTTGCCTGCCATCTCGCCAAGGGCGGCGCGGATCACAGCCTCAGAGCCCTGCGGGTCGGTCATGGCGCGGGTTTCGATGCGATAGCGCGCGACAATAGAATGGCAAGACCCACCCCTGCCGCCCGTGTCATCACCTGACTGGCCGGTCCTGTCACCAAGTGCCAGCACCAGGTTGGTATTGCCCACATCAATGGCAAGCAGCATTCAAAGCCTACCTGTCAGTTCCACATCGCCCGTTGTGATTCGCCGTTCGGCCCCGTGATCGTCACGCAGCACCAGCGCACCGTCACCACCAAGGTCGATGAAATCCCCCTCGACGGGCGATCCGGCACCGGCACCGCCGGTCCTCACCCTCACCCTGTCCCCCATATGGGCACAATGACGCAGCCATTCCAGCCGTACAGGCGAGAAACCGGATTGTTCCCATGCGGCGGCACCGGCGAGAAGGCATTTGCCATAGGATGCGGCCAGATCTGCCGGGCCAGTGCCGTGATCGCCAAGATCGTGAAGCGAGACAGCCGGCAGCTGCGCCCCTGGAACCGGCTGTACCGGCGCGATATTCACCCCGGTGCCGATCACCACCGCACCGTCGCGGGCCTCAAGAAGCAAGCCGCAGATCTTGCCGCCCGCGACAAGCACGTCATTTGGCCATTTCAGCCTGAAATCATGATCCGGCACACAGGCCGCCAGCGCATCACGGATGGCAAGCGCGGCGACAAAGGACAGCCCCCAGATGTCGGAAGAGGCGGCCTGCGGGCGAAGGAGGACGGAAAGATACATGCCGCCGCGTGCCGACGACCAGCCGGATCCTCGCCGTCCCCGCCCGGCGGTCTGTTCGCCGACAAGAAAAGCTGTTCCGGCAGGCGCCCCATCCGCTGCCGCCTGCCAAGCGAGATCGGAGGAGGATGTCGCCACATCGACGGATGTCAGGGCAAGCGTGGCAGGGGCCGTCATCACCGCGCCTAGCGCGCCATGATCAGCGCCACCGCTGCGGTGTCGGCGGCACCGAGAAGACTGCGAAGGCCAGCGAAGAACAACAGGATCACGGCAAGGCTGACGCCAAGCACCATCCGGTTCGCCACCGGAATACCGGGGTCCAGCGGTGTATCCGTATCATCGAAATACATCAGCCTGATAATCCGCAGATAATAGAACGCCCCGATCACCGAGGTGACAACACCGATCACGGCAAGCGGCACAAGCCCTGCCTCGACCGCGGCGAGAAACACATACCATTTGCCGAAAAAGCCCGCCAACGGCGGGATACCGGCCATCGAGAACATCATCACCAGCAGGCCGACGGCCAGCATCGGATGAGTCCGCGAGAGGCCTTTCAGGTCGGCAATGCGGGTGGCCTCTGCCTCCTCGCGGCGCATCAGCAGGATAATGGCAAAGGTGCCGGCTCCCATGAAGACATAGCCCGTCATGTAGATCATCACGCCGGTCGCGCCCGCCAGGGTGCCGGCGGCAAGGCCTGCCGTCGCATATCCCATATGCGCAATCGAGGAATAGGCCATCATCCGCTTGATGTCGGTCTGCATGATGGCGCCAAGCGCGCCAATCACCATCGACGCCACGGACATCGCCACGAGAACCTGCTGCCACTGGTCGGCGATGCCGCCGAACGCGCCATAGGTCAGGCGCATCAGCAGCGCGATCGAGGCCACCTTCGGGGCGATGGCGAACAGCGCGGTTACGATGGTCGGCGATCCTTCATAGACATCCGGCGTCCACATGTGGAACGGCGCGGCTGACACCTTGAAGGCAAGGCCGCAGATCATGAAGACCATGCCGATGATGAAGACGGGCGGCAGCTCCTGTCCGGCAAGCGCCAGCGCGATTCCGTCGAAATCGGTGGTACCGGCCACGCCATAGACGAGCGACGCGCCATAGAGAAGCAATCCGGAGGACAGTGCCCCGAGAAGGAAATATTTCAGTCCGGCCTCGGAGGAACGAAGCGAGTTGGTGCGCATCGCCGCGACGACGTAGAGCGGCAGCGACTGCAGCTCGATCCCCATATAGAGCGCCATCAGATTGTCGGCCGAGATCATCAGCATCATGCCGACAAGCGCCAGCAGGACCAGAAGGCTGTATTCCGGCTTGTTGATGTCGTCATCGCCCTCGGACCGCACCGACATGGCCAGCGCGGCAAAGGTGCCGAGACAGACGAGAATCTTCATGAAACCGGCAAAGGAATCTGCCGAGAACAGGCCGCCAAAGCCGCTCGTCACCATCTGTTCGCTGTTCAGCACCAGCAGCAACGTGATGGCGATCCCGCCCATGGCGAGCCGGGTCACGCGGCGCGCGTTCACGGGCGTTTCACCGCCATAGGCAGCCACCAGCACCAGAACCAGACCGACCGTGGCCAGGAAGATCTCCGGCAGGGCCGGCATGATGTCAGCCATCTGGAAAACGAACATGATCTATCTCCCTGCGATCACGAAGGCGCCACCGGCCGCGACGCTGTCCAGGATGGACTGGACGCTTCCCGCCATCACATCAAGAAGCGATGCCGGATAGACCCCGAACCAAAGAACAAGGACCGTCAGCGGCGCGAAGATCACCACCTCGCGGCGGCTGATCCGCTCCATGCCCTCGACCTCGGCACTGACAATCTTGCCGAACATCACCCGCCGGTAGAGCCACAGCATATAGGCAGCACCCAGTACGAGGCCGGTCGCCGCGAAGAACGCCACCCAGCTGCTGGCCTTCCACGCCCCGACAAGAACAAGCATCTCGCCAACAAAGCCGCTGGTGCCGGGAAGCCCGACAGAGGCCAGCATCATGAACATGAAATACACGGCATAGCGCGGCATCACCGCGGCAACGCCGCCATAGGCGCTGATCTCGCGGGTGTGGAGCCGGTCATAGACGACACCGACGCAGAAGAACAGCGCGGCCGAAACAAGACCGTGGCTGATCATCTGGAACATCGCGCCGGCAACACCCTGTTCCGTCATGGTGAAGATGCCGATGGTGACAAATCCCATATGCGCCACAGACGAATAGGCAATCAGCTTTTTCATGTCGGACTGCGCCAGCGCCACAAGCGAGGTGTAGATCACCGCGATCACCGAAAGGGCGAAGATCAGCGGCGCGAAGAATTCCGAAGCCAGCGGGAACATCGGCAGCGAAAAGCGGATGAAGCCATAGCCCCCCATTTTCAGCAGCACACCAGCCAGGATCATCGAGCCTGCGGTCGGCGCCTCGACATGCGCGTCGGGAAGCCAGGTATGGACAGGCCACATCGGCACCTTCACCGCGAAGGACGCCAGAAAGCCGAGGAAAAGCCATGTCTGCATCGAGGCGGCGAAGCTGTGGGCCGTCAGCATCGGGATGTCGGTGGTGCCGGCATCGATATACATGGCCAGCATGCAGACCAGCATCAGTACCGAACCCAGAAGCGTGTACAAGAAGAACTTGAAGGCCGCATAGACACGGCGCTTGCCGCCCCAGACGCCGATGATGATGAACATCGGGATCAGCACGCCTTCGAAAAATAGATAGAACATCAGCATGTCGAGCGAGGCGAACATGCCGATCATCATCGTCTCGAGAACCAGGAAGGCGATCATATATTCGCGCACCCGATGGGTGATGGCCTTCCAGCTTGCCAGTATGGCCAGCGGCGACAGCAACGTCGACAGCAGGATGAAGGGCAGGGAGACGCCGTCTACGCCAAGATGATAGCTGATGCCTGTTCCGGGAAGCCATTCGGCCCGCTCCTCGAACTGGTAGCCAAGGGCGTTCGGGTCGAAATTCAGCACCAGCGCAAGCGAGATGACGAAGGTAAAGCCGCTGACCCACAGCGCCACATTGCGCGCGTTGCGGGCGACGACGTCCTCATCGCCGCGGATCATCAGCAGAAACGTGACACCGATCAGCGGCAGGAAGGTGACGATGGTCAGAAGTGGCCAGTTCGCAATCATCGCCTACAGCCCCCCAAAGCGGAGATAGTACCAGGTCACCAGCACGACCACGCCGATCAGCATGGCAAAGGCATAGTGGAAGACAAAGCCCGACTGCAGCCTTGACGCCGCCGCAGAGACCCGCACGACAAGACCGGACAGCCCGTCCGGACCAAGCCCGTCGATGGTGTCTCCGTCACCGCGCTTCCACAGGAAGGCACCAATCCGCACGGCCGGTCTCACGAAGATGACGTCATAGAGCTCGTCGAAGTACCATTTGTTGAAGAAGAAGGCATGGATCGGGCTCAGCGCACGCGCCGCCGCCCCCGGAAGCCCTGTCCAGACGGCGTAGCACAGCACCGCCAGAACCACGCCCGAGGTCGCCAGCACAATCGGCAGCAGCTTCACCCATGTCGGCACATGATGCGCATTCTCCATGGCTGTATGCTCTGGCAGGATCAGGATGGAATCGCCCCAGAAGCGCGCCATGTCGTGCCCGACAAACAGCTCATAGCCAAGCCAGCCCGAGAAGATCGCGCCAATCGACAGGACGAACAGCGGGATGGTCATGACAAGCGGCGATTCATGGACATGCGACATCACCTCGGCCGAGGCGCCCGGCTTGCCATGGAAAGCCATGATCAGAAGACGCCAGCTGTAGAAGGCCGTCAGGAACGCCGCCGCGCAGCCAAGCCAGAAGGCCAACATGCCAACCGGCGTGTGCGCCGCGAAGGCGGCCTCCAGGATCATGTCCTTGGAATAGAAGCCGGCGAAGAACGGGAAGCCGGCAAGTGCCAGCGAACCGATCCACATCATCGCGTAGGTGAACGGGATCTTCTTCCATATGCCGCCCATGTTGCGAAGGTCCTGTTCGTCGGACAGCGCGTGGATGACCGAACCCGCCCCAAGGAACAGCAGCGCCTTGAAGAAGGCATGCGTCGTCAGGTGGAACATCGCCGCCGGATAGGCCGACACACCGGCAGCGAAGAACATGTAGCCGAGCTGCGAGCAGGTCGAATAGGCGATCACCCTCTTGATGTCGAACTGCGTGAAACCGACCGTCGCCGCGAAGATCGCGGTCATCGCCCCGACAATGGTAATGATGTCAAGCGACAGCGGCGCATATTCCAGCATCGGCGACAGGCGGCAGACCATGAAGACGCCGGCTGTCACCATCGTCGCGGCATGGATCAGCGCCGACACCGGTGTCGGCCCCTCCATCGCGTCGGGAAGCCATGTATGAAGGCCAAGCTGGGCTGATTTGCCCATCGCCCCGATGAACAGTAGGATGCCGGCAACTTCCAGCGCTGGCATCGGCCTGCCAAGGAAGTTGATAGTGGTGCCGGCGGCGCTTGCCGCATTGGCGAAAATGGCGTCGAACTGAACAGAGCCGAAAATCTGGTAGACAGCCAGGATGCCAAGGGCAAAGCCGAAATCACCGACACGGTTGACGACAAAGGCCTTCATCGCGGCGGTGTGGGCGCTGTCCTTCTGATACCAGAAGCCGATCAGAAGATAGGAGGCGACGCCAACCCCTTCCCAGCCGAAGAACAGCTGCACGAGGTTGTCGGCAGTTACCAGCATCAGCATGGCAAAGGTGAACAGGCTGAGATAAGCCATGAAGCGCGCGCGCGACCTGTCATGCGACATGTAGCCGACGGAATAGAGATGCACCATCGACGAGACGCCGGTGACGACAATCAGCATCACCGCTGTCAGCGTGTCGAAGCGAAGCCGCCACATCGCCTCGAAGTCACCCGAGACGATCCAGCGGGCCAGGTCGATGGTGATCGGCTGGCCGCCAATGGCAACCTGCGCGAAGGCGATGATCGAGAACAGCAGCGACAGCAGCAGGAAACTGACCGTCACCAGTTCGGCCGCACGATCACGATGGCTGAGACTGAGCCAGCCGGCGATCAGCGCGCCAAAAAGCGGCAGGAAGACAATCGAAGCATACATTCCTGATCAGCCTTTCATCATGTTCACATCCTCGACCGCAATCGATCCGCGGTTGCGGAAGAAGACGACGAGAATGGCAAGGCCGATGGCAGCCTCGGCAGCCGCGACGGTGAGGATGAAGAGCGAGAATATCTGCCCCTCCAGATTGCCGTTATAGGCCGAAAAGGCCACCATGTTGATGTTCACCGAGAGCAGCATCAGTTCGATCGACATCAGGATGGTGATCACATTCTTCCGGTTCAGGAAGATGCCGAAAGCGCCAAGCGCGAACAGCACCGCCGAAACCGCAAGATAATGGTTCAGTGACAGTTCCAGCATGACCTACCCCTCACGCCTGCTAGGCGAAACATTGTGCAACGTCCGCGCGGCGGCGCCGACCGGAACCTCGACAACCTCGACGCTGTCGGCACGGCTTCGCGCGTTCTGCTCGGCAACAACCTGGCGGCGGACCCCGGGACGCTTGCGCATGGTCAGCGAGATCGCCCCGATCATCGCCACCAGCAGGATCAGGCCGGCGACCTGGAACAGATACATGTATTTGGTGTAGAGCACATTGCCCAGCGCGCGCGTGTTGCTGATCTCCGGCATCGCCGGCAGGCTCGCGCCCTTGAAGGCATCGCCATAGATCGCGGCGACAAGCTCGAACACCAGAATGCCGCCGACGACAAGCCCCAGTGGCAGGTATTTCTGGAAGCCGGCCCGCATTTCGGCGAAATTGATGTCGAGCATCATCACCACGAACAGGAACAGCACCGCCACCGCGCCGACATAGACCACGACAAGCAGCATCGCGATGAATTCGGCGCCGATCAGCACGAAAAGCCCGGCCGCGTTGAAGAAGGCAAGGATCAGGAACAACACCGAATAGACCGGGTTTCGCGAGACAACGACCATCAGGCCCGCGCCAAGCATCACCGCCGAAAACAGATAGAAGAACAGCGCCTCGATCATTGGCCCGCCTTCCGTATTGAATCAGTCACACCCATCTCCCCTCTTGCAATCCACCGCCGTCAGCGCCAGCGCGCGTCGGCGGCAAGGTTGCGGGCGATTTCCGTCTCCCA
>CAJWVJ010000023.1 GCA_913048595.1 uncultured Alphaproteobacteria bacterium | reverse complement strand
TAAGCGTTCAAGATTCATCGGGCTGACTTTGTGTTTACAAAGGACGATACGTTCAAAACGACCGCCACCCGCGAATCTCTTCCAAATGATCTTACGTTTTCAAATAGCGACCGGGTGTCAGCGTGTATTTTGCCGTTCCGGTTTGGATGCTGCCCGACTGGACAGGAGGCGGGTTATATGCCGGACCCACGGACCTGTCCACCCCTAAAAATGCGGTTTTCCCACTTTTTTTCCGTTTGCCCGGGTTTCCGCCGTTTTTCCTGGTTTTTTCTGCCTTGCGGCACCGTTAAACCGGCAGTGCGGGCTCCCTAGACAACCCATTTCATAGCACGGGTTGGCCCTGACCTGTGAGTCATTTCCCATTCGCCCCGCGCAAACGCGTGCTCACACCCCCGTCACAAGTCCAGATTGCACTATAAGGACAGGATGCAAATTTCTGAATCACATCGTCTTTTTTCCAGGTGCTATTGACCAGAACCCTTACTTAAATAAAGATGAACGCGAATTCGGGTCGGCGGCGTCGATCCCTGCGTAATGGGAAGTTCGGGAAGATTGAGATGATTCGCATCCTGACGCGCCTGCTGGCTGGCGGCACCGCCTTGATCGTGCCCGCGCTGGCCATGGCGACAAGCGCGGTGGCGGCCATGGAGCCGATCCGCACCGACGGCATGCCGATTCCCATGCCAAAGCCCGACCTTGCCCTTCTCTATCCTGCCGAGACGGTGAATATGACACTGCCGGTGCCGCGCCCCGATCCGCAAACCATTCTGCCGCGCGCCACCCGCACCGTTGCCGAGATGTATCTTCAGCAGACCGACACGCAGACCGGGGAAGACAAGCTCTATATCTTGAAGAGCGGCGAGGGTATCGGCAAATTGCTGCGCCGCGCCGGCTACGAGGCCACCGATGTGGCCGCGGCCGTCGAGGCTGTCAGCGGGCGCGCCAGCCTGCGATCGCTTCCCGTCGGCCTTGATGTGCGTGTTACGCCTGATGGATTTGCCTTCACCACGCGCAATGGCCGCGACATCTTCGCCATCGATGATCCCGAGGAAGGCTGGATCGCCTTTTCCGCGATCCGCCCTGTCGAGCGCTACCTGTCCTACGCGCAGGGCGTCATCGATGATTCGATCTATCGCGCCGCCGCCGCCAACGACATTCCCGATGACGCGCTTGCCGAATATGTGCGGGTAATGGGCTTTTCGGTCGATTTCCAGCGCGAGATTCGCAGCGGCGACGCCTTCGAGCTTCTCTATGAGCAGCAAATCGACCAGATTTCCGGCAAAAAGATCGCCACCAAGCTTCACTATGCCGGCCTGATGCTGTCGGGAAGCCAGCTTGGCTTCTACCGCTATGATCACGAAGGCAGCCGCGTCGGCTGGTATGACCGCGATGGCAATTCGGCGGCACGGACGCTGATCCGCACTCCCATTTCCGGGGCGCGCCTGTCGTCGTCGTATGGCATGCGCAAACATCCGATCAGCGGCTATAACCGGATGCATAAGGGTGTCGATTTCGCCGCCGCCACCGGCACGCCGATCATCGCCGCGGGAAGCGGCGTTGTCACGCAGGCAGGCTGGTACGGCTCATATGGCCGCTACATCCGGATCCGTCATAACAGCACCTATGACACGGCCTATGCCCACATGTCGCGGCTGGCCCGTGGCATCTCGCCAGGCCGCCGCGTCGAGCAGGGCCAGGTGATCGGCTATGTCGGCTCCAGCGGACGATCGACCGGGCCGCATCTGCATTACGAAATCCTGGTGAACAACCGCAAGGTCAACCCGATGACCGTCAGCCTTCCGACTGGCGAGAAAATTCCAGCCGAAATGCTCGCGGATTTCAACACGAAGGTCGAGCTTGTCGAGGCAGAGGTGCTGGCCACCGGATCGGTTCGCTTCGCCGCGATGGAACTGCTTCCTTCGGAACGCGGCGTCAACTAGTCTTGGGCGTGCCGGCCCCACAGCCCGGCACAGCACAAGGACAGACCCATGATCATCTCGGAATTGTGGCACTATCCCATAAAGGGACTCGCCGGTGCCAAGCTCGACTCGGCGCGGCTTGAGGCTGGCCATCATTTTCCCGGAGACCGGACTTACGCCATCACCAACGGCCATCCGCGCCAGGACGAGGCCCTATCCGGCCACTGGGTGAAAAAGGCCTTCTTCCTGCAGATGATGACATATGAAGAACTTGCCGGCTTCGACTGCCAGTTCGCGGGAGCCCGGCTGACATTGCTGCGGGACGGGGCGACGCTTCTGGATGCCAATCTTGAGGAAGATAGCGGGATCGAAGCCGTGAACAGCTGGTTCGCCAGACAGTTTGAGGGCAGGCTTGGCGGCGTACCCCGGCTTGCGCGGGTGGCGGACGGGGCCTTCACCGACACCAAGGCCCCGTGGATCAGCCTTGGCGGCACCGCCTCGGTCGCCAAGTTTGGCGAGGCCACAGGAACCCGCCCCGACGCCAGGCGGTTCCGGCTGAACATCATGATGGAAACATCAACGCCCTTTGAAGAGGCGGCCCTTGTGGGGAGCCGCCTTCGGCTTGGCGCGGCGGAGATGAAGGTGGTGGCCCCGGTCGGACGCTGTGCCGCCATAGATGTCGACCCGGCCACCGCCACTCGCGGGCCACATTACCTGCCCTTGATGGAGCGTGAGTTCGGCCACACCGATCTCGGCATCTTTGCCGAGGTGACCAGAAGCGGGTTGGTCAGGCCGGGCGACCGGCTGACACGGCTTGACTGAGAGCCGCGAACGGGTCTCCGCCAGCGGCGGGGACAAGGATCAGGCAGATGCCGAATCCTGCTCTTCCTGCACCATTTCGGAAAGCTTGGCCGGGGTCAGATCAACCACCTCAGCGCCATCAGCCTTTTCGGCCGCCCCGTTGCCGGCGGCCTCTGCCTGTGGCTGCGGGCGCTCGTCCCCGATCGCAGGCTGCGGAGATGCCTCGGCACGCGGCTGGCGCTCGGCATGCTGGGCCCGGCGTTCCTCGGCGGCATCGACGGCCGCCTGATGCAGGCGGAAATAATGATCGGCGAACTGGGTATAGGCTTCGGCGGTAATCCGCTCGCCAGCCGCTGCCGCGTCATGCGCCAGAGCGAGATATTTCTCGTTCAGCTGCTGCGCGTTGCCGCGAAGCTTGACGTCGGGACCGTTCGATTCATAAGAGGTGTTTCTGTTCGGCACATTGGGCTGGGCGTTGCCGTTGCCCCGGCGACCGCGACCGCGGCCACGCTTTGCGTTCTGAGGTTGTCTCATTGACCTGTTAACCGGTTATTGAAACTGAAGTAGCAAGCGACTCGTGCCGAATGACGGCGCTTTCAGCTTGCTGGATACCACCCAATCAGGAGGTGACAGCGCGACGCCTCGGGGCGTCCATCGCTGTCAGGACAATAGACATCTCCCCGGCAAACTTGCAAGCCTAAATTCGCCCCATTTGGAAATATCACTCCCCTTGTGGCAGATCGGCACTGCCATCACCTGCCGGGCCAAGCACAAGGCAGCGGCAGATTCCGGCAAGGTCGCGCGCACGCGTCACCTCGGCAAGGCCTGCCGCACCGGCCAGCGCCAGAACGTCCTGTTCCTGCCCGGCCCCGATTTCCAGACAGGCCCGCCCGCACGCCGCCAGCCCGGCGGCAATCCGTGGCAGCACAAGCCGCCAGCACTGCAACCCGTCATCGCCCCCGTCCAGCGCCAGAAGCGGGTCAAATCGCGCCACCTCGGCTGCCAGCCCGGCGATCTCGTCCGACGGGATATAGGGGGGGTTGCACAGGATCAGGTCATAGGATCCCGGTGCCGTCTGCGGATCGGCAAAATCCCCCTGAATGAAGGTGGCGCGCGCCGCCAGACCGTTGATCTCGGCATTGCCGGTGGCTTTCGCCACCGCCTCGGCGGCGATATCCACGCCTGTGCCGCTGGCCTCATGACGTTCCGACAGAACCGCCAGCAACAGCGCGCCACTGCCACAGCCAAGGTCGAGGATGCGGCGCTGATCCGCCGGTGCGGCCGCATCGAGCGCCGCGGCAACCACCGTTTCGGAATCCGGACGGGGATCGAGCGTGGCCGGCGCCAGTTCAAGGCGAAGCGACCAGAATTCCCGCCATCCCCGAATACGGCTGACCGGCTCGCCGGCAAGACGCCTGTCGAGGCAGGCGGCAAATCTGCCAGCAGCGGCCTGATCGAAGCCGGTCAGCGTTTCATGCGGAAGAACCGCGCGATCAAGCCCCAACGCGGTCCCGAGAAGAAGCCTTGCGTCAAGTGCCGGCGCGGCGATGCCCCGGGCCTCAAGACGGCGTGCAGCGGGCGCCAGGATATCGCGCGCCTCGACCGCGCTGGCACTCATTCAGCGCCCTCGGCAAGCCTTTGTGCCTGGTCCTCGGCCACCAGCGCATCGACCACCTCGTCAAGGGATTCGCCGGCGATCACCTTGCTCAGCTTGTAGAGGGTCAGGTTGATGCGATGGTCGGTCACCCGGCCCTGCGGGAAATTATAGGTGCGGATTCGCTCCGACCTGTCGCCGGACCCGACCTGCCCCTTTCGCGAGGCGGCGCGTTCCGCCTGCACCCGCGCGCGTTCCGCGTCATACAGCCTGGCGCGCAGAATTTTCATCGCCTTGGCGCGGTTCTTGTGCTGCGATTTCTCGTCCTGCTGGCTGACGACGATGCCTGTCGGAATATGGGTGATCCGAACGGCAGAGTCGGTCGTGTTCACCGACTGGCCGCCCGGGCCGGAGGCCCGGAACACATCGATCCGCAGATCGCTTTCCTGAACCTCGATATCGACATCCTCGGCCTCGGGAAGCACGGCGACGGTCGCGGCCGATGTATGAATCCGCCCGCCGGCCTCGGTTTCAGGAACCCGCTGCACACGATGCACGCCAGATTCGAATTTCAGCCGCGCGAACACATCGCTTCCGGCGATGTTGGCGGTGGCCTCCTTGTACCCGCCGATGCCTGTCTCGGAGATTTCCATCACCTCGAATCGCCAGCCATGACGCGCGGCGAAGCGCTGATACATGCCGAACAGGTCGGAGGCGAACAGCGCCGCCTCGTCGCCGCCGGTGCCGGCGCGGACCTCGAGAATGGCGTTCCGCGAATCATCGCGGTCGCGCGGCAGAAGCAGCAGCTGAAGCGCTTTCATTTCTTCGGGAAGACGCTCGTCGATCTCCTGGATCTCGGCCTGCGCCATCTCCGCCATTTCGGCATCGCCGTCGGCTTCCTCGGCCAGCGCCACTGCGGCGTCGCGGTCATCCTCCAGACGGCGCACAAGATCGACCTGCTCGCAGACCGGGCGCAATTCGGCCAGTTCGCGCGACAGGCTCGCCAGCTCGTCCGGGCTCATTGACCCGGATTCTGACAGCCGCGCCTCGACCTCGGCGCGGCGCACCAGAACCTTGTCCATGCTGTGCCCGAGGCTCATGAGCCCGTGCCCTGCTGCAGCCGGTCCAGAAGGGCGGCGGCTACTTCGGCGCGCGGCAGTTCCGCCTGGCTTCCGGCGGCCAGATCGCGAAGCTGGACGGTGCCGTTGGCAACCTCGTCGCTTCCCATGATCACCACATGGGTGACACCCGCCCGGTCGGCCTTTTTCAGGCGCTTGCCGATGGCCCCACCGGTTGGCAGATCCACCGCGATGCCGGCCTCACGAAGCTGTTCGGCAAGGGCGAAGGCGGCGCTTTCGGCATCACCATCCATCGGCATGACCGCCACGCGCGGCACTGCCGTTTCGACATCTCCAAGAAGCATCGCCAGACGTTCGACGCCAGCGGCCCATCCGACGCCGGGAACCGGTGGCCCGCCCAGCATTTCGGACAGCCCGTCATAGCGGCCGCCGCCAAGAACCGTTCCCTGCGCCCCAAGCGCGTCAGTGATGAATTCAAAGGCGGTATGGCAGTAATAATCCAGCCCCCGCACCAGAAGCGGGTCGAACATCCAGGCAATGCCGGCAGCGTCAAGCGCGCCGGTCACGCTGTCGAAATGCCGGCGAGAGTCATCATTCAGATATTCGTCGAGACGCGGTGCCGAAGCGAGAATGTCACGGTCCCCGGAATCCTTTGAATCCAGAATCCGCAGCGGATTGGTCTTCAGGCGCGCCCGGCTGTCTTCGGACAGATCATCGGCATGCGCCGCAAAATAGGCGACAAGCGCGGCCCGATAGGCCTGCCGGCTGTCGGCATCGCCAAGCGAATTCAGATGAAGCGTGCAGCGGTCCAGCACCGCCAGCTCGCCAAGAACACGGGCACCGCAGCCGATGATCTCGGCATCGGCAACCCCGTCGCGCGGCCCCAGATATTCGATGCCGATCTGGTGGAACTGGCGCATCCGTCCCTTTTGCGGCCGCTCATAGCGAAACATTGGGCCGGCATAGAAATATTTCAGCGGCAGGCTCTGCGTCATGCCGTTGGAGATCATCGCGCGGACCACGCCGGCGGTATTTTCCGGCCTCAGGGTCAGGGTCTCGCCCCCACGGTCGGTGAAATTATAGGTCTCCTTGGTAACAACGTCGCTGCTATCGCCAAGCGGGCGGGAGAACACCTCGGCGAATTCGAAGATCGGGGTCGCCATTTCCTGAAAGCCGTACTGGGACGCCGCGCCACGCGCCGTGTCGATCACCGCGCGATGCGCCGCCATGGCGGCTGGCAAGAGATCGGTGGTTCCCCTGGCGGGCTGTAAACGGGACATGGCGACGAGGTTCCTGCGATGAGGCGGTCCGGAAACCGGACTCTAGGTGGCGGCGGTGGCGGCGCTGTCTGCCGCTGCTTCGGCCTTGATGGCGGCAGCGCGGGCTTCGACAAGCCCGACAACATGCTCGACGATATCGCCATTCGTCAACCTGTGATCGGCAAGGCCGGACACATAAACCTGATGCGTTCCCTTGCCGCCGCCGGTGAGGCCGATATCGGTCTCGCGCGCCTCGCCGGGGCCGTTCACCACACAGCCGATGATCGACACCGTCATCGGCACATCGATGTGTTCCAGACGTTCCTCAATCACCTGAACCGTGGAAATCACATCGAATTGCTGGCGCGCGCAGGACGGGCAGGAAATCACCGTCACCCCACGCCGGCGGAGGCCAAGCGACTTCAGCATTTCATAGGCGACCCGCACCTCTTCGGTCGGGTCCGCAGACAACGACACGCGCACCGTGTCACCGATGCCGGCCCAGAGCAGACCGCCAAGACCGATGGCGGATTTCACCGTGCCGGCCCGCATGCCGCCAGCCTCGGTGATGCCGATATGAAGCGGGCAGTCGACGGCGTCGGCAAGCTGGTGATAGGCGGCGACAGCAAGGAACACATCCGAGGCCTTCACCGAAATCTTGAATTCATGGAAGTCGTTATCCTGCAGAATCCGCGCATGCTCGAGCGCCGATTCCACCAGCGCCTCGGGACAGGGTTCGGCATATTTCTCCAGAAGATGGCGTTCCAGCGACCCGGCATTGACCCCGATCCGCATTGAACAGCCATGGTCGCGCGCGGCGCTGATCACCTCGCGGACACGGTCCGCCTTGCCAATATTGCCGGGATTGATCCGCAGGCAGGCAGCCCCCGCCTCGGCGGCCTCGATAGCCCGTCGGTAATGGAAATGGATGTCGGCGACAATCGGCACAGGGCTTTCGGCGCAGATGTCGCGCAGCGCGCCGGTACTGTCCTGATCGGGGCATGACACACGCACGATGTCTGCGCCCGCCTCGGCGGCGGCGGTGATCTGGGCCATGGTGCCGCTGACATCGGTTGTCAGCGTGTTGGTCATTGTCTGGACCGAAATCGGCGCATCACCACCCACCGGCACCGATCCGACCATGATCTGGCGGCATGTGCGACGCTCGATGGTTCTGTAAGCTCGATAAGCGTTGGCCAAGGCCCGCCCCTGTTAAAAGTGCCGGTGCTGGTGGTCCGGCGTTGATAGTCCGGTTCTGGAGTCCCGGCGGCGGGACAGGCTGGCGCGCCGGCCGTGCACGATCCAGACAGGTCTAGAGTTGGTTGCGGAGCCTGTCGGCATCAAGAGGAAGGTCACGAAGGATTTCGCCGCTTTCGCCGACGCGCTGCACCATGCCGTCATGGAACAGAAGCTCGATCCCGCCGGCATTGCCGGTGCTCAGGTAAAGCCTGTCGCGGCTGTCGACGACATAGATTTCGCCTTCCCGCATCAGTTTCGTCATCACCTCTTCGCCATCATTGCGGATGATTTCCACCCAGCTTATGCCGGTGGCGCGAACGGTGATCTCCATTTCGGGAACCCGCTGGCGGGCATAGGCCGCACCGGGAATGGCAACATCACCCTCCGATTCCTGCGGAGGCGCTGCCTCGGGAACCCTTGTTGTGGCGGCGGCAAGTTCCGTCGACAGACGGCCTGACTGGTTCTCGTCAGAGCCGGTCGCAACCGCGGGGGCAAGGGCCGGAGATGTTGCGGAAGAGGCAAGGTCATTCGCGCCTGCGACCGCAGGCACATTGTTCGTCCGACCGTTAACAGGCGCCACGCCGGAATCTGCCGCTGCGGATCCCGATGGCGCATCGTCCGACAGGGCGGCAAGCTCGGCAGCGCTGTCCGAAACCACAGTTTCCACCGCCGGTACAGTGATCTGATCCTCGGCGCCGGTTTCGGCGGCAGCCGCGCCAGCCAGTCTGACCTCGCCGGCACCAGTCTCATCCGCGGCAACCGTGGCGGGCGCCGTGCCATCATCGGCCGCCATCGCGGTGTCAGTGGTGCCATCCGCACCCTGCTCCGTGTCGCGCACCATCAGATTGTCAGGTTCAATGACGGCGTTTTCGACCTGAGGGATGGCGACCGTTTCCTGCGGCACGTCACCGAAAAGGGCCGCCATGATGTCGGGCTTGCCGGCGACGTACCAGCCGCCATAGCCGGCGACCGCGAATATCACCATGATCGACGCCATCATCGCGCCCGAGCGCTGCGGCTGCTGTTTGTCCACCGGAAAGCTGTAGGCCGGCTTGGCTTCGCTGTCATCCAGCAGCGCGCGGTAGCGCTGCGGAAGCGCCACCGGGTCAAGGCCGACTTCGCGGGAATAGGTGCGCAGATAGCCCGACACATAGGTCGCGCCAGGAAGCAGGTCGAAATCACCCGTTTCGATGTTTTTCAGATGATGTTTGGAAATGCGAAGAAGCTGGGCCAGTTCCTGAATTTGCATCCCGCGTTCAAGGCGAGCGGCAGCAAGCTCAGCCCCGATTGCCCGGAAGCTGTCCTGTTCCACTTCTTCCTCGCGTGTCTCAAGTTCCATGACAGCTCACGCGGTGTTGCCGACTTACTCCGGCAAATAGACTAGACAAAACCGGACAGATTGCAACACGCAGATCGCCGCGGCTAAGCAAAAGCACCCTGTTATCCCGCCATTTTCGATAAATTGGGCCGTCAGAACCGCCTGACACTGTCAAAAAACGTGCAGGGTGCAGCCGTGGTGGTGACGTCAGTCTTCGGCGTCAAGCCCGAAGGCGCTGTGAAGGCTTCGCACGGCCAGCTCGGTATATTCCGAGGAGATCAGCACCGAAATCTTGATTTCCGAGGTTGAGATAACCTCGATATTGATTCCCCGCTCGGCAAGCGTCTCGAACATCGCCTTGGCGACGCCCGGCTGCGAGCGCATGGCGCTGCCGACCACGGAAATCTTGGTCACGCCGGCATTGGAATCCACACCCTTGAAGCCAAGCTTGCCCTTCGCGCCATTGATCAGCGCCAGCGCCTTGTCGAGGTCGCCGCGTCCAAGCGAGAAGGTGATGTCGGCGTGCTGTCCCTCGCTTGCCGCGCTCTGCACGATCATATCGACATTGATGTGGTTGTCGGCAAGCTCGCCAAAGATCGAGGCGGCGATCCCGGGCTTGTCCGGAAGACCCTGGATGGTGATTTTCGCTTCGTCGGGGCTATAGGCAATGCCGCTGATTTTTTCCTGTTCCACGATTTCATCCTCATTCACGACAAGGGTTCCGGGCGCATCAGAAAAGCTGGAGCGCACCTGAAGGTTCACATTGTGGCGCATGGCCATGGCCACCGAGCGGGTCTGCAGCACCTTGGCACCGAGCGATGCCATCTCGAGCATTTCCTCAAAGGTGATGCGGTCCAGCTTCTGCGCCTTCGGCGCGATGCGCGGATCGGTCGTATAGACCCCGTCAACATCGGTGTAGATGTCGCAGCGGTCCGCCTGTAGCGCTGCTGCCAGCGCCACGGCCGAGGTATCGGACCCGCCACGGCCAAGCGTTGCCACCCGTCCATCCGGGGCTATGCCCTGGAAACCGGCAACCACCGCCACCTGTCCGCCGGCAAGCCGCTCGCGCATCAGCGATGTTTCTATGCTGTCGATGCGGGCCGCGCCATGCACATCGTCGGTGCGGACCGGAATCTGCCAGCCAAGCCAGGACCGCGCGTCAATACCGAGGTTCTGCAGGGCGATGGCCAGAAGCCCGACCGTCACCTGCTCGCCGGTGGCGACAATGGTGTCATATTCGCGCGCATCATGAAGCGGCCCGATATCCCGCGCCCAGGACACCAGCTGATTTGTCGTTCCGGCCATGGCCGAAACCACCACCGCAACATGGTTGCCGGCATCGACCTCGGACTTCACCCGCATGGCGACATTGCGGATCCGGTCGAGATCGCCGACCGAGGTGCCGCCAAATTTTTGAACAATGAGCGCCATTTTTGCCCTATGGTTGCCGCCTGTTGGTAACAACGCTGATGTCTTAGCGACTAAGGCGATATGGGGCAAGCCTGTGAGCACGACGGCGGATCAAAAAGAAATCGACAATTTCGCGGCCATGTCGTCGCAATGGTGGGACACTGACGGTCCCATGGCGCCGCTTCACGACTTCACGCCGGTGCGGATCGACTACATCCTCGACAGCGTGCGCCGGCTTGGCACGGGTGGCGCGGACGGCCAAATCCAAGGGCTTCGGGTTCTTGATATCGGCTGTGGCGGCGGCCTGCTGGCAGAGCCGATGGCCCGCCTTGGCGCGGATGTCACCGGCATCGACGCCACGCCCGAAGCGATTGCCGCCGCCGCCGCCCATGCCGAGGCTGGCGGGCTTGAGATCAGCTATCGCTGCTGCACCGCCGAGGCGCTTGCCGTCGAAGGGCCGCGCTTCGATGTGATCTATGCCTCCGAGGTGATCGAGCATGTCACCGACAGGCGGCTGTTCGCCGCCGCCATTTCCGGCATGCTGGCGCCGGGCGGCACCGTCGTCATCACCACGATCAACAGGACGCTGGCGTCTCTGGCGCTTGCCAAGGTGGCGCTGGAATACATCTTCAGGCTGGTGCCGGCCGGAACGCATGACCCGGCCCGCTTCGTCAAGCCTGCCGAGCTTCGCGCGGAATTCGCCGCCGCCGGCATCATGCTCGACGACATGACCGGCTTCGCCCCGCGCCCGGCGCGGCGCATCGGCGGCAACGGGTTTGTGCGCACGGCAAGCATGGCCATCAACTATGCCGCCAGCGGCACGCATGGCTGAGCCGCGGCAGCCGGCCGAATATCCGGGCTAATTGTCCTTGGGAAGCCAGGGGATATCCAGAATCTCGATCCCCTCTTCATCCAGCGCCTCGCGCTCATCGGGCGTGGCGTGGCCGTAAATCCCCTCGGGCTCGGCCTCGCCATAATGAATCTTGCGCGCCTCATCGGCGAAATCATCCCCGACATCGCGACATTCGGCACGAATCTTCGTCTGCAGTTCACGCATCTGGGTCATCAGCGCCTGCATTTTCTGCGCGGCAGCCGGCGGTAGCGCCGTGGCGGCGGCCGCGGTGGCGCGTGGACCGGGTGCGGGCTGTTCGGCCGGCTGAGCGCCGGGCTGTTCGGCAAGGTCGGTCTTGCGGGTCTTGGGGCTTGCCAGATTGGGGGCCATCAGCGCCCGCCTGACCTCGGCCGAACCACAGACAGGGCAGGTCAGGAAGCCAGAATCGCGCTGTGTTTCGAAACCGGCTGAATCGCCGAACCAGCCTTCGAATTCATGCGCCTGATCACAAATCAGCTGATATTTGATCATCCTCTCAATCCTACGACATGGGCCTGCGACATGGGGTGGAGCGTTCAGGTCAGCTTGCCGTGGCAATGCTTGTATTTCTTGCCTGATCCGCACGGGCATGGCTCGTTGCGCGACACCTTGCGGTTGACCGGCACGGCAGCCTGGCGCGGCGCGTCGGACGGGGCGGATGCCGGGGCTGCCTGCGTTTCGGGCTCGGGCTGGCGGATTTCGACGTGGCTCAAAACCATCGTCACCGTCTCGCGAAGCCCGGCAAGAAGCCCTTCGAACATCTCGAACGCCTCGCGCTTGTATTCGTTCAGCGGGTCCTTCTGCGCATAGGCGCGAAGCGAAATGCCCTGGCGAAGCTGATCGAGGCCCAGAAGATGAAGCTTCCACTGCTGGTCCAGAACCTGAAGAAGAAGCGACTTTTCAGCCATCCGCATGGTGTCAGGCCCGATCCGCACCGCCTTTTCCGCCATATAGCGGTCCGACATGTCGGTCAGCCGCTCCTCCACCTCGGTCTCGGCGACACCGTCCTCGGCGAACCAGTCTGCCGCCGCAACCTCGACTCCAAGGACACGCTGCGCGTCCATCTGCAGTTGCTCAGCGTTCCACTGGTCGCTGAAGGTGCCGGCCGGAACCGACCTCTCGACAATCTGCGAGACCGCCTCACGGCGCATTTCAACAACCGTGTCCTGCACGTCGGTGGCGCGCATGATGTCCTTGCGCTGCTCGAAGATCACCGTGCGCTGGTCATTCATCACATCGTCGAATTTCAGCAGCTGCTTTCGAATTTCGAAATTGCGCGCCTCGACCTTCGACTGCGCCTTTTCCACCGCCTTGTTGATCCAGGGGTGGACAATGGCCTCGCCCTCTTCAAGGCCAAGCTTCTGAAGCATCCCGTCAAGCTTGTCCGAGCCGAAAATCCGCATCAGGTCATCCTGAAGCGACAGGAAGAATTTCGAAGCGCCCGGGTCGCCCTGGCGGCCGGTACGGCCACGAAGCTGGTTGTCGATGCGGCGGGATTCATGCCGCTCGGTACCGATCACATAGAGCCCGCCGGCGGCAAGCGCATCGGCCTTGCGCGCGGCCACCTCCGTGCGGATGGCATCTTCATCCGCGCCATCGGCATCTTCGAGCCGCATGTCGAGATTGCCGCCAAGCTGGATGTCGGTGCCACGGCCCGCCATGTTGGTGGCGATGGTGACCGCGCCGGGAACGCCGGCTTCGGCGATGATCTTGGCTTCCTCGGCATGGAAGCGCGCGTTCAGCACGTTATGCGGAATCTTGCGTTTCTTCAGTTCCGCCGACAGCGCCTCCGACTTGTCGATGGTGACGGTGCCGACAAGCACCGGCTGGCCACGCTCGCGGCAATCGACAATCAGGTCGATGACCGCGTTGTCACGTTCCACGGTGGTGCGGTAGACCTCGTCATCGTGATCGATCCGCTGGACCTCGACATTGGTCGGGATGCTGGACACTTCGAGCTTGTAGATTTCGGAGAATTCGCCGGCTTCGGTCAGCGCCGTGCCGGTCATGCCGGCAAGCTTGTCATAGAGCCGGAAATAGTTCTGGAAGGTGACCGAGGCCACGGTCTGGTTCTCGGCCTGGATTTCCAGCCCTTCACGCGCCTCGATGGCCTGATGAAGACCTTCCGAGAAGCGCCGTCCCTCCATGGCGCGGCCGGTGAATTCATCAATGATCACGACCATGCCGTCCTTGATCATATAATGGGTGTCGCGCTGGAACAGCTTGTGCGCGCGAAGCGCCTGGTTCACATGATGAAGAAGGCCGACATTGTCGATGTCGTAAAGGGTGCCCTCGCCCATGGCCCCGGCCTCGCGCAGCAGCTCCTCGGCATGTTCGATGCCGGTTTCGGTCAGCGAGACGGAGCGGCCCTTCTCGTCCAGGTCGTAATCATCCGGCACCAGCCCCGGAATGATGCCGTCGGCGACATGGTACTGGTCGGACTTGGTCTCGGCCTGGCCGGAGATGATCAGCGGCGTGCGGGCCTCGTCGATCAGGATCGAGTCCACCTCGTCAACAATCGCGAAATGATGGTTCCGCTGGACCATGTCCTCGATGCGGAATTTCAGATTGTCGCGAAGATAGTCGAAGCCGAATTCATTGTTTGTGCCGTAGGTCACATCGCACCGATAGCCGGCGCGGCGCGCGTCATCGTCCATATTGCCGGTGATGCAGCCGACCGTCATGCCAAGCTGTTCATAGACCCGGCCCATCCAGCCGGCGTCGCGCGCGGCGAGATAGTCATTGACGGTGACGACATGGACGCCCTCATTGTCGAGCGCGTTCAGAAAGACGGCGAGTGTGGCGACAAGCGTCTTGCCCTCGCCGGTCTTCATTTCGGCGATTTCGCCCTGATGAAGGGCGATGCCGCCCATCAGCTGCACATCGTAATGGCGTTGCCCGAGGGCGCGCTTGGCTGCCTCGCGGACGCGGGCAAAGGCCTCGGGAAGAAGCTCGTCAAGACTCGCGCCGTCGGAAAGGCGGGCCCGCAGATCAGTGGCCGAGGCTTTCAGCTGATCGTCGCTCAGCGCGGCGATTTCGTCCTCCAGCGCGTTGATCGCCGCCACCTGGGACGCATATTTCTTGACCGAACGGTCGTTACCAGACCCGAAGAGGCTTTTCGCCAAAGACCCAAACATACATTTCCCCGCATGCCTTCGCCGCCGGCCTGCCCGCGTGGCGGGTTTCTGCAGCAGCCATAACCGGCCGCGCGTTGGCGCTTCCGGACCGGACATTCCGGCCTGTCCCGACATAGTGCGACAAGGCAACATTGTCAATCAGACCGCCGGCCGCGACCTTGTCGCAAACCGGCTGAAACAAAGCGCCGTCAGGGTGCTGCGAAGGGTTGAATTACAGGCGGTCATCGGCAACACTGCACGCTCTTCCGGCGGGGCATGCGCGCCATGAGGCGGCCGCCAGAGACATGCCTGTTTTCCCTCTTTCCCGTGAGGATATCCGATGAGATCGCTTTCCACCTATGTGGCCACCGCCCTTCTGTACGTTTTGCTTGCCGCGCCCGTGACGACGCTGGCGCAGAATCGCATCGCCGTGGCCACGCTCGACGGCAACACCATCTGGCTTGACGAGATCATGGCCGTCGCCGAGACCCTACCGCCGGAATACCAGCAGCAGGGCATTGCCGGCATCTACGACCAGCTGATCGACGAGGTGGCGAATTCGCGGCTTGCTGCCGTGGCCGCGCGGGAAGGCGGGCTGGACACCGATGAAAATGTCGCCAACGCCATGAAGATGGCAGCGGACCGTGTGCTTGCCGAGGCCTATATCACCCGCGAAGTCGGCAAGGAAATCACCGAGGACGCCATCCAGACCGCCTATGACGCCTTTGTCGCCGATACCGGATCGCGCGAGACGGTGACGGCATCGCACATCCTTGTCGAGACCGAGGACGAGGCAAACGCAATCATCGAACAGCTGAATGACGGGGCCGATTTTGCCGAGCTGGCGCGCGAGAAATCCACCGGCCCGAGCGGGCCAAACGGCGGCTCGCTCGGCAGCTTCGGCCGCGGACAGATGGTGCCTGGCTTCGAGGCCGCCGCCTTCGAGATGCCGGTCGGCAGCTATTCGGCCACCCCTGTGCAGACGCAGTTCGGCTGGCATGTGATCCAGGTGTCCGACAAGGGCGTCGAGGAGGCGCCGTCCCTCGACCAGATGCGCGACCAGATTGCCGCCAACCTGTCACGACAGAGTTTTGCCAGGATCATCGAGACTCTTCGTGTCGGCACCAGCATCGAGGTGCGGCCGCTGTCCGAGGTGATGGAAGAAGCCCGCCAGGCGGCGCAGACCGCGCAATGACGGTCTCGCCGCTGGCCCCGCATACCTTTCCGGTGTTGCCGGACATTTCCGGCGTCGCGCTGTCCACCGCCGCGTCGGGAATGAAATATGCCGGCCGCGACGACATGCTGCTGATGCGGCTTGAGGATGGCGGCACGCTTGCCGCCGTCTTCACCAGATCCGACATGGCGGCGGCCCCGGTGGTCTGGTGCCGGCAACAGCTTGCCGGCGGCGGCACCCCGCGCGCGCTTCTGGTGAATGCCGGCAATGCCAACGCCTTTACCGGCGATGGCGGCATGGCGGCTGTCGAAGCGTGTTGCCGGGGCATGGCATCGCGGCTTGGCTGCGCGCCGGGTGAGGTGATGATGGCCTCCACCGGAGTGATCGGCGAGGAGCCGCTCGATACCACCATCCTCGCGGCGCAGTTCGACAGTCTTGTTGCCGGCGTGGCCGGATGGCAGGCGGCGGCCAAAGCCATCCGCACGACCGATACCTTTGCCAAGGGCGCCGGCGCCGGCGCCAGCATCGGCGGCAGGACAGTCCATATTTCCGGCATCGCCAAGGGGTCCGGCATGATCGCCCCCGACATGGCGACGATGCTGGGCTTCATCGCCACAGACGCGGCGCTGCCGCGCGATGTGCTGGCGGCGCTTCTGGCCGAGGCGACGAAACACAGCTTCAATGCCATCACAGTCGACAGCGACACCTCGACCAATGACAGCGTCTATCTGATGGCAAGCGGCCGGGCCGGCAACCCGCCTGTCTCCAGCGCGGCGGACCCGGCGCTGGACTCCTTTCGCGCGGCGCTGGATACGGTGATGCAGGATCTGGCGAAACAGATCGTGCGCGACGGCGAGGGCGCGTCGAAATTCATCACCGTGCGGGTGGCCGGGGCAGCCGATGACGATGCCGCCCGCCGGATCGGCATGGCCATCGCCAATTCACCGCTGGTGAAGACCGCCATCGCCGGCGAAGACGCCAACTGGGGCCGTATTGTCATGGCCGTCGGCAAGGCCGGGGCCGGGGTCGATCCGCGGCAACTCGACATCTCGGTGGGAGGCCTCCGGATCACCGCCGGCGGCGCGCGTCTCGAGGGATATGACGAAGCCCCGGTGGCAGCCCATATGAAGGGTGACGAGATCGACATAGAGGTCCGCGTCGGCGACGGGCCCGGCGGCGCGCGGATCTGGACCTGCGATCTCACCCATGGCTATGTCTCGATCAATGCCGACTACCGCAGCTGATCCGGGCGCAGCGCCCCTTCCGACGGTTCTTGTCAGTGCCGTCGTGCTGGTCGATGCCGACGGGCGCGTGCTTCTGGCGCAGCGCCCGGACGGCAAGAGCATGGCCGGGATGTGGGAATTTCCCGGCGGCAAGGTCGAGCCAGGCGAAACGCCGGAGGCGGCGCTGATCCGCGAGCTCAATGAGGAGCTTGATATCGAGACCGTGGAAAGCTGCCTCGCGCCGCTGAGCTTTGCCAGCCACGCCTATGATGATTTTCATCTTCTGATGCTTGTCTATGTCTGCCGGAAATGGAAGGGAACGCCGCGCCCGGTCGAGGGCGGCAAGCTGACTTGGGCGCGCGCCGCGCGGCTTCGTGATTACGAGATGCCGCCGGCCGACCTGCCGCTGATCGCGGTGATCCAGGATCTGCTGATGTAGCCCGGCTCAGGCTTCCGGGTCCTGCTCGGCGGCGCCGAGGCTGTCGGCAAGCCGGTGCGCCGCGCTTCCCGGGCGAAGCGGCGTCTGCTGGCTTTCATGCGGCGCCCAGCCAGTCAGGGTGATGATCTCGAAACTTGCTGGGATGCGTCCATCCTCATCGGCAAAGCGGTCATGATAGATTTCTGCCGCCCGCAGGAACAGCCGCCGCGATGTCGGCGTCCGCCGGCGGCCGAGAAGCGCGTTCTGCTCGCCCATGCCCCGAAGATCGGCCATCAGCCGAAAGATATCGGGATAGGTTATGGTCAGCCTGTCGGCATCGGCCACCGGCAATGCCAGCCCGGCGCGCCCCAGGAGCCCGCCGACATCGCGGATGTCGGCCATCGGCGCGGTGCGGGGCCCGGCCCCGCCATAAATCTCCTGCTCGGCTTCCAGCAGGACGGCCCGCAATTCGCTCAAGGTCGATCCGCCAAGAAGGTTTACAAGGCACAGCCCGTCCGGCCTCAGCAGACGCCGCATCTGCGCCATCACGCCCGGAAGGTCATCAACCCCATGCAGGGTCAGGCAGGAAAAGACGGCATCGAAGCTCTCGGCGGCAAAAGGCAGCCTGTCATACTCGGTTGCCAGCGCCGGCCCGGCATCCGCCGCCAGGCTGGCGAAAGCCGGCGCCGGATCGGCCTGAAGCACGGTGCCGATCTTGCCCGTGTCGGCAATCACCCGTGTCAGCGTGCCGTCATGGCTTCCGAAATCAAGGCAGAGCGGGAAATCACGGCGCATCAGCTCTAGCCTGTCGGCGATGCGTATAGCGGCCTCCTTCTTCAGGAAGTCGAAGCCGGAAAACCCGGCGGCGGCCCGCGCCCGGTGACGGCGCTGCGCGACCTGGTCGAACAGTCTGGGAATGGACGGGTCTTGTGACATTGCCCGCACTGTCGCTGGCGGCCGGTCAAACCGCAAGGGAAAATCAGGCCCGCCTGCCCGTGTGTTAACGCCGCATTTGCCCGGCCGGGCTGGCCTGCCTCCATGATCCATCCGCCCCGCTCCCTTTCACGGTCGCTTTTCCAGCCCCTTTCACGCCTTGCCCAGCAGGCAGCCAGCCTTGTCCTGCCGCATCAATGCGTGCTGTGCCGAAGGTTTGCCGAGAGCACGGGCCTGTGCGCGTCCTGCTGGGACGGGCTGGCACCGATCGGCGCGCCTGTCTGCCGGCAATGCGGGCTGCCGCTTGGCCATACGCTGGCGGACCCGCTCTGCGCCGCCTGTTTCCGGGCCCCGCCGCCACTTTCGATGATCCGGGCCGGGCTGCATTACAATGACAGCTCGCGCCAGCTGATCCTGTCCTTCAAACATGGCGACGCGCTGCAGCTGACCCCGTTCCTGGCGGCGCTGGTGGCGCGTGACTTCGCGGCGATGGCCGGGTCCATGAGAACGGCGCATGGCGGCCCTCTGGTGGCGCCGGTACCGCTTCATCACCGGCGGTTCTTCCGGCGGCGTTACAACCAGTCGGCGGAACTGGCCCGCAGCCTGTGCCGCATCACCGGGACGGGCATATTCGCCCCGGACATTCTGGTCCGCCGCCGCGCCACCCGCAGCCAGGGCGGACTCAGCCGCCGCCAGCGCCATCCCAACCTTGCCGGGGCCTTTGCCGTTGCCGCCGATGCCGGGCCTCGCCTTGGCGGCCGCGCCGTGATCCTTGTCGATGATGTGATGACCACCGGCGCGACGCTGTTCGCCGCCGCGAAATGCCTTGCCGCCGCCGGAAGCGGACCGGTCGGAGCGATCATCCTGGCGCGGGTGGCGCGGCCGCAGGGTTCTTGATTTTCCCGACGAAAGACCGGATATAGGCATCATTCGGAACGGACCGGAAAACAGGACGGACGCCCCATGGCAAAGGTCGAGATCTACACCAGCATGATGTGCGGTTATTGCGCCCGGGCAATCAGGCTGCTTGAAAGCAAGAAAATCGCCTATGAGGAGATTGATGTGTCGCTGAGCGCCGACCTTCGCGCCGCCATGCGAAGCCGTGCCGGCGGCAGGAGCTCGGTCCCGCAGATTTTCATCGATGACGACCATATCGGTGGGTGCAACGAGCTTTACGCCCTGGAAAGTGCCGGCCATCTCGACAGGCTTCTCGCTGCATGAGCGCGGCACGCACCCCCCTTGCCGTCGCCGCGCTGCAATATTGCGCCGCCGGCACCGCCGAGGAGACCCTTGCCACGCTGCTGCCGATGATCGACCGCGCCGCCGGTGACGGGGCAAAGCTGATCTGCCTTCCCGAGGCCGCCACCTTTCTTGCCGCCAGCCGTGGCGCGCTAGCCGACGAGGCGGAACCTGCCGACGAAAGCCCGACCCTTGACAAATTGTGCGGCCGCGCCGCCGCGCTTGGGGTGTCGCTGTCGGTCGGCTCCATGTTCTTTCGCGCCGAAGATGGCCGGCACGTCAACCGGCAACTCCTCATCGGTCCAGACGGCACCGTTCATGCGGAATATGATAAGATTCACATGTTCGACGCCAATGTCGGTGACGGAAAATCCTATCGTGAGTCGAATCATTTCGCGCCCGGCGACAGGATGGTGATGGCCGGGATCGACGGGATACAGACCGGCCTGACGATCTGCTACGATCTGCGATTTCCGCATCTCTATCGCCGACTGGCGCAGGCCGGGGCCAAGATCCTGACCATTCCTGCCGCCTTCACCTTCAACAGCGGCAGGGCGCACTGGCATGTGCTTCTTCGCGCCCGCGCCATCGAGACAGGCTGTTTCGTGATTGCCGCGGCGCAGTGCGGGACGCATGCAGACGGGCGGCGTACCTACGGCCATGCGCTGATTGTCGCGCCATGGGGCGAGATCATCGCAGAAGTGCCGACCGATGACGGCAACGCCGCCGCCGGTGCGAATGACGGCATCATCCATGCCAGCCTTGATCCGGCGTCGGTGGACAAGGCGCGCGCCGCCATTCCGTCGCTGGCGACGCAGCCCGACTTTTCCGGATAGGGGCTTCCGGTCTGATGGCCGGATTGCGGGTCAGCCGGCGCTGTCGCCCATCGCCAGATATTTCTGCGCACGGTCCTCGACAAGGCTGTCGCTATCCATCGCCTGAAGCTCCTGAAGCTGTGCGAAGCAGGTATCACCGAGGCTGGCGATGGCCGCGGCCTGGTCACGATGCGCGCCGCCAAGCGGCTCCGGCACGATGGCATCGATCACGCCAAGGTCCTTCATATGGGACGACGTGATGCGGAGCGCCTCGGCGGCGTCCTTGGCGTGGTCTCCGCTGCGCCACAGGATCGAGGCGCAGCCTTCCGGCGAAATCACCGAATAGATGGCATGTTCGAACATCACCACGCGGTTGCCTGTGGCGAGCGCGATGGCGCCGCCGGACCCGCCCTCGCCGATGATGCTGGCGACCATTGGCGAGCGAAGGCGAAGGCAGGCGCGGATGGAGGTGGCGATGGCCTCGGCCTGGCCGCGCTCCTCGGCGCCGCGGCCGGGATAGGCGCCGGCGGTGTCGACAAAGCTGAGTACCGGAAGGCCGAACCGGCCGGCAAGGTCCATCAGGCGGGCCGCCTTGCGATAACCTTCCGGCCGCGCCATGCCGAAATTGCGCTTGATCCGCTCTTCGGT
>CAJWVJ010000022.1 GCA_913048595.1 uncultured Alphaproteobacteria bacterium | reverse complement strand
TTCTCGCTGCGCGTAACGCCGCCGCCGAGGCGCATCAGCCCTCGGACCAGTAAAGCCGCATCGGATTATCGACCAGAAGCGCCTGCTGAAGCGCCGGCGTCGGCGCAATGCGGGCGATATGATCGACCAGCATCCCGTCATCGGGCTTGTGCGACTTCATGTTCGGATGCGGCCAGTCGGTTCCCCACAGCACCCGGTCCGGAAACGCCTCGACCAGATGCCGCTGGAATGGCACCACATCATCATAGGGCGGACCGGCGGCTGTGAGCCGCTCGGGGCAGCTGACCTTGGTCCACAGATCGGGCATTTCGGCCATCAGTCCGGCGAAGCGCGCGAAGTCGGGACCGTCCACCGGCTTTGTCACGTCGGGGCGCCCCATATGGTCGACCACAACGATCCCGGGAAGCTGCTTCAGGAAGGGCGTCAGATCCTCAAGGTCGGGCGCCTCGAAATAGACGACGATGTGCCATCCCAGCCGTTGGACACGCTCGGCCGTGCGGAGGAAGAAATCGCGCGGAGTGGCGTCGACAAGCCGCCTGACAAAGTTGAAGCGCACGCCGCGCACCCCGGCCGCGTCCATACTGTCCAGCTCAGCGTCGGAGATGTCGTGCGCCACCACGGCAACCCCGCGGGCCATGCCGCCAGAGGCGTGAAGCGCGTCGATCATCGCCGCATTGTCCTTGCCGTGGCAGCTTGCCTGAACGATCACGTTTCGGGACAGGCCAAGATGGTCACGAAGCGCGAACAGCTTGTCCTTGCCGGCATCGCCGGGGGTGTATTTGCGTTCCGGCGCAAAGGGAAATTCGGCGGCCGGGCCGAACACATGGCAATGCGCGTCGACCGCGCCGGCCGGCGGGATGAAATCGGGCTTTTTCGGGCTTGGATGCCAAGTGACCTCGCCGCCGGTTACCTGATCGATGTCAGTCATGATCAACACTCTCCCTGTGGCATCTGTGACTCTAGAAAACCATACCGTCGAACAGCTTGCGCGCGGTGCGGACCATGCCGGCACGTTCCACCCGCCCCCTATCATCGCAATGCAGCACACAGGCCGTCGCGCCGTTCGGATGTTCCACCGCCATCATCTTGCGCGGACCCTCGGGCACCGAGGCGAGCGCCGCCACCGAGCTGCCGGCGAGAAGCGCCGCCGTCGCCGCGCTGACAGCCGCGAACACGCCGATGGTGTCGTGGCATTTATGCGGAATGAAGCTTCGTGTCATGAAGGCCCCGCCATGCCGTGCCGGCGCGACCATGGTCATCTTCGGGACCGACTTCTCGGCCACATCCCCCAGATTCATCAGCGGCCCGCAGGCAAGGCGGATGGCCTCCAGCCGCGCCTTCAGGCCGGAATCCGAATCCAGCCCGGCCGGCGCTTCATAGCCTGTGATGCCGAGGTCGGCGGCGCGCATCACCACAATCGGCATGCCATTGTCGATCATCGTCACCTCGACGCCCTCGACCACATCCACCTCATGGCCTGTCGGCAGCAAGGCGCCGCACATCGACCCGGCCACATCATCAAAGACAAGCGGCACCGCCGCCGACATCCCAGGCACGCCGTCGATCGCCTCGCCGCCCTCATAGGACACCATGCCGCCCGGGGTGTGGATGCTGGCCGTCGCCACCTGCCCGGTGTTGCGCATGAAAATTCGCACATCGGTGCTGTCGCCCGTGGCGGCGACAAGGCCGCGTTCAATGGCGAAGCCGCCGACACCGGCAAGGATGTTGCCGCAATTCTGCGCGTCGGTGACGATGGCCTGGTCAACGAAGACCTGAAGGAACAGATAGTCGATATCGGCATCCTGCCGGTCGGACGGGGACACCACCGCGACCTTGCTTGTCAGCGGGTTGGCACCGCCCATGCCGTCGATCTGGCGGGAATCGGGCGACCCCATCACCCGCAACAGCAGTGCGTCGCGCTCGGCGATATCCTGCGGCAGATCATCGGCCAGGAAATAGCCGCCTTTCGAGGTGCCGCCCCGCATCCACATGCATTTTGTGCCGCCATCCGCCATGATCACGCCCCGTGCCAGTTGATCCCGAAGCCGGATCATAGCGCGGCCCCATGGTCAGACACCATAAAAGCTTGGCAAATACCCATGCCGAGATTCTATTGTTGATGCGGGTGTCGGGTTATTGGCGTGATGTCCGCGCCTTTGCTATCACAGGAGGCGGCGTCTGGGGCGCTGGAGGTATAGGAGTCCGGTCATGAGTTTGCAGGGATCAGTTGCCTTTATCGGATTTGGCGAGGCCGGCCTTGCCATTGCCGAGACGCTCGCCGCCTCGGGCCGGGCCGATGGCATGCGCGCCTATGACATCAAGCTTGACGACAGGGACGGTGGTGCGGCCATGCGTGCGCGGATCGAAGATGCCGGCCTCACCGCCAGCGCGACAGCGAAAGAGGCGGTGGAGGGCGCAGAGATCGTGATCTGCGTTGTCACCGCCGACCAGGCCGCAAAGGCCGCCGCCGCCGCCGCGCGTCACCTGGCGGCCGGCGCGTTGTGGCTCGACATGAACAGCTGTGCCCCCGGCACCAAACAGATCGCCGCCGGACCGGTAAATGCGGCAGGCGGCACCTATGTGGATGTCGCGGTGATGGCGCCAATTACCCCGCGCGGACATGAAACGCCGATGCTTGCCGCCAGCGCCGAGCCGGACAGCGTCGCCGCGCGGCTGGCCGAGGCAGGCCTTGCCCCGCGCTTTGTCGGCAGTGATATCGGCCGCGCCTCGACCATCAAGATGCTGCGCTCGGTCATGGTCAAGGGGATGGAGGCGCTGACCGTCGAATGTTTCCGCGCCGCGGTGCGCGCCGGTGTCGCCGATGAGGTGGCAAACTCGCTCGACGCTTCGGAAAGCGGGCTTGGCTGGGCCGCGCAGACTGCCTACAACATGGAACGGATGACAGCACATGGTATTCGCCGCGCCGCCGAAATGCGCGAGGTGGCCAAGACGCTTCGCGATTTCAATGTCGCGCCCGCGATGACCACAGGCACCATCGCCTGGGAAGAGGAAATGGGGAATCTCGATCTGACGCTGGAGCCGGGAACGGCTCTGGCAGCACAGATGGCCCTGATCGAACAGGCCCTCGACAAAGCAGACTGAAGCGCAATCAACGGAGATGAACTCATGAAAATCTGTCTCGCCGGCGGCGGTGCCTTTGGCAAGAAGCATCTCGATGCGCTGAAGCTGATCGACGGGGTCGAGGTGACCTCGCTTGTCGGGCGGCGGCTGGAGCCGACACAGGAACTGGCGGCAAGCTATGGCATCCGGCACGCCACGACCGACCTTGCGGAAAGCCTGGCCATGCGCGAGATCGACGCCGTGGTGCTGGCCACCCCGACAGGCATGCATGCCGAACAGGGGCTTGCCGCGATGGATGCCGGCAAACATGTGCTGATCGAAATTCCGATGGCCGACAATCTTGCCGATTCCAAGTCGCTTGTCGCGAAACAGAAGGAAACCGGCCTTGTCGCCATGGCCGGGCATGTCCGCCGATTCAACCCGTCGCACCAGTATGTCCACAATCTGATCGCCACCGGCGAGCTGTCGATCCAGCAGATGGATGTGCAGACCTATTTCTTCCGCCGCAAGAACATCAGCGCCGATGGTAGCCCGCGAAGCTGGACCGACCATCTGCTGTGGCACCATGCCTGCCATACCATCGATTTGTTCATGTACCAGACAGGCGAAATGGTCACAGAGGTATACGGGGTCCAGGGCCCGACGCATCCCGAGCTGGGAATCGCCATGGACATGTCGATCATCATGAAGACGCCAACCGGCAAAATCTGCACCCTGTCGCTGTCCTTCAACAATGACGGGCCGCTTGGCACCTTCTTCCGCTATATCTGCGACAACAACACCTATATCGCCCGCTATGACGATTTGTTCGACGGCCGCGACAACCAGATCGATGTCAGCAATGTCGATGTCTCGACCAACGGCATCGAGCTGATCGACCGTGAATTCGTCGCCGCCATCCGCGAGGGGCGCGAGCCGAATTCCAGCCTCGCCCAGTGCCTGCCCGCGATGCAGGTGATGGATATAGTCGAAAAGCGGTTCAGCAGCTGAACACAGGCACGGAGACCAGGATCATGATCATCGATTGCCATGGCCATTACACCACCACGCCGCCGGGTGTCGCCGCCTGGCGGGACGCGCAGAAAGAAGCTGTCGCCACCGATCCGAACCATGTCAGCAGCAAGGGCGTGATGGTGGTCAGCGACGACGAGATTCGCGAAAGCATAGAGACCAACCAGCTTCGCGTGCAACAGGAACGCGGCACCGATGTCACCGTCTTTTCACCGCGCGCCAGCTGGATGGAGCACCATGTCGGCAATGCCAGCACATCGCAGGCCTGGACCGAACATTGCAACGACCTGATCCGGCGTGTCTGCGACCTGTTCCCGAGGAATTTCGTGCCGGTCTGCCAGCTTCCGCAAAGCCCGCAAACTCCTATCGAATCCAGCGTCGCCGAACTTCGCCGCTGTGTCGAGGAGATGGGGTTCATCGGCTGCAACCTGAACCCCGACCCCTCGGGCGGCTACTGGAGGGACCTGCCGCTTGGCGACAGATACTGGTACCCGCTCTATGAGACAATGTGCGAGCTGGATGTGCCGGCCATGATCCATGTCAGCGGTGCCTGCCACCCGGCCATGCACACCACCAGCTCTTACTATCTTGGTGCCGACACCACCGCCTTTGTGCATTTCATGATGTCGGATGTCTTTGCCGATTTCCCGACGATCAAATTCATCATCCCGCATGGCGGCGGCGCGGTTCCCTACCATTGGGGCCGGTTCCGCGGCATGGCGCAGGATATGGGGCTTGGCGATCTGAACGAGCGGGTTCTCGGCAATATCTTTTTCGACACCTGCGTCTATCATCAGGACGGCATCGACATGCTGGCCAAGGTCATCCCGGCAGAAAACATCCTGTTCGCCTCGGAGATGATCGGGGCGGTGCGCGGCATCGACCCCAGAAGCGGGCATTACTACGACGACACCAAACGCTATATCGACGCCACACCAAATCTGGACGACACGCAGCGCCAGATGGTATTCGAGGGCAATGCCCGCCGCGTGTTCACACGCTTTCCACTCTAGGCGCGACTAGCCAAACTCGTCCAGCAGCGCTGCGAGCTTCACCAGCCCGTCATCAAGATTGGCAGCAGCGCCACCACCGACACCAAGCCGGATGTGATCCGGCTTGCCATAGGCGCTGCCGGAAATCAGGAAGGTGCGATAGGGCGGCTCAATCGCCCGCGCCGCCAGCGCATCACCGCTGAGTCCGCCACCGCCGTCAAGCCGGACAAGACCGATGAGCCCGGCCTCCGGCTGGTGCCAGGACAGGCAGGGGTGGGAGTCGATGAATTGGGTCAGCATTTCCATATTCGCCAGGCTGCCGGCCCGGATACGCGCCAGCAGCTCGGCCCGGCGGTCCGGACGAAGTGCGATCTCGGCAATCGCTTCGCCAAGATGGTTGCTGATCTGCGAGCTGTATTCGCGAAGCACAAGCGCATCGCGAATCATCCTTCTGTCGCGGCAAATCATCCATCCAAGCCGCAGCCCCTGCATGCCGAACACCTTAGATACGCTTCCGGTGGCGATGCCGTACTCGTAGATGCCAGCAATCGATGGCATGCGCTGCCGCTTCCATTCGAGCCCGGCATAGACCTCGTCAACGACAAGCCAGCTGTCATACCGGCCCGCGATCGCGGCAAGGCGGGACAACTCGCCACCATCCATCAGTCGGCCTGTCGGGTTGTTGGGGTTGGTGATGAAGATCATCCGCGTTCGCGGCGAGACCATCGCCTCCAGCGAATCAAGCGGCAGCTGCCATCCAGCCCCCTCTTCACGGTCGATGATGTGGATAGCGGCCCCGGCGGCTCGGGCGAGCACCTCGGCCTGCGGCCATCCCGGCCGTTCGATGATGATCTCGTCACCTTCGCGAAGGCACTGGCGAAGCGCCAGATAATTGGCCTCGGCGGCGCCGGCGGTGATCAGCACATCATCGATCCGGCAGTCATTCTCGAGACCAGCCTGTACGAGAACATGCTGGCGAAGCGCAGGCAGCCCTTGAAACGACACCCCGTTCCAGTCGAGTGACAGCTGCGGGTCGAGATCGCCGATGAAATCGCCTAAGGTCAGGGACTCCGCCTGGCTGAAACCAAGAAAGGAGTCGGGCGCCGCAGCCACCGACTGCAGCAGATTTTCGAACAATGCCTGGGTGCGAACCTTGTCCATGCCGCGTCTCTCCGGATGGTGACGAACTGTGGCCAGGGCCAAGGCAGCCCTATCGACAGTCAGCGGGTGATGATCCTATCATTCTAGCGCGGGGCCAGCCGGCGACAAGCGCCGGCATGGCCACTTGCCCAGAAGACGGGTTGGCCGGGAGATTGCGAGATGACGAAAATCGCTGTGGTGACAGGGGCCGCCGGTGGCATGGGGCAGGCCATCTGCCGCAGGTTGCTTGATGACGGCTGTTCCGTTATCGGACTTGATATCAGCTGGCCAGACGGGACCGTCTTGGAGGCGACCGGATTTCGCGGCGTGACCGGGGACCTATCGGATGCCGGCGCGGTAAAAACCATCTTTGACGGGATCGCCGCACAGGAGGGTCGGATCGATGTGCTGGTAAACAATGCCGGCACCTGTTTCATGTCCGACTTTCCGGACATCCCTGCCGAGGAGTTCCGCCGCCAGATGGCGGTCAATTTCGACTCCTGCTTCCATTGCTGCCAGGCGGCAATCCCGCTGATGCGTGGCGGTGACGGGGTGCGCAAGATCATCAATATCTCATCGAACGGAGCCTATAATTTCGATGTGTTCGACCCGCCGCATTACCGCGCGAGCAAAGCGGCGATGGACACGCTGACCAAGGATCTGGCGCGCCGCTATGCGGCCGAGAAGATCGCGGTGAACTCGATCGCGCCGGCAATGACCGAGACACCGCTATTCAACGTGCTTACGGAAGAGACGCTGGCCAGAGCCATCGCCGCGATGCCGCATGGCACCGCCATGCAGCCTGAGCAGATCGCCGGCTGGGTGGGCTTTCTGGCCGGGCAAGGCGGCGATGTCTGTTCCGGCAATGTGATCGTCCTGAATCAGGGGCGTGATGTTCGCTGACGCGCGGTCGGCTAGCCGTACAGCTCGGGCGCCTTGCGAAGCGCGTCCCACTGCACCGGGTCATGGCCATAGATGATGAAGGCGTCCCGCGCAGCGGCTTCCTCCATCAGGCGCGCGGCGCTGGCGATTGCTGCCGGCTCATCCATCGAGCCGGCAAATTTCTCGTCAATCTCGGCTGGTCGCGAGATAGCGTCGCTGGTCAGTAGCACCACGCCGGTGGCCGGGAGCTCGAGTATCATCGCAAGCTGGCCGGGCGTGTGCCCCGGCACCAGCATGACGCCGAAGCCGGGGCCAATTTGCCGGTCTCCCTCCACCAGAATATAGTTACGGTCCGGCCAGTCCAGCGGCTGCACCCCGCCCCAATAAAGCGGCTTTGGGAGGGCGCGTTCGGCCGCCGCGATCAGCATCGGCGCCCGACGCGCGTCATGTAACGCCCCGACATGATCGATATGGGTGTGCGACTGGATCAGAAGCGTAATGTCATCCGGTGCGCAGCCGCATGCCGCAAGCTGTGCTGCGACTGTGTTCTTGGGGCCGCAGGACAGCACCTCGCCAAATTCATACAGGCGGTCCTCGGCGCTGGCGCCGGCATGGTCTTCGGTGTATTTGCGCGGGAAGCCGCCATCGACCAGCACCAGCTCGTCCCGGTCGGTGCGGATCAGATATCCGCATATGCCGATGACCCGACCGTTGCTATGAACCCTAAACAGGCCGAAATCGAGAACTGCCAGCGAGACAGGCCGGCCTTGAAGAATGTGATCCATGCGGTGTCCGTGTGTCCAGTTTTCAGACGGGTGTGGCGAATGACCAGGGAAGTGTGGCATGGCGCACCGCTACGCTCTAGGTCTTTGTTGCGTAGGACCCGCACCCTCAGCTAGGTTGGCCGCAGAATGACTTTCCGCACTACAAGGACCCTGCGATGACAAAGTATCTTTTCGAGCCGACCGCCCCCGCCACCATTCCGATTGTCGGCACCGACAAGCTCTACCCGGTGAACCGCATTTTCTGCGTTGGCCGGAATTACGAGGCGCATGCTGCCGAGATGGGCACAATTGTCGACCGCGAGGCACCTTTCTATTTCACCAAATCGCCGACCACCCTCGTCATGGCCGAGGGCGAGATCGCCTATGCACCGCGCACCGAGAACTATCATTACGAGATGGAACTTGTCTTTGCGCTGAAAAGCGGCGGCAGCAATATTTCGCAGGGCGATGCGCTGTCGCACATCTATGGCTGCGCCGCCGGCATCGACATGACGCGCCGCGACCTGCAGAAAAGGGCAAAGGAAAACCGCAAGCCGTGGGACACCGCGAAGGATGTCGATCAGTCGGCGGTGATTACCCCGCTTCGCCAGATGGCGGATGTGCCGTCGGTCGCCAGCGGCCGCATCCATCTTGAGCAGAACGGCACCGTCAGGCAGGACGCCGACCTGTCGGAAATGGTCTGGTCCGTTCCGGAAATCATCGCCGACCTGTCGACCATGTACACATTGCAGCAGGGCGACGTGATCTATATGGGCACCCCGGCGGGCGTCGGCGCGGTGTCACGCGGCGATGTGCTGACTGGCGGCATCGACGGGATCGCCGATTTCGAGGTGAGAATCGTCTAGGAGCCGTCCCTACTGGAGATCGGCGAAGGCATCGGAAAGTCGCGCCATCGCTTCATCCAGAAGCGCATGGCGGCAGGCGATGTTGAAACGCATGCATAGCTCGCCCTCAGGCCCGAAGGCGCGGCCTTCGCTTGGGGCAAGCCCGGCGCGGGTCAGGCGCTCGACGAACTCCTCGCGCGCCATGCCGGTGCCGGCAAAATCCACCCAGGCGAGATAGGTCGCCTCGAGATTCATTACCGACAGGCCGGGAAACCCCTCGATCGCCTCGTTCAGCAGCCTGCGGTTGGCGTCGAGATAGGGGATGAGCCTGTCCAGCCATTCATCGCCGCCGCGATAGGCGGCCTCGGCCATCAGCATGCCGAAGCGGTTGTTCGAGATGTTCATCGCGCTCCGCGCCTTTGCGACCTTGCGGCGAAGGGCTTCATTGCCGATCAGCATGGTGCCGGTTTCTATGCCGGCGATATTGAAGGTCTTGCTGGTGGCGACAAGGGTGATCAGCCTGTCGTCAATCCCGGGCGCGGCCTTCGCCAGAATGGTGTGGCTGTGGCCTGGCAGGATCAGATCGTGATGCACCTCGTCACTGACAAGAATGATGTCGTGGCGGGCGCAGAAGGCGGCGACATCGCGAAGCTCGTCGGCATTCCATACCCGCCCGCCGGGATTGTGCGGCGAACAGAGGAACATGATCTTCTCGTCGCCTGTCAGCGAGGCCTCAAGCGCGTCGATATCCATGTGGAACCGTCCGTCTCTGATCACAAGGGGCGAGGCGTGAACACGGCGCTCATTCGCTTTGATGATGCGAGCAAAGGCATGATAGACCGGCGAGAAGATGATCACCCCCTCCCCCGGGGCCGAACAGGCATTGACGATCACCGACAGCGCGTTGCCAAGGCCATGCGTCTGCAGCGCCCATTCAGGCTGGACCGTCCAGTCATGGCGCCGCGCCATCCAGCCGACAAGCGCCTCGCGGAAGCTGTCATCGGGGCCGTAATAGCCATGGACCCCGTGATCGACCATCTTCTGAAGCGCGGCGTTGACCGATGGCGGCGCGCGGAAATCCATATCCGCCACCCATAACGGAATGCCCGTGTCGCCCGGCACATTGTATCGCTCGGCGACCTCGTCCCATTTCTCGAGATGATGGTCGCGGTTGTCGAGAACCTCGTCGAAATCAATCATCCCTGATCCTGTCCCAGGCCCCTGGCCATTGAGTCTTTATGCCCTGAAAAAATGGGGAAACATAGAAGGTGCAGGCGCTTCTGCCCAGTGCTGGGAGACTAGCCAGAGTCAAAGGCAGGCATCAAGCCCCTTCATCAGCTGCTGCACCTCGGCATCGGTTGTGTAATGCACAAAGCTGAGCCGCAACACGCCGGCATCGGGGTCACATCCCATCGCGCCAATGGTCCGTACCGCGTAGAAATCGCCCTCGCCAGCCATCACACCATGGCCTGACAGGGCGGTGGCGATCTCATGGGCCGGCTTTGCGGTGTGAAGAGCCACCGTCGGCACACGGCCCGTCTCCCCTCCAAGGCTGGCGCTGCCAAGGACGCGGGCGTCATTGCGGCTGCCAAGATAGTCGAGAAGCGGTGCCAGCACGCGGTCCTCATGCCCGCGCTGAAGCCTTGCAACGGCGCGGGCGCGCTCCGCCGGGGCCGTATCGCCGCCATGATGATGCGCGTAGAGCGCGTCGATATAGTCGGCCATGCCGGCACAGGCGGCCACCTGCGCATGGTCCGGCCCGGCCGGGGTGAAACGCTTGTAGCGGCTGCCGGCATTGAAGAAATGCGCCTGGTTGGCAAGGCGGTCAGCAAGGTCGCGCCGGACCACCATGATACCCTGATGCGGGCCATAGGTCTTGTAGCTCGAGAAGAGATAGATATCGGTGCCAAGCCCGCCGACATCGGGAAGCCCGTGCGGCGCATAGCTGACACCGTCACAGCAGGTCACAGCGCCAACCTCATGCGCCATGGCGGCGATGGCCGCCGCCGGGTTTTCCTGACCGACGATGTTGGAGCAGTGCGGGAAGCAGACAAGTCTCACCCTGTCATCAAGGATCTCGGCAAGCCGGTCCAGTGCCAGCTTGCCGCTTTCCGGGTCGATATGCCATTCGCGAATTTCCATGCCGCGCGATTCCAGCCGCCGCCAGGCGCCGCTGTTCGCCTCATGGTCCTGATCGGTGACAATCACGGCGTCACCCGGCGACAGCGTATCGGCAAAGGCCTGCGCCAGGACATAGGTGTTCTGGCTTGTCGAGGGACCGAAGCTCAGCTCGTCCGTCTCGACATTCATCAGCGCCGCAAGCCTTTCCCGCGCCTCGTCCATCTCGGCACCGCCGGCGGCGCTCGCCGCATAGCGGCCATAGGGCTGGACCTTGCGCTCGGTATAAAAGCGATGAAGCCTGTCGATCACCTGACGGCAGGTGTAGGAGCCGCCGGCATTTTCAAAGAAGGCCCGGCCCTGAAGCGACGGCTCGGCAAAGGCCGGAAACTGCGAACGGACAAATTCGACATCAAGGCTTGTGGTCATCGGACATCCTGTCGGGCCGGTTGAATGTGGCACGCGGCCAGACTAGCAGTCATCAGCCATTATGGTCGAGGGCCGCGGCGTCAGGCCCCCATACATCACTGACAGCGTAGCCGTCGGCAAAAATGTCGCTTGCGTCGCTTTCCAGCAGCGTCTCGCCAAAGCGCCAGCCGCGCCCCGAGATTCGCGGCAGCACGGCGGCACGCCCCGCCACCTCGGAAACGCCAAGAAGCGTTACCTCGAAGGCCGAACCGATGACCGAGCGGGTGGTGATGGTCTGGCCGATGGCGATCCGCCCGCGGGCATGAAGCGCGGCAAGATGCGCCGAGGAGCCGGTGCCGCAGGGGCTACGGTCCAGCCGCCCGGGCGGCATCACCGTGGCGGTGCGTGTCTGCCCGTCGCCGCCATCCTCGCGGAACATCAGATAGGCGATGCCGTTGATGGCCGGTATCTCGGGATGCGCCACCTGATGCGCCGCGTTGAACCTGTCCTTCAGCGCCATGCCGATACGGGCCAGCGCCGCCGCGTCCGACGGGATGATCGACAGCCCCACCTGGGCCACATCGACCAGCGCGTAGAACACCCCGCCATAACAGATATCGGCGCTGATGCGGCCCCATTCACCGGTGTCCAGCGGCACGTCCAGCGCCTCTACAAAGGACGGCACCATGTCGAGGCTGACCCGCTCGCACTTGCCGTCGCGGCAGCTGGCGGTGGCGGTGACAAGCCCGGCGGCTGTCTCCAGCGTGACCACGGTGTCCGGCCCAGTCATCGGCAGGCGGCCTGTTTCCAGAAGCGCCGTCGTTACGCAGATGCTGTTGGAGCCGGAACTGGCATGCGCCGCGTTCGGCTGCAGGATGATGAAGGCGGCATCGGCGCGCGGATCGACGGGCTCCATTACCAGATTGACCGAACAGGCGGGATTGGCCCGCGGGGCCAGCATCAGGTGACGGCGAAGCGGCGTGCCGGAATCGCTGTTCAGCCAGGCAAGCCGCTCGGCCAGGCTGGCGCCGGGAATGTCGGGAACACCTTCGATGGCGACATAGCCCAGTTCACCCTCGGCATGGGTGTTGATCATCCGGATCGACGGCGCGCCGCTCATGGTGCGGCGGCGGCGCGAAGTGCCGAGATGGTGGTGCGCGGCGAGATCGCCTCGGTCGCCGTGACAATCTCGACGATGGCACCGGTGGGGGACTCGCAGGCGCGCGCGAAAGCGTCGGCGAATTGCGCGGTTCCGGTCACCCGTTCGCCATGGAAGCCGTAGGCGGCGGCAATCGCCATATAGTCGGGATTGACGATGGCCGTGCCGGAGACCCGCGCCGGATATTCGCGTTCCTGATGCATGCGGATGGTGCCGTAGCTGGCATTGTTGATGATCAGGATCACCGGGTTGAGACCCGCCTGAAGCGCCGTTCCCATTTCATTGCCGTTCATCTGGAAATCGCCGTCGCCGGCGAAACACAGCACAAACCGCGACGGGTCGCGCACCTTGGCCGCCAGCGCCGCCGGAAGGCCAAAGCCCATCGACCCGCTCTGCGGTCCCAGCATCCGCTGATTCCTGCTATATGAGAGGAACTTGTTCGGCCAGATCGAGAAATTGCCAGCACCATGCGTGACAATGGCGTCATCGGGAAGCACCGACTGAATATGCGCCGTGATCACCCCCATATCGACCTCGCCGGGCTGCGCCGGGGCCTGAAGCGAGTCCAGATAATTCTGCCGGGCCGCGGCGCGCCAGGCGCTGCGGGACTTGTTCGCGGCAAGAGACAGGCCGGACAGCGCCGCCACCATGGCGTTGGGGCCGGCATGGACGGGCAGGTCTGGTGCATAGATTTTCCCGATCTCATCATCCGAGGCGTGGCTGTGGATCAGCTTTGCCGCCATCCGCGGCGCATCGAACAGACTGTAGCCATCAGTCGTCGACTCGCCGAACCGGATGTTGAGCGCGAGGATCAGATCGGCGCCGCGAAGCAAGTCCTTCATATAGCCGTTCATCGCCACCCCGGCATCGCCGACAAAGGCCTCGCAGTGATTGTCGATGATATCATGAAAGCGGAAGGCGGCGACCAGGGGCACATCGCTGGCAGTGGCGAAGCTTTCAAGCGCGCGAGCGCTGTCCACGGTCCAGCGGGTGCCGCCAAGAAGGATTGCCGGCCTGTCGGCGGCGGCCAGCATGTCAGCCATGCGCGAGGCCGCGTCCTGGGACACAGCCGGCTCCGGAATCACCACCGGCGCGCAGGGCGCGCGGTGCGATGTGGCGACGAGCATGTCCTCGGGAAGGGCGACGACGACCGGCCCCGGGCGGCCGCTCATCGCAGCGCTCCAGGCACGGCTGATAGTCTCGGGCACACGGTCGACATGATCGATCTGCACCGCCCATTTCGCCAGCGGACCGAAGAAAGCGGAATAATCCACCTCCTGAAAGGCCTCGCGGCCCATCACATCGGTTCCCACCTGCCCGACAAACAGGATCATCGGCAGGGAATCCTGCATCGCGGTGTGGATGCCGACGGCGGCGTTGGTGGCCCCCGGGCCGCGGGTGACGAAACACAGGCCGGGCTCGCCGGTCAGCTTGCCCCAGGCGGCCGCCATATAGGCCGCCCCGCCTTCCTGCCGGCACAGCACCAGGTCAAAGGCGTTGGCATGATCGACCATGGCGTCGAGAACGGCGAGATAGGATTCCCCAGGCACGCCAAAACCGCGCGTCGCGCCAAGCGCGACAAGGCTGTCCATCAGGAGCTGACCACCGGTTCTGATCCTGCCATTCGTCATGAAGGCCTCTCCCGGCCGGCCGGTCAGCCAGCCAGCACCTTGGCGACGGCGGCGGCGAAGGGAACGTGACGTCCGCCGGACAGGCCGGCAATGTTGATGCGGCTGTCTCCGACAACATACATGCCGTGCTCCTCGCGAAGCGCCTCGACCTCGTCCTTGCTCAGCCCGAGGCGCGAGAACATGCCCCTGTGCTCGGCGATGAAGTCAAACCTGTCGGTGTTGCACTGGCGGCGAAGCTCGTCGGCGAGATCGGTGCGGATGGTCAGCATCGTCTCGCGCATCTGGGTAAGCTCCTCCTCCCACAGGGCGCGCAGATCGGCATCGGCAAGGATGATGCCGACGACGGCCGCGCCATGATCCGGCGCGAAGGAATAGTTCATGCGGTTGAGAACGGCCAGATTGCGGGTAACAACGGCATGCTTGTCAGCACTGTCACAGACCGCCATCGCGCAGCCGACACGGTCACGATACAGGCCGAAATTCTTCGAACAAGAGGCCGCGACCAGCATCTCCGGCACGCGCGCCGCCATCGAGCGCAGATTGGCCGCATCCTCTTCAAGCCCGTCGCCGAACCCCTGATAGGCGATGTCGATAAACGGGATCACGCCTTTTGCCAGCACCAGATCGGTGACGGCGGCCCACTGCGCAGTGTCGAGATTGGCGCCGGTCGGGTTGTGGCAGCAGCCGTGAAGCATCAGCACGTCCTGCGCCTGAACAGCCTGCAAATCCTGCATCATCGCGTCGAAATCAACGCTGCTGCTGGCATCGTCGAAATAGCGGAAAGTGCGGATTTTCATGCCCATATGCTTGGCGATGGCGACGTGCGAGGGCCAGGTCGGGTCGCTCAGCCACAGGGTCGCCTCTTCATTGATCTTCTTCATCGCCTCGTAAAGCTGGCGAATGGCCCCGGTGCCGCCGGGGGTCTGGATGGTGGCGACGCGGTCGGCGGCGACGCTGTCGCCAAGCACCATCTCGCGCATCGCGTCGCGGAAACCCTCGTCCCCGCCAAGTCCCTTGTAGGTCTTGGTGGTCTGCATGTCGTGAAGAATGACCTCGGCCTTCCTGACCGCCGCCATGATCGGCGTGTTGCCATCGGCGTCCTTGAACACGCCGACACCAAGGTCGATTTTGCCCTCGCGCGGGTCTGCGGCGAAGAGCTGGCCAAGACCAAGGATCGGGTCTGGCGGAACGGGCTGAAACTTCTCGAGCATCTGCTGGCCTCTCGCTTTCGGTATTGCCCCCTTTGTTTAGGTCATTCAGCCGGTTGCTGGCAACCGGTTTGCGGGTTAGCGCTTGACCTCGGGAATCAGTCCGCGCGGCGCGAAGCGAAGCACGACAAGAAGCACGACCCCCATGGTCAGAAGCCGCATATAGGCGGCGCTGCCGATCAGATGCAGACGCAGACTGCTGTCCTCGGCCATGCCGGAGCTGACCAGATCGATGAACCACAGTCCCATGGGCTCTGCCTCGATCCAGAAGAACCAGATCACAAAGCCGCCAAGAACCGCCCCCCAGTTGTTGCCGGACCCGCCAATGATCACCATCACCCAGATCAGGAAGGTGAAGCGAAGCGGCTGATAGCTTGTCGGGGTGAACTGGCCGTCCAGCGTTGTCAGCATCGCCCCGGCAATGCCGATCACCGCCGACCCCAGGACAAACACCTGCAGGTGGCGCGCCTTCACATCCTTTCCCATCGCCTCGGCGGCGGTCTCGTTGTCGCGGATGGCGCGCATCATCCGGCCCCAAGGCGAGCGTAGCGCGATTTCCGACAGATACAGGACCAGAAGCAACACCACAGAAAACAGGCCCGCGTAGCATAGCTTCACCACAATCGACGCCGCGGCGGTGGCATTGCTGCCGATGGAGGTAGCCCAGTCCTGAAAGGCTGGCGATGCAATCAGATCCACCTCATAGGGGACCGGGCGCGGCAGTCCGGTGACATTCTTCACGCCGCGGGTCAGCCAGTCCTCGAATTTCAGGATGAAGATGATGATCTCGGAAATACCAAGCGTGGCGATCGCGAGATAGTCGGAGCGCAGCCCAAGCGACACCTTGCCAACCACCCAGGCCACGCCGGCGGCAAAAAGGCCGCCGACAACCCATGACAGGATGATCGGTAGGCCGAGGCCGCCAAGATAGCCGGCGGCGGCAGGATCGACTTCCTCGATAGCGGCTATGGCCGGCCCCATCACCCCGCGAATGACAAAGAACCCGATCAGGACAACGACTCCAGTGCCCCAGTAACGCCTTCGGCCTTGATCCGCCAGTCGCCGCCAGACATAGACGCCAAGGGCGACAGTCAGAACGGTGGCGACAATCCCACCGATCACGCCAAGCCCGCCGGCCTGCCAGGCCCCGGGCACCGGCCTGGCCGAGACGATCACCCCGGCGAGCCCTCCTAGCGCGGCAAATCCCATGGACCCGATGCTGAACAGCCCGGCATAGCCCCACTGGATGTTCACACCGAGCGCCATGATCGCCGAAATGATGCACATGTTCAGCAGCAGCAGCGCGATATCCCACCCCTGGCCAAAGCCGACAAGGGCCAAGAGCGCCGCCATGCCGGCAAACATCATGATGTTTCGGTACGACTGGGTCATGCGGTCCTCTGCCCGAACAGGCCGGTTGGTTTGATCAGCAGCACAATCACCAGAATGGCAAAGGACACGGCGATCTTGTAGTCGGTGGACAGCAGCTGGACAAGCGTGGAAGGCGCCATCGAGTCCGGCAGCAGATAGGCCAGCACACGCTTGTAGGCGAAGGTGACGGTCAGCTCGGAAAAGGCGATGACAAACCCGCCTGCGATGGCGCCAAGCGGGCTTCCGAAGCCGCCGACAATGGCAGCCGCGAAGATCGGCAGGAGAAGCTGCATATAGACAAAGGGGCGGAAGCTCTTGTCGAGACCGTAAAGCGTTCCAGCGAGGGTCGCCAGCGCCGCCGTGATCAGCCAGGTGATCAGCACCACGCGTTCCGGATTGATCCCGGACAGCAGCGCCAGATCCTCATTGTCGGAATAGGCCCGCATCGACTTCCCGGTGCGCGTCCTGTTCAGGAACCAGAACAACAGCCCCACCGCCAGCACAGCACAGCCGACGGATACCGCCTGCGTGGTCTTGATGGCAAGCCCCTCATTCAGCCCGGTCGCCTGTTTGAAGGCCCGTGCCTTCATAATAAAACGCTGGCCATCGGTGATCACCCGGTCCTGCGGGCCGACCACAAAGCGGATCAGCCCGTTATAGACGAACATCACCCCGACCGAGACAATGATATAAATGGCCGGCGACGCCCTGACCCGCCGGTAATAGCCATAGACAGCACGGTCGGTCGCCAGGCACAGCACCATCGCCGCGCCAATGCCGAAAGGCAGCGCCAGAAGCGCCGTTGGCAGCGGCCCGAAACCGATTCCCATCGACTGCAGCAACCAGGTGAACAGCATGGTGAACATCGCCCCAGCCGCCATGGTTTCACCATGCGCGATGTTGGAGAAGCGAAGCACGCCGAAGACCAGCGTCACGCCAAGCGCGCCAAGCGCAAGCTGGCTGCCATAGGCAAGCCCGGGGACGATGATGAAATTGGCGATGATGACAAGCGCGTTGAGGAGATCGGTCATCTCAGCCCCCGAGGAACGCGCGGCGCACTTCGGCATTCGCCATCAGCGCGGCGCCGGTGTCTTTATAGGCGTTGCGCCCCTGAACCAGGACGAAGCCCTTGTCGGCAATGTTCAGCGCCTGCTTGGCATTCTGCTCAACCATCAGAATGGCGATACCGGTCCGCGCCACCTCGATGATGCGGTCGAACAGCTCGTCCATCACAATCGGCGATACCCCGGCCGTCGGCTCGTCCAGCATTAGGATTTTCGGCTGCGTCATCAGCGCCCGCCCCACGGCGACCTGCTGGCGCTGGCCGCCTGACAGCTCGCCGGCCGGCTGCTTGCGCTTTTCTCTCAGAATCGGGAACAGACCGAAGACCTGTTCCATCGTCGCGGCAATATCGTCGCGGCGAATAAAGGCCCCCATCTCAAGATTTTCCTCGACTGTCATGCCGGTGAAAACGTTGTTGTTCTGCGGCACGAACCCCATACCATGGATCACCCGCTCCTGCGGGGCCAGTGCCGATATGTCGACGCCATCCAGCATCACCCGGCCTTCGCGCAGGTGGAGCATGCCGAACATCGCCTTCATCGCGGTGGATTTGCCAGCCCCATTCGGCCCGACAACGACGGCAATCTCGCCCGGATCGACGCCGAGGGTGCAGGCATGAAGAATATCGGCGCCGCCATAGCCGCAGGTCATGTTCTCGCCAACAAGGAAACTCATGACCCGGCCCCCACCGTCTTGCCTGCCACCTTGTTCTTCAGACCGGTGCCGAGATAGGCCTCGATCACCGCTTCGTCGGCGCGGACCGCATCGGCGCTTCCGGTGGCCAGCACCGCGCCCTCGGCCATGACAATCACCGGATCGCACAGCCGCGAGATGAACTCCATGTCATGCTCGATCATGCAGAAGGTGTAACCGCGTTCGCGGTTCAGCCGCATGATCGCATCTCCTATGGTGCCAAGAAGCGTACGGTTCACCCCGGCCCCGACCTCGTCAAGAAAGACAATCTTGGCATCGACCATCATCGTGCGGCCAAGCTCGAGAAGCTTTTTCTGTCCACCCGAAAGATTGCCGGCCAGCTCGTCCGCCACCTGGTCAAGCTGCAAGAAGTCAATGACATCATCGGCGCACTCGCGAAGGCGCACCTCTTCGGCGCGGACCCTGCCCGGGCGAAACCAGGCGTCGGTCAGCCGCTCGCCAGACTGGCCGCCCGGCACGGTCATCAGATTTTCCCGCACCGTCAGGGTGGAGAATTCATGGGCGATCTGAAAGGTGCGGAGCAGCCCCTTGCCGAAAAGCTCATGCGGCGGCAGGCCGGTGATGTCCTCGCCATCGAGCAGCACCTTGCCGGCGCTCGGCGCAAAATGACCGGCGATGACGTTGAAAAGCGTGGTTTTGCCAGCCCCGTTCGGGCCGATCAGACCGGTGATTGATCCGGTTTCGATCGTCAGTGAGACATCGTTGACGGCCTGAATGCCACCGAAGTTCTTCGAGATGTTCTCGACTGTGATCATGCTTACGTTACACAAAGCAAAAAGCAAAACGGCCCAGGCAAAACGCCTGGGCCGTGTATTTCGTTAAATCCTAGCGATAGCCAACGGTCTTGTTCTTGGCGCCTTCCACCACGATCTCGCGGTAGCTGCCGGCGGATTCACCACCGCCGATCAGCTCAACGGCCGAGGCACCGACATAGTCGATCTCGCCACCACCGGCCAGAATCTTCATGCCCTTAGCAAGCTCGCCGGGGAAGATCTTCTCGCCAGGGGCGTTGGCAACGTCCAGGACTTTGCCGGCGAAGTCGGCACTGCTGGTCGACCCAGCGGCCTGCATGGCCAGCATGATCAGAGCGGCGGCGTCATAGGATTCGCCAACGAACGGGCCAAGCTCGCCACCGATGATCTCACTCATCATTTTCGCGCCCGGGCTGTCGGTGCCGGCAACCACGCCAAAGGAGCCGTCAAGGTCGGAACCGATGGCTTCTGGCAAGGAGTCGCCGATCATGCCACCAGGCAGGAAGAAGGTGTCGAACGAGCCAGCATCCAGCGAACCCTGGATGATCATCTTGCCGCCCTGGTCAAGGTAACCTGCGACAACAAGAAGGTCGCCGCCAGCCTGTGCCAGCGCGCCGACCTCGGCGCTGTAATCACCCTTGCCCTCTTCATGCGCGGTCACGATGGTGATGTTGCCGCCCATGGATTCGAAGTTCGACTGGATGGCGCCGGCGAGGCCTTTGCCATAGTCGTTGTTGGTGTAGGTCAGCGCGACCGAGTTGTAGCCCTTTTCCTTGAGCATCTCGGCGACGACCTGGCCTTCACGCGCATCCGACGGGGCGGTGCGGAAGAACAGGCCGTTATCCTCCATGTCCGACAGAGCCGGCGATGTGGCGGACGGCGAGATCATCACCATGCCCTTTGCCATGGCGGTGTTCTGCAGAACGGCGATGGTCACGCCCGAGCAGTCTGCGCCGACAATGGCGCTGATGCCCTCGGCAGTGATCAGGCGCTCGGCGCCTGCAGTTGCCGCAGCGGCGTCAACGCAGGTGGAGTCAGCGCGGACGCCGGTCACACTGGAACCGTCCATGAAGGACCCGGAGTCAGTGACTTCCTTCATCGCCATTTCGGCAGCTTCTGCCATCGGCGGGGTCAGCGATTCGATGGGGCCGGTGAAGCCGTAGATGATGCCAAGCTTCACATCAGCTGCCAGCACGGGCGAGGCGATCATTGTCGTCGCCACAGCGGCCAAGAGCATTTTTTTCATTTCAGTCTCCCTGAAGTATCTCGTGTAGGAAGATTAAGACCGATAATCGGCAGTTAGGCAACGATTTTGCGCCCGTTTCAAGCAGCTGGTGATGTGCCAAATCCTACTTTGGATAGCCTATTGTCTCGAGGGCCGCGCCGATTTCGTCAAGGATCGCCGGATCGTCGATGGTCGCCGGCATCGTCCATTCCTCGCCATCCGCGATCTTCGCCATGGTGCCGCGAAGCACCTTGCCGGACCGCGTTTTCGGCAGCCTGTCGATGGCCACGACCAGATTGAAGGCCGAGACCCGGCCAACCCGGCCCTTCACCAGCTCGATCGCCTCGGCGCAGACCTGATCCACAGGCTTCTCGCAATTCGGATAGAGGCAGATCAGGCCGAGCGGCAGCTGACCCTTCAGATCATCCGCCACGCCGATCACCGCACATTCGGCGACATCGGGATGTTCGGCAAGCACCTCTTCCAGCTGGCCGGTGGACAGGCGGTGGCCGGCCACATTGATGACATCGTCGGTGCGCGCCATGATGTAGAGATAGCCGTCCTCGTCCTTGTAGCCGGCGTCGCCCGTCTCGTAATAGCCGGGGAAGGTGGTCAGATATTTCTCGATGAAGGCGGCATCCGCGCCCCAGATGCTCGGCAGGCAGGACGGCGGCAGCGGCAGCTTGACGGCGATGGCGCCAAGTTCGCCCGCGGATTTCGGCGTGCCGTCCTCGCCCAGGATGTCGATCTCGTATCCCGGCATCGGCACCGAAGGAGACCCGAGCTTCACCGGCAGCGTCTCGATCCCCACAGGATTGGCGCAGATCGACCATCCCGTCTCGGTCTGCCACCAGTGATCAATGACCGGAACGCCAAGCTTGTCCTGCGCCCACAGAATGGTGTCGGGGTCGGCCCTCTCGCCGGCCAGAAACAGATGCCGCAGGCACGAGGTGTTGTGCCGCGCAAGAAATTCCGCGTCCGGGTCGGCCCGTTTGATGGCGCGGAAAGCGGTAGGCGCGGTGAAGAGAACCTTCACTTCGT
>CAJWVJ010000021.1 GCA_913048595.1 uncultured Alphaproteobacteria bacterium | reverse complement strand
ACAGCCGCTTGTCGTAGTCGATCGAGGCGTTGATGTCCTGCATCAGCTGCGAGGGTCCGCTTGAGAAGCGTCCGCCCCAGATGCTAGACTTTTCACCCTGATCTGTTGTGTCCTTGTCGGTCATGGCCTGATATGTCCGCGATCCTCTCGCCGGCACAACCCTGTATTCTGGAAAATTCCATGAGTTATAGACGGCTTTTCTCGATTTTACAGCCAAAATCATGGGTTGCGGCCTGCCGTGCGCCTGCCTGGCTGATGGTTGCGTTCATGCTGATAGCGCCGCCGCCAGGCGCCATCAGGGCGGCTGAGGCTCCGGTGCGCGAAGGCGCGCCTGAGATGACCGTGCCGCTTGTCGACGAGGCCGGGACGTCCTTTACCATGGCCGCGCTTGCCGACGGACCTGTTCTGGTCAATTTCTGGGCAACCTGGTGTGCCCCCTGCATTGCCGAGCTTCCCGCCCTTGGCCGCGCCGCCGCCGCGCTGGGCGAAGACGGGGTGACGGTGCTGCTGGTGTCTATTGACCGGGGCGGGTCGCAAAAGGCCATGCCGTTCCTTGAAACGCATCTTGGCAGCGGCAGGGACGGTCTGCGCCTCGGGTTTGATCCGCGGGCGAAACTGTCACGCGAGATGGGGGTGAGGGGGCTCCCGACAAGCTTTCTGCTACCGGTTGATCAGCTCGCCGCCTGGCGCTTTGTCGGCCCCTTTGAATGGGACGAGCCCGAGATGCTGGAAATGATCGGCGGCCTGATTGGCGAGTGACCTGGCGGCCATGAAAAAGGGGCGGCCATCGGCCGCCCCGTTTTGTCAAAAGGCTGCCGGCTGTCAGTCAAGCTTGATCTCGAGCTCCGGCACGGCCTCAAACAGGTCGGCAACAAGGCCGAAATCGGCAACCTGGAAGATCGGTGCCTCTTCATCCTTGTTGATGGCAACAATCACCTTGCTGTCCTTCATGCCGGCAAGGTGCTGGATGGCGCCTGAAATGCCGACGGCCACATACAGGTCCGGCGCGACGACCTTGCCGGTCTGGCCAACCTGATAGTCGTTCGGAACGAACCCGGCATCGACGGCGGCGCGCGAGGCACCGACGGCGGCGCCAAGCTTGTCGGCAACCTTCTCCAGCATGGCGAAGTTCGAGCCGTCCTGCATGCCGCGGCCGCCCGAGATGACGATCGGCGCGCTGGTCAGTTCCGGACGCTCGGAGCTGGACAGCTCCGACTTCACATAGGACGACAACCCGCTGTCCGCGCCGCCATCGACAGCCTCGATGGACGCGCTGCCGCCCTGTGCCGCGGCCGCCTCGAAGGCGGTGCTGCGGACGGTGACGACCTTGACGCTCTCGTTCGAGGTCACGGTGGCGATGGCGTTGCCGGCATAGATCGGGCGCTGGAAGGTGTCGGCGCTCTCGACCTTGATGATGTCGGAGACCTGCATCACGTCGAGAAGGGCGGCCACCCGCGGCATGATGTTCTTGCCGGTGGTGGTGGCCGGTGCCATCAGGTGGCTGTAGCCGGCCGCCATCGACTGGATCAGTGGTGCGATGTTCTCGGCAATGCCATGCGACAGGGTGCCGGCATCGGCTGTCAGGACCTTCGATACGCCGGCAATCGCGGCGGCGGCCTTGGCCACCTCGCCGCTGGCGTCGCCGGCGACAAGCACATGGATGTCGCCGCCGATTTCGGTGGCGGCGGTCACGGTGTTCAGCGTGGCGGCTGCCAGCTGGCCATTGTCATGGTCTGCAAGGATCAGGATGCTCATGATCAGATCACCTTTGCTTCGTTTTTCAGTTTGTCTACAAGTTCACCTACATCGGATACCTTGATTCCGGCTTCACGTGCAGGCGGCTCTTCGACGCGGGTGATGGTTAGACGCGGCGCGATATCGACACCAAGATCGCCGGCACTCATCGAATCAAGCGGTTTTTTCTTCGCCTTCATGATGTTTGGAAGCGAGGCGTAGCGCGGCTCATTCAGGCGAAGATCGACGGTCACGACCGCCGGCATCTTCACCTCCAGATGTTCCAGACCGCCATCGACCTCGCGGACAACGGCGGCGGTGTCGCCCCGGATCTCGATTCCCGAGACAAATGTGCCCTGCGCCCAGCCCAGAATCGCGGCCAGCATCTGGCCTGTCTGGTTGCAGTCATCGTCGATGGCCTGCTTGCCGACAAAGACAAGTCCCGGCTCTTCACGGGCGACCACTTCCTTCAGGAGCTTGGCGACGGCAAGAGGCTCGACCTCGTGTGGGGCTTCGATATGGATGCCCCGGTCGGCGCCCATGGCAAGGGCCGTGCGGATGGTCTCCTGGTTCTGGGTCGGGCCGATCGAAACGGCAACCACCTCGTCGGCACCGCCGGCCTCCTTCAGGCGCAGCGCTTCCTCGACCGCGATCTCGTCAAACGGGTTCATCGCCATCTTCACATTGGCGAGCTCGACCCCGCTGTTGTCGGCCTTGACGCGCACCTTGACGTTATAGTCGATCACGCGCTTGACCGGGACTAGCACCTTCATCTCATGCTCCTCTGTCAGAAACTCTGATTCCTGCCCGAGTGATAAACCCCCGAACAGGACAAAACTTGTTTAATTCTGGCCTGAATTTTGTCCGGGACGCCACAGAATGTCGGTTTCGCCACCATCATTCAATACCCGGGCCAGAACGAACAGGTGATCGGAGAGGCGGTTGATGTAGCGCATGGCGGGTTCATTCACCACTTCCTCGGTCGCCAGCTCGGTCATCTTGCGCTCGGCCCGGCGGGCCACAGTGCGGGCCAGGTGAAGCCAGGCGGCGGCCGGCGATCCGCCGGGAAGGATGAAAGAGGCCAGCGGCTTCAGATTGGCGTTCAGGGCGTCGATTTCGGCCTCCAGCCTGTTCACCTGCTCGTCCGTGATCCGAAGCGCCGGCGCGTCGCCTTCCGGTGTTGCCAGATCGGCCCCGAGATCGAACAGGTCATTCTGGATGCGGCCAAGCATCTCGTCCGCCTCGCCGTCGCAATGCAGGCGGGCGAGCCCGATCACCGAATTCGCCTCGTCGACCTCGCCAAAGGCGGCCGGGCGGCGCGAATGTTTGGCCACGCGCCTGCCATCGACAAGGCTGGTGTCGCCGCCATCACCGGTGCGGGTGTAGATTTTGTTGAGTTTCACCATGGGGGTCAGGGTCCTCGGGCTGCGGTGGGGGTGGTACGCTCAGCCGCGCTTCCACCAGATCAGGATCAGGATCACCACCAGCGCGATGGCCTGGAAGATAATGCGGTAGCGCATGATCCTGTTGGAATTCTTGATGTTATATTCACCGCCGCGCGCCATTGTCAGGACGCCCCACCCCAGAATACCGGCGACAATGGCAAGGGCTGCGAAGAGAATGATCTGGTCCATGGCCATGGGCTGTTCGATACCTGTCGCTGCGGGGTCTGGTTGCGGGTCTCACCCGTGTCTTAGAACGGCGGGGGGCGAAAAGCTAGATGTCGCCGATTGTGGCGTCAAAGCGTCGCGCTGCCGCGACAAGCGTGTTGCGAAGAAGACAGGCGATGGTCATCGGGCCGACGCCCCCCGGCACCGGCGTGATCGCGCCCGCCTTTGCCGCCGCGCTGGCGAATTCGACATCGCCTGTCAGCCTGAACCTGCCCTCGCCGCGTTCGGGTGCCGGCACGCGGTTGATGCCGACATCGATCACTGTGGCCCCCGGCTTGACGAAATCCCCGGTGATCATCTCCGGGCGGCCGACGGCGGCGACCAGAATGTCGGCTGTGGCGCAGAGCGCCGCCAGATCGCGGGTGCGCGAATGGGCGATGGTGACGGTGCAGCTCTGCTTCAGAAGAAGCTGCGCCATGGGCTTGCCGACAATGTTGGACCGGCCGACAACAACAGCGTTGAGGCCGGACAGATCGCCAAGATGGTCCTGAAGAAGCAGAAGGCATCCAAACGGCGTGCAGGGCACAAGCGAATCCTGGCCAGTCGCCAGAAGGCCGGCATTGACCACATGGAACCCGTCGACATCCTTTTCCGGGCTGATGGCATTGATCACCGCATCCTCGTCGATCTGATCCGGAAGCGGCAGCTGTACCAGGATTCCATCGACAGCATCATCCCGATTCAGCCGGTCGATCAGCGCCAGAAGATCGGCCTGGCCGCTATCGGCGCCGAGGCGATGTTCGATGGACCGCATGCCGGCCGCGGTGGTGCGCTCGATCTTGTTGCGAACATAAACGGCGCTTGCCGCATTGTCGCCGACCAGCACGACGGCGAGCGCCGGTGCCCGGCCGATCACGGCGCTGAGTTCGGCCGAGCGTTCGGCGACGCGCGCGACAAGCGTTTCGGAAAAGGCCTTGCCGTCGATCAGGGTTGCGTCACTCATGCCAAATACTCCGGAAAAGGGGTGGTGGTCTGGCTACTGGCCGCCGGCAAGAAAGCCAATCACAAGATTGCGAAGGAACTGGACCGCCAGCAGCAGCACGATCGGGCTGAGGTCGATGCCGCCAAGATCGGGAAGGTAGCGCCGCACCAGGCCCATCAGCGGTTCATGGATGCGGCCAAGGAAATGGATGGCCATGCGCACGAAGGGCTGCCAGGGGTTCACGATCCTGAAGGCCACCAGCCAGTTGACGATGACATAGGCCAGAAGGGTCCAGATATAGAGATTGACGATCTGGTCGATCAGCAGGATCAGGGCTGTCATAGAGGGCGTTCCCGGTTGCGCGATTGCGCGCCACAATACACACAGCCTGCCGGGAAATTCAATGGCGTCGGCACGGCGGCGAAGACCGGGATTTGCGGTTGCGTGCACGGCCAAGAGACCCTACATCACCTCCATGGCCAGCAACCCCCTCGAAATTCCCGATTCCGGCCGGTCCGGCGCCGGCCGTATGCGGGTCATCCTGACCGTCGTTGCGGGTCTGGGCTTTCTGGCCGTGGCGGGCGCGGTGTTCTGGTTGTCCGAGCAGCAGGCCCGCAAGATGCAGGTCGGCACCCCCGATTTCACCGCGCAGACATTTTCCCTGACTGACCAGACTGGTGCCGTCAGGACAAGCGCCGATTTTGCGGGCACGCCGGTGGCGCTGTTCTTCGGCTACACCTATTGTCCCGATGTCTGCCCGATGACGCTGACGCTGCTTGCCAACGCGCTTGACGAGGTGGCCGACCGCGATATCGACACCGGCCCGTTGCAGACGGTCTTCATCACTGTCGATGCCGCGCGTGACACCCCGGCGCAGCTGGCCGCCTATCTGTCGCTGTTCGACATGAAGGTGACTGGCCTGACCGGAAGCGCCGCCCAGCTTGTCGCCGTGCAGGCCGGGTTCGGGGCCTATGCCGCGCGGGTCGAGGAAGAGGACGGGGTGGTGCTGTGGGACCATACGGCCACGGTCTATCTCTATGACGCCGCCGGCGCCTTCGCCGGCACAATCGTATTCAACGAGCCGCCGGAATTCGTGACCGAAAAGCTGGCACGGCTGTTTGCGGACGAATAGGCGATCGACCGACAGCAAAGGCGTGAAACAGACGCGCCAAACCAGTCCGGGCAAATCCGGGCGGACACGCACGCAGGGCTTCGTGCCAATATTAACCTGTCGCATCATCCCAAAGCATAAGTACCCACCGCGGAGGCAAACAGATGCGCGGGTCAGGACAGGTCGGCGGCTGTCTTCTGCCGGCTGTCATCGGTTCTGTTCTTTTTCTTATATCTTTTGTGTCATGGCCGATGCCGCAGGCAGCTGCCGTCACGGCGGCTGAACCCCAGCCCGCTTCGGCGTCGCTGGTGCGGTCCGTGCCGCAGACGGCTGCCTGGTTTATGGAACTGGTGCGCCACCTGCTGCATCAGGGGCGTAATGGCGAATCCTATCAGCTGGCGCAGCTTGCCGTGGCGCGGTTTCCGCAATCGCCCGACCTGCGCCTTGGTGCCGCCTATGCCGCCATCGCCAGCGGACGCTGCCGGCTCGCGGACCGCCATCTGGCAGTGCTGCGGGATCGCAAGCTCGCCGGCGGCCTGACACGCGACCATCGCCGCCAGCATGACATGTTGCGGGCGCAATGCCATGGACCCTGGCAGCGTATTCCGGCCATCGAGATAACAGCCGGCTACCGGCCGTCCCTGTCCGACCGGGCGCAGCAGTTCGAGATTCGGCTGGAGCCGGGATCGCGGCTTCACGGGCTATGTATTCGTCTTCGCGGGCTGTGCGATCCGGACTGCCGCTTTTCCCGCAGCGCAGCCCGTGACAGCGGCATTGATATGTGGACGCAGTTCCGCCTTGCACATCGCTACCGGGCCGGAACGGCCTGGGACGCGGATATCACGCCCCTGATCTTTCACCGCCAGCCAAGCCGTAGCGGCCATCAGGGGCAGGGAGCGATCCTGCGGGCCGAGGCCCGGCGCCATCTGCAGGCGGGCCGCCAGCTCCATCTTCTTGGCGAGACCGGTGTCGCCAGCTTTCGGCAGGGTGATCCGGCACTGGCTTTCTCGCAGTCGCATCGGCGGGTGCGGGCGGCCTATGCCATGCTGCATACCGCACGTCTTTCCTCCCATTTCGGTCACGGGCGGACATGGGTTCGCTCGAGATGGCTTGATCTGCGCCAGCGGCGTCATGACTACCGGCTTCACATCCAGCCCCACGCGCTGCTGTCGCTCTGGGCCGGTGTCGCCGCCGAGCGCGCCAGCCAGTCCGGCTCCGGCAGGCTTGCCGGATCACGGTCGCGGATCCGTCTGGTAGGGGCGCAGCGTCGCTTTCCGCTGGCCACGCTGACGCTGTGGCAGGAAATCAGGCACCGGAGATTCACGGCGCCGCTATCCTATCTGGCGGCCCCTCACCGCGCCACCACACGCCTGACCGGGTTTGATCTGGCTCCGAATCTGCCGAACAGACCTAACCTCAAGGTTGTAGTGTCGTTCAGCTACCGGAGAATCTCGTCACCGGATGTCGCGAAGCCAAAATCTACAAAAACACTCATGATTACATTTGGATATACCTTCAGGAACACACGCTGATCCTGCTAAAAAATACCTTTCATGGTTGAACCATTAAGGAAAATCGGCATGCGCGGCTCATCCCTTGGGGCTATCTTTTGAGCAAGTTTCCACTCAACGATCCCCGGCACTCGATCCGGGAAGAGGGGCGATGCCATGCGCCTTCTTCTGGCCTATGAAAACAGCCTCAGCCGTGATTTCGCGGCACGCCATCTCGGCGCTGGCGACCCAGAGGTGAGCATCACCACCGCCCAAAGCCTTGCCGAGAGCCTGGAGCTTGCCAACCATCTTTCCCGCCTTGACGCTGTTGCCCTCGATCTTGGAATGCCGGATATGAACGGGCTGGCCGGTCTTCGGCGGTTTCGTCAGAACTGCTGTCATTCAGCCCCGATCGCGCTGATGCATTCGCAGGCCGGGGCCATCACCGTGGCCGGGCTGATCGCCGCTGGCGGGGCCGGCTTCCTTCCCTATCACATGAGTCCCGAGGCGCTTCTAGGCGCGCTTCGCGTGCTGGCGGCCGGCGAACGGTATCTTCCGGCCGACATGGTGATCGGCCGCAGGGTGCCGACCGGCGATATCATCCTGACCATGCGCGAGCATGATGTGCTGTCAGGGCTTCGCTCGGGCCTCAGCAACAAGGAAATCGCTGATAATCTTTCACTCAGCGAAGTGACGGTAAAGCATCATATCAAGAGCCTTCGCGGCAAGCTTGGCGCCCGCAACAGGGTGCATGCCGTCTGCCGCGCGAACGAGCTTGATATCGGATAATCATGTGAGGCCGGCCGCCGCCCCGGCGCCGGTCTGCTTGCGGGGCGGCGCGCGGGATCAGCGGTTCTGCCGGTTCTCCACCAGATCGGTGACGACGCCCGGGTCCGTCAGGGTCGAGGTGTCACCAAGCTCGGCATAGTCGTTTGCCGCGATCTTGCGCAGAATCCGCCGCATGATCTTGCCCGAGCGTGTCTTTGGCAGCTGCGGGGCCCATTGCAGCAGGTCGGGGGTGGCGATCGGCCCGATTTCCTTGCGGGTCCACTGCCGGAGTTCCGCCACCAGCTCGTCGCTTGGCTCGCAGCCTTCGATCAGCGTGACATAGGCATAGATTCCCTGGCCCTTGATGTCGTGCGGATAGCCGACAACAGCTGATTCCGCGACCTTCGGATGGGCGACAAGGGCGGATTCGATTTCCGCCGTTCCCATGCGATGCCCGGAGACGTTCAGAACGTCATCGACTCGGCCGGTGATCCAGAAATAGCCATCCTCGTCGCGGCGCGCGCCGTCACCCGAGAAGTAGCGTCCCGGGAAGGTGGTGAAATAGGTGTCGATAAAGCGCTGATGGTCGCCATAGACGGTACGCATCTGGCCGGGCCAGGAACGGGCGATGCACAGATTACCGTCGACCGCGCCCTCCAGCTCGCTGTTCTCGCCATCCACCAGAATCGGCATGATGCCGAAGAACGGGCGCGTCGCCGAGCCGGGCTTGGTGGCGGTGGCGCCGGGAAGCGGGGTGATCAGGATGCCGCCGGTCTCGGTCTGCCACCAGGTATCGACAATCGGGCAGCGGCCTTCGCCGACCACGTCGTGATACCACATCCAGGCTTCCGGATTGATCGGCTCGCCGACACTTCCCAGAAGACGAAGCGACGAGCGGTCGCACCCCGTCACCGGCGCGTCACCCTCGCGCATCAGGGCGCGGATGGCGGTCGGCGCCGTGTAGAAGATGTTCACCTTGTGCTTCTCGACAACCTGCCAGAATCGCGAGCTGTCGGGGTAGGTCGGCACGCCCTCGAACATCAGCGTCGTCGCGCCGTTCGCAAGCGGCCCGTAGACGATGTAGCTGTGGCCTGTCACCCAGCCGACATCGGCGGTGCACCAGTAGACATCGCCATCCTTGTAGTCGAAGACATACTGATGCGTCATCGAGGCATAGACCATGTAGCCGCCGGTGGTGTGAAGCACACCCTTCGGCTTGCCGGTCGATCCCGAGGTGTAGAGGATGAACATCGGGTCCTCGGCATTAATCTCCTCGGGCGGACAGTCGGACGAGGCACTTTCCATCGCCTCGTGATACCAGACATCGCGTCCCTCGACCCAGGTGATGTCGCCGCCGGTGCGGCGCACCACGACCACCGTGGTGCAGTCTGGGCAGGATTCCAGCGCCGCGTCGGTATTCGCCTTCAGCGGCACCGGCTTGCCGCCGCGAAGACCTTCATCGGCGGTGATCACCATGTTGGACTCGCAATCCTGAATCCGGCCGGCAAGCGCGTCCGGCGAAAAGCCGCCAAACACCACCGAATGGACCGCGCCGATCCGCGCGCAGGCAAGCATCGCCACGGTGGCTTCCGGGATCATCGGCATATAGATGGTGATCCTGTCGCCCTTCTTAGCGCCTTCTGCCTTCAGCACATTGGCGAATGTGCAGACCTCCTCATGAAGCTCGGCATAGCTGATATGGCGAGAATCGGCCGGGTCGTCGCCTTCCCAGATGATCGCCGTCTGCGATCCGCGGGTGGCTAGATGCCGGTCAAGGCAGTTGGCGGCGGCATTCAGCGTGCCGTCGGCAAACCAGCGGATATGCAGGTCCTTTGCGTTGTAGGAGACATCGCTCACCTGGCTGTAGGGGGTGATCCAGTCGATGCGCTTGCCATGTTCGGCCCAGAAGGCGTCCGGATCGGCGATGGAGTCGGCATACATCGCCTCATAGCCGGCATTGTCGATCAGCGTGGCGGCAACGGTGCTTTCGCTCGGGGCAAACAATCTGTCCTGGGTCATCCTAATCCTCCTACCCGGAACGCCGATCCCGCGTCTTTGGCAACGCTTGTCTCGACCTTTGAAACCGGCCGCAGTCTAGAACGAAGCAAGGGTCCCCCGCAAGATGGCGGACCTCAGCCCGGCGTTCCTTCCTGCAGGGACTCGGCAAACTTGTCGGCGGCCTCCGGCCCTTCCAGATCAATGACGGCGCGCGCCGTGGCGAAGGAGAAACCCGCCCGCGCCAGCGAGGCAAGATGCCGGCGCCTTGTGTCCTCGTCATGCCCGCGCCGGAAATAGGGGCCGATGCGCCGCCGCGCCGCCAGCCGCAGGGCGGCGGCCAGCTCGCCGTCACGCGTTGTCTCGTCTGCGGCGGCAAGCGCCTCGTCGACAAGCGTCTTGTCGATAGCGTGCTGGGCAAGGCCGCGCCGGATGGCGAGGGCAGAGCCGCCGCCACGACGCTTGGACCTGGCCCGCGCCATGGCGAAGGCGGCGTCATCGACATAGCCAAGACGGGTACAGTCGGCGACCACCGCCTCGATGGCGCGCGCCAGCTCGGCCGCGTCATGCGACTCCAGCTTGCGCATGGCAAAGCGCTGGAGCACCTCGCGAAGCCGCTGCTGCGAGGCATTATAGCGGCCAAGATAATGCACCGCCTTGTTCATCAGCCGCTGTTCGGCGCGGGACCTGTCCTGCGTCATCTTCCTGCCTTCCTGATCCGCCGGTCAGATCATAGCAGCCGGCCCGGCAGCTTGTCATTTGCCGGGACCGAACCTATGTTCTGCCGCATGAATGAGCAATCCCCGCCGCCGGCGAACCCCCTTCACCAGACAAGCCGCCCTGCCGCCGCCTCCGCGCGCGCGCCGGTGCGTCCGGTGCAGATCGGCCGGGTCAACTGGATCGGCCTTTGGACGCTCTACTGCCGCGAGGTGAAACGCTTCGCCAAGGTCGGGATGCAGACGGTGATCGCGCCGGTGATCACCTCGATGCTGTTCCTGATGGTGTTCACAGTGGCTGTCGGCGACCGGGCGCAGCTTGCCGGCGATGTCAGCTTCATCGCCTTTCTTGTTCCCGGGCTGGCGATAATGGCGGTCCTGCAGAACGCCTTTGCCAACAGCTCGTCCTCGCTTGTCGTCTCCAAGGTTCAGGGCAATATCGTCGATCTGCTGATGCCGCCCATCGGCCCCGGCGAATTGCTGGTCGGGCTTGCCCTTGGCGGGATGACCCGCGGCATCGCCGTCGGGCTGGTCGCCGTTGTGGTGCTTGGCGGCTTTGCCGGCATCGGGCTGCCTGCCGCGCCGCTGACGGCGCTTGCCTTTCTGGTGCTGGGATCGCTGGCGATGGCGCTTGCCGGTGTTCTTGCCGGCGTCTGGTCCAACAAGTTCGACGAGATGGCGGCCATCACCAACTTCCTGATCCAGCCGCTGGCCTTTCTGTCGGGGACCTTCTATTCGGTCGACAGGCTGCCGGCGCCCTTTGACAGCATCGCGACCTTCAACCCCTTTTTCTATGCCATTGACGGCTTCCGCTCCGGGCTGATCGGGGTCGGCGACAGGCCGGTTACGATCGGGCTTGTCGGACTTGTGCTTGTGAATGGCGTTCTGTGGTACCTGTGCTACCGTGTGCTGAAATCGGGATGGCGGCTGAAAAGCTAGCCGGCATATGGAAGAGGCTGAAGACCAGCTCATGACAGGTGGCGAGGCGATGACGGCGGCGAATGGCATTCTGCCGGTTCAGGAAATCCGCATGGTGATGGATGACGGGGCGATCATCTCCGATGTACCGCTCACCCCGGCGCAGATGCAGCCTGCCAGCATCGATCTGCGGCTTGGCCGGCGGGCCTGGCGGGTGCAGTCCTCCTTCCTTCCCGGCGCCGGCATGCGGGTCGCCGACAAGCTGTCGCGCCTTGCCATGCACGAGATCGACATGTCGGCAGGCGCGGTGCTGGAACGCGGCTGCGTCTATATCGTCGAGCTTCGGGAATCGCTTCGCCTGCCAGCCGACATCTCGGCCATGGCAAACCCGAAAAGCTCCACCGGCCGGCTGGATATATTCACCCGCCTGATTACCGACGGCGCCCCTGAATTCGAGGCTGTCGCCGCCGGCTATGACGGCCCCCTCTATGCCGAGATTTCGCCGCGGACCTTCTCGGTTCTGGTGCGTCCCGGCTCGTGCCTGTCGCAGCTGCGGTTCCGGCGCGGGCCGTCCGCCATGTCGGACGACGCGATGATCAGGTTGCAGCAGGATGTTGGGCTGGTGCGCGGGGCGGATGCCGTCGATATCCGTGACGGCGTGGCGCTCAGCGTCAACCTGACCCCGGATGACGAGACCGGCATCATCGGCTGGCGTGCGCGTAAGCACGCCGGGCTAGTGGATATCGACGCGCCGGCAAGCTGCCGCGTCAGCGACTATTGGGAACGGCTGACAGCCGCGGACCTCGTGGCGGGCGGGCTGGTCCTTCACCCCGACGAATTCTACATTCTGGCAAGCCGTGAATTCGTGACCGTGCCGCGCGACCATGCGGCCGAAATGCGCGCCTATGACACGCGGGTCGGCGAGTTCCGCGCCCATTACGCCGGATTCTTCGATCCCGGTTTCGGCATGGCCGAGCTTGATGCCAGCACCACCCGCGCGGTTCTCGAGGTGCGCTCGCATGATGTGCCCTTCCTCATTGAGAATGGCCAGACTGTCTGCCGCCTTGTCTATGAGCCGATGTCCGCCGTGCCGGAGGCGCTCTATGGCGCGTCCGGTTCCGGATCGAACTACCAGTCGCAGGGCTTGCGGCTTGGCAAGCATTTCATTCAGGACTGACAGCGCTGGCCGCAACGGCAAACCGCTTGACATTGCCATCCAAAATGCGGATTTTTGCAGCCTTCTGTTGCCATTTGCGAAACCACCGGCACCGCTGTCGACGGGCTGGTGGTTTGGTTTTTTCGGCATCAGTGCCGACACATGACACAGCCTGGCAGACCCGATCTTGAGATGAGCGCCTCACACAGCACAGACGCCCCTACGGCCCCGTCCTCCCCGCCGCCTTCCGGCAGTGCGGTGATGCGGACCTACGGCCGCGCCGAACTCGCCTTTGTCAGGGGTGAGGGATGCTGGCTGATCACCGAGGACGGGACGCGCTATCTCGACTGCGCCAGCGGCATTGCGGTCAACACGCTTGGCCATTCGCACCCCAGGCTTGTCGCCGCGCTTCGCGACCAGGCCGGCAAGCTGTGGCACACCTCCAATCTTTATCGTGTCCCCGGGCAGGAACGCGTGGCCGCGCGGCTTGCCGAACTGACCGGGCTCGACCAGGTCTATTTCTGCAACTCCGGGGCCGAGGCCAATGAATCCGCCGTGAAGATCGCGCGCCGCGCCATGCATGAACGTGGCGAGCCCGAGCGGATGACCATCCTGTGCGCCACCGGATCGTTTCATGGGCGCACGCTTGGCATGCTGGCGGCCACCGACAAGCCGGCGAACCGCACCGGCTTCGGCCCGATGCCGGACGGGTTTGAACATGTCGCCTTCGGCAATCTGAACGCGCTTCGCGACCAGATGGGGCCGCATGTGGCGGCGGTGATGATAGAGCCCGTGCAGGGCGAGGGCGGGGCGCGCGACGCGCAGGATGACTATCTTCGCGGGGTGCGGGCTGCCGCCGATGAATTCGGCGCGCTGGTCATCGCTGACGAGGTGCAGTGCGGCATCGGTAGGACCGGCACGCTGTTCGCCTATGAAACCTCGGGAATACGGCCCGACATCATCGCCGTCGCCAAGGGGCTTGGCGGCGGGTTTCCGGTGGGCGCGGTGATCGCCACACAGACGGTCGGCAGCGCCATGACGCCGGGGACACATGGCTCGACCTTTGCCGGCAATCCGCTGGCAATGGCCGTGGCCGAGGTGGTTCTGGACGAGCTTGGCACGCCCGGGTTCCTTGCCGATGTGCGTCGCCGCGCCGGCATCCTGCGTGACGCGCTTCGGGCTGTTGCCGACCGGCATGCCGGCGCCGTCGTCGAAATCAGGGGACGCGGCTTCCTGTGCGGGGTGCGCCTTGCCGATCATCTGCCTGCCGGCGATGCCGTGGCGGCGATGCGCGATGAACATCTTCTGATGGTGCCGGCAGGCGAGAACACCGTGCGTTTTCTGCCGCCGCTGGTGATCAGCGAGGCAGAGATCGCCACGGCCGTCGAGGGTTTCGAGCGGGTGCTCGGCCGGATGGTCGCCGCACAGGACGGGTAGGATGAGACATTTTCTTGATATTCGCGATGCCGGCGCGGCAACGCTGCAATCGATCCTTGATGATGCGGCGGCAATGAAGGCGGCGCTGAAGGCAGGTGCGGAGACGCCGAAGCCGCTTGCCGGCAAAACGGTGGCGATGATTTTCGAAAAGCCATCGACCCGCACCCGTGTGTCCTTCGAGGTCGGGATCAATCAGCTTGGCGGCACGCCGCTGATGCTGTCGGCGCAGGATCTGCAGATCGGGCGCGGCGAGAGTATCGAGGATACGGCGCGGGTGCTGTCACGCTATGTCGATGCCATCACCATCCGCTGTTTTTCGCATGACACGCTCCTGACGCTTGCCGAAAAGGCAACGGTGCCGGTGATCAACGCGCTGACCGAACGCTCGCACCCTTGCCAGATCATGGCCGACCTGCAGACCATGATTGAACGCCATGGTGCGCTTGACGGGCAGATTGTCACCTGGATCGGCGACGGCAACAATGTGGCGGCCAGCTGGATCGAAGCCGCGGCACGGTTCAATTTCCAGCTTCGTCTTGCCTGCCCAGAGGGCTATGCCCCGCCGGCGGAACTGACGGCCTGGGCGCGAAGCGAGGGGGCCGATCTGGTGATCTATGATTCTGCCCTCGAAGCGGCCACCGGAAGCCAGACCCTTGTCACCGATGTGTGGATTTCGATGGGGGACGAGGAAGGCACACGGCGTGAGGATTTCCGCGCCTATCAGCTGAATGAGGAGCTTCTTGCCGTGGCTGCCGGCGATGCCATCGTCATGCATTGCCTTCCCGCCTGGCGCGGCATGGAAATCACCGAAGGCGTCATTGACGGCCCGCAATCGGCTGTTTTCGACGAGGCCGAGAACAGGCTTCACGCGCAGAAGGCCGTCCTGTCCTGGTGCATGTCCGGCAATTGACGGCTGGCACGGTGCCCCGCGCCAAGCTTTGCTTTCCGCTTCGACCGCCCGATTTCATGATGATGACACGGCTTGATGTTTGTGGAGTTTGATGTGGCCCAGAAAGACACAGACCTTGGAACGGTTGCCGCCGGCGCGGCACAGATTCTGCCATTTTATCTTGCCGGCGAGGCGGGTGACAGCGCCCTGATCCGCGGGCGGCTTGCCACAGTCAGCGGTCCGGCGACAAGCATCCTGGCGCGGCACGGCTACCCCGATGCGGTGGCATCGCTCCAGGCAGAGGCGCTCGCCATCGCCGCCTGCCTGTCCACCTTCATGAAATTCGACGGCGTCTTCACGCTTCAGGCCAAGGGCAACGGCTTTGTGAAGACGCTCCTTGCCGATGTCACTTCTGACGGGGCGCTTCGCGGCTATGCGGCTTTCGATAACGGGGCCGCGCCGGATATCGGTGATGACATGGCGGCGTCCATGCCGGCAAGTGTGCCGGCCCTCCTTGGCACCGGTTATGCCGCCTTCACCGTCGATCAGGGGACTGAAAACGGCCGCTATCAGGGCATTGTCGAGCTGGCCGGCGAGACGCTGAGCGATGTCGCCATGGCCTGGTTTGCGAATTCCGAGCAGGTCGACAGCCACATCGTCGCCGCCGCCGCGAAGCAGGGGGGTGGCTGGGTCGCCAGCGCGCTGATGGTGCAGCGGGTGGCAGCCGATGGCGGCAGGTCATCACCCTCGTCGAATGCCGATCAGGATGACGCCTGGACCACGGCCGAAATGCTGATCCGTTCGGTGACGCGGGACGAGCTTGTCGATCCGGCGCTGGCGCCCGAGGACCTTGTCTTCCGGCTGTTCAACGCCCTTCGCCCGCATGTGGCTCCGGCGCAGCCTGTCGCCGACCGCTGTCGCTGCAGCCCGGAAAAGGTCGAGGCCGTGCTGGCCCGAATGTCGGCTGAGGAGCTTGCCGATCTGGTGGCCGAGTCCGGCATGGTCGAGGTGACGTGCGAATTCTGCAAGACGATGCGCGCCATCGACCCCGGCCTGTCCAGGCACTGACATCTGCCATATTCATGCCGCCTTCCGGGCCTAGCCTGACTTGTTGTCAACCTGGAGGCTCCGTTATGCGCGATACGGCTTATGCAACCCTTGCCCTTCCTGTTCTTGGCGTGGTTCTGCTTGTTTCGGCCTGCACCGCGACGGCACCGGCGCTGCCAAAGGTCACGGTCAGCGGCGAAGCCTTCAGCTCGGTCCCGTTGAACGCCCGCCGGCTTGAAATCATCAAAAACTGGCAGATGCCCATTGAAGCGCCCTATATCGGGCATCTTCAGCAACCGCTTCCCAGCTCGCTCGTCGCCGACTGGGCCTCGCGCGTCCTGACACCGGCAGGTGGCAGTGGCGAGCTCATCCTCGATATCTCGCAGGCCTCGGTCACCAAGGTGAAGCTTCCGAAACAGGCAGGTCTCTCGAACGCGCTGACCGACCAGCAGGACAGCAGGATCAAGGTGGAGTTCGAGGCACAGCTGATGTGGCTGCAGCCTGTCGGCGGCGCGCAGGCGATGATGAAGCTGTCATCCTCCCATTCGGTGACAATCCCCGAATCCTCAAGCGCGAATGACGTGCAGCGGGCGGTGAACGAATGTCTTCAGGCGGCGATCGCCGGGCTCGACAAACAGGCCCGTGCCGAACTTGCCAGGCTCGACAATATCGTTCTTCCCTAGGCCGAGGGGAACGCCCTAGGCCCGCCAGAAGCCGGGGTTCAGCATCACCAGAACGGTGAACAGCTCAAGCCTACCCAGAAGCATGCCAAAGGCCATGATCCATTTTGCCATGTCCGGAAGGGTGGCGAAATTGCCCTCGGCGCCAATCAGGTTGCCAAGGCCGGGTCCGACATTGCTGATCGATGTCGCCGCGCCGGACAGCGCGGTGATGAAATCAAGCCCCAGCGCACCAAGACCAATGGCCAGCATCACGAAACAGATGATGTAGAGATAGAAGAACCCCATCACCGAATCCATGACCTCGTTGGAAACCGGCCGCCGGTTGTAATAGGCGAGGATGACCGCATGCGGGCTGAGAAGGCGGCCAATCTGCACGCGCGCGGTGGTCGCCAGAACCTGAAGCCGGAACATCTTGATGCCGCAGGTCGTCGATCCGCCACAGCCGCCGATGAACATGACGATCAGCAGAAGCGTCGAGGCAAAGCCCCCCCAGGCCGAGAAATTGGCGCTGCCATAGCCGGTGCCTGTCATGATCGACACGGCGTTGAAGCTTGCCTGGCGGATGGCCACCGCCACCGGCATGCCGCTGTTGCTGAGGTGCCAGATCAGGATCAGCACCACCGTCGCCAGAAGCGCCAGGAACCAGCGCACCTGAGGGTCGCGCAGAAGTGGCGCCCAGCCGCCGCGCACGATGGCAAGGTAATGCGCAAAGGGAAGGCTGCCAACGATCATGCCGGCGATGACAATCCATTCGATGGTCACCGAATCGAAGGCGGCAATCGAGGCTGTGCGGGTTGAATAGCCGCCGGTGGCAATGGTCGTCATGGCATGCGCGATGGCGTCGAAATTGCTCATTCCGGCGACTGACAGCATGATCGCCCAGAGCGCCGTCAGGCTGGCGTAGACAAGGCCGATTCCGCCTGCCAGCTGCGCCGCGCGCGGCACAACCTTGTCGGCGCTGTCATAGGATTCGGTGCGGAACAGCTGCATGCCGCCAACCGACAGCATCGGCAGCACCGCCATCGCCATGACGATGATCCCGACCCCGCCAAGCCACTGCAGAAGCGCTCGCCATATCAGGATTCCAGGCGAAGCCAGCTCGATCTGCCGAAGAACGGTCGATCCGGTGGTGGTGATCCCCGACACCGATTCGAAGACGGCGTCCGTCAGGCTCAGCTGCAATTCGCTGAAAATGAAGGGAAGCGCGCCAAACAGACCGATCGAAATCCAGGATCCGTTGGTCAGAAGAAAGGCCTGGCGAAGCCCGAGGTCGAACCCTTCGCGCTGTGAGGTGGCAAGCCAGACCGACACGCCGACAAAGGCCGTCAGAAGCGAGGACAGCGCAAAGACCTGCCAGTCGGGCGAACCGAAATACAGGTCGAAACACATGGGGATCAGCATGGCCGCGCCGAGAATTGTGGTCAGCAGGCCAAGGATATTCAGCACCGGTGACAGGGTCATGAGACGCACACCCGTTCGTGACAATGTTGCCGGATCATACCGGATCAGCCGGAAAGGTCACGGGAAATCAGCCATTCAGGCCCGTTCGTGGTGGCGGTTGTGTCAGGCCATCCTGGCCTGGCTCATGAACCGCGCCTGCAGGTCGCCGTCCGTCTGGAAGGCGCCGGTAAAGCGCGTCGTGACCATCGACACATCCGGCTTGCGCACGCCGCGGGTGGTCATGCATTGATGCTGGGCGTCGATCAGAACGGCGACGCCGCGCGGCTGCAGGGCGTTCTGGATGCAGTCCGCCACCTGCGCGGTCAGCGTTTCCTGCGTCTGAAGCCGCTTCGAGAAGCTGTCCAGAACACGGGCAAGCTTCGAGATGCCGACGACCCGCCGGTTGGGCATATAGGCGATGTGCGCCACCCCAAGAATGGGCACCATATGATGCTCGCAATGGCTTTCCATGCGGATGGAGCGCAGCATCACCATGTCGTCATAGCCTTCGACCTCCTCGAAGGTGCTGGACAGCATATCGGCCGGATCCTCGTCATAGCCGGCGCAGAATTCCTCCCAGGCGCGCACCACCCGGCCGGGCGTGCCGACAAGCCCCTCGCGCGAGGTGTCCTCGCCGATCCAGCGCAGGATGGTCTCGACGGCGGCCTCCGCCTCATCACGGCTTGGCCGTGCGGTGGTGGTGGTCTTGCCGGCAGGCTTGCCGCTGCCATTCCCGTTGTCATAGGGTGTCATGCCATATCCCCTGATGCCAAATCCCTTATGGGCCCTTCTCATATGGGCCCTCTGGTCCGGCGTTGACGCCGCCCGTTGCCCGGTGTCTGCCTATATGGCGGCAAAGCCCGGTCAAGGCAACAGCTTAGGCGCATAGCTGGCAAACAGGAAATAACAGAATAAAGTCTTTGCCAAGCCGGTGTCTGCGGATACCCTGACGGCACTGCGGGTGTAGCTCAGTTGGTAGAGCACGAGCTTCCCAAGCTCGGGGTCGCGGGTTCGAACCCCGTCGCCCGCTCCAGAATCCCGGCGCACGCATTGCCGGCTTCAGGAAAAAGGCGGGATGTCCCCCGCCTTTTGCTGTTTCAAGGATGGTCTTGCCGGCCCTAGCAGGCGGCCACCGCGCGCTTGGCAATCTCGCGGACAAGATGCGCCCGGTAGTCCGGCGCGGCATGGATGTCGCCGATCATGTCATCTGAATCGACCGCCACACCATCCAGCGCGTCGGCGCTGAAAGTGCCGTCCAGAGCGGCTTCCATGCCGCCATGGCGGAACACGCCGTCGCTTCCGGCTCCTGTCACCGCAAGCCGCACACCACCATCACCGGCAGACACGAACACGCCGACCATGGCATAGCGCGAGGCCGGGTTCGGGAACTTCAGATAGGCGGCCCTGGCCACCTTCGGAAAGCTCACCGCTGTGATCATCTCGCCCTCGTCGAGCGCCGTCTCGAACATGCCGGTGAAGAAATCATCGGCCGCGATGTCACGCTTGTCGGTATGGACGGTGCCGCCAAGACCGAGAACAGCCGCCGGATAGCAGGCTGACGGGTCGTTGTTGGCCACCGATCCGCCAATGGTGCCGCGGTTGCGCACCTGACGGTCGCCAATGCCGCCGGCAAGCGCAGCCAGCGCCGGAACGGCCTTCTGGACAACGGCCGATTCGGCCACATCGACATGACGGGTCATCGCCCCGATGCGGATGGCATCGCCGGTATCCTCGATCCCGGCAAGATCACAGCCGGAAAGATCGACAACCGTTTCCGGATTGGCAAGCCGCTGCTTCATGGTCGGGATCAGCGTCATGCCGCCGGCGAGGAGTTGACCCCCATTTGCCATCTGGCTGACGGCATCGGCCGTGTTCGCGGCCTTCACATAGGTTGTGTTGTACATCTGGTCTCCTCCCCTATTCCGCGGCCTGGGCGCCGGTGGCGTCATTGATGGCCCGCCATACCTTTTCCGGCGATGCCGGCATCGACATGTCGGTGATGCCAAGCGGTGCCAGCGCATTGATCACGGCGTTGATCAGGGCCGGAGGCGAGGCAATGGCCCCGGCTTCGCCGCATCCCTTCACGCCCAGGTCGTTATGCGTGCAGGCTGTGACGGTGTAATCCACCTTAAAATCGGGAAGGTCATCCGCGCGCGGCATACAGTAATCCATGTAGGACGCGGTGATGAGCTGGCCGGTTTCGTCATAGGCGGCGTTTTCCAGCAAGGCCTGACCAACACCCTGGGCGATACCGCCATGGACCTGACCTTCGACAATCATCGGGTTGATGAGATTGCCGAAATCGTCACAGCAGGCCCAGTCGACAAGCTGCACGACGCCGGTTGACGGGTCGATCTCGACCTCGGCGATATGCGTTCCCGACGGGTAGGTGAAGTTTAGCGGATCATAGAAGGCTGTCTCTTCCAGGCCCGGCTCGAGCTTGTCATGCGGGTAGTTGTGCGGGACATAAGCCGCCAGGGCGATGTCGCCGAACCCCTTTTCATTGTCGGTGCCGGCCACGGTGAATTTGCCATCGGCAAAGACAACGTCGCTGTCAGCAGCCTCCATCAGATGGGCGGCGATGATCTTCGCCTTGTCGATCACCTTGTCCACGGCCTTGGCGATGGCGGCCCCGCCGACGGCAAGCGAACGCGAACCGTAGCTTCCCATGCCGAACGGCGTCTTGTCGGAGTCGCCATGGATGATCTGCACCTGGCCGATGCCGACGCCAAGCTTGTCGGCGACGATCTGGGCGAAGGTGGTGTCGTGCCCCTGGCCGTGGCTGTGCGTGCCGGTCATCACATTGATCGTGCCGGTCGGATCGACCCGCACGGTGGCGCTTTCATACAGGCCAACCCGCGCGCCAAGAGCGCCGGCCACTGCCGACGGGGCGATGCCGCAGGCCTCGATGTAGCTCGACAGGCCGATGCCGCGATATTTGCCGTTCTTCGCGGATTCGGCACGGCGGGCCTCGAAGCCCTTGTAGTCGATCATCTCCAGCGCCTTGTCCAGCGGTGGCTCATAGTCACCGATGTCATATTGCAGCGCCACCGGCGTCTGGTACGGGAAGGCATCCTTCGGGATGAAGTTCATCCGGCGGAACTCGGCCGGATCCATGCCGACCTGGCGTGCCGCCGCGTCCATCACCCGCTCCAGCAGGTAGGTGGCCTCCGGCCGTCCGGCACCGCGATAGGCGTCGACCGGCGCGGTCGTCGTGGCCATGCCCTTCACGTTGGTGTAGATCGCCGGGATCTGGTAGCAGCCCGACAGCAGCGGGGCATGCAGGATGGTCGGCGTCACAACCGAGAAAGCCGACAGGTACGAGCCGATATTGGCAAGGCTGTCGACCCGCAGTCCGGTGATGCGGTTGTTGGCGTCGAGCGCCATCCGCACCTTGTTGATATGGTCGCGGCCATGCGCGTCGGCGAGGAAGGACTCGCTGCGGTCGGCCGTCCATTTGATCGGCCGCTGCAGCTTCTTCGAAGCCCAGGTGCAGACCGCTTCTTCCGGATAGACATAGATCTTCGACCCGAAGCCGCCGCCGACATCGGGGGCGACAACCCGGAACTTGGATTCCGGAATGCTCAGCATGAAGGCGCCGATCACAAGCCGCGTCAGATGCGGGTTCTGCGAGGTGGTGAACAGCGTGTAGGCCTCGTCGACGGGGTCGTATTCCGCCACGGCGGCACGCGGCTCCATCGCGTTCGGAACAAGACGGTTGTTCCGCACCTCAAGCTCGACCACCGTGGCAGCCTCGGCCAGCGCGGCCTCGGCGGCGGCCTCGTCGCCAAGCTCGAAATCGAAATACATGTTGTTCGGCACGTTCT
>CAJWVJ010000020.1 GCA_913048595.1 uncultured Alphaproteobacteria bacterium | reverse complement strand
CAAGCCGGCCGCTTCAGGCGCTTGTGTCGGAGCCGATCAAGCCGATCCTCGACACAGTGATCATGTCGAACGCCGTTCACATGTATATCAGCCAGTCCGACAAGGGCGAGATGGTGCTTGGCGCCGGTGTCGACAAATATAATTCCTACGCCCAGCGCGGATCTTTTCCGGTGCCGGAACATATGATCGCCGCCGCGGTCGAATTGTTCCCTGTTTTGTCCCGGCTTCGCATGCTGCGCCATTGGGGCGGCATCGTCGATACCTGTCCCGACGCCTCGCCGATCATCTCGAAGACGGATGTCGAAGGCCTGTTTTTCAACTGCGGATGGGGCACCGGCGGCTTCAAGGCGACGCCGGGGTCCGGCCATGTGTTTGCCGACCTGATTGCCCATGACCGGCCGAACAGCATCGCCGCGCCCTATTCGCTGGACAGGTTCCAGACCGGCCTGCTGATCGACGAGCACGGCGCCGCCGGCGTCGCGCACTGACCACGGATCGGAGAGAGACAAGATGCTTCTGATCACCTGTCCCCATTGCGGTCCGCGCGAGGAAAGCGAATTTTCCTGTGGTGGCGAAGCGCATATCGCCCGACCGCTTGCCGAGAACGGCCTGACCGACGCCCAGTTCGCCGACTATCTGTTCCTTCGTGACAACCCCAAGGGCCTGTTCCTCGAGCGCTGGCGCCATACCGCCGGATGCCGCCGCTGGTTCAATGTCGCGCGGGATACCGTCACGCACGAGATTGTCGAATTCTACCCTATGGGCAGCACGCCAAAGAGCAAGGCCGGCAAGGCAGCCCATGCCGAAAGCTGGCGGCGTGACACCGCCGCCGAGGCCGCCGCCAGACCGGCACCGAAATCACGCGCAAAACAGGGCGTAGGCTCATGACCGGGATTTCTCTTTTCGCCCGCGGGCCATCAGCACAGCTGTCACGCGCTGCCAGCGGCGGACGCATCGATCGGTCCCGTCCTGTCACCTTCACCTTTGACGGAAAACGCTACCAGGGATTCGAGGGCGACACGCTTGCCTCGGCGCTGCTGGCAAACAATATCCATCTTGTCGGCAGATCCTTCAAATATCACCGGCCACGCGGCATCGTCGCCGCCGGTTCGGAAGAGCCGAACGCGCTTGTTCGCGTCGGCCGCGGCGCCAGGGCGGAACCGAACCTGCGGGCCACCCAGGTCGAACTCTATGACGGGCTCCATGCCGAAAGCCAGAACCGGTTCCCCTCGCTGAAATTCGATGTCGGCGCGGTGAATTCGATCCTTCAGCGTTTCTTCCCGGCGGGTTTCTACTACAAGACCTTCATGTGGCCTGCCTCGATGTGGATGACGTACGAGCATGTCATCCGCAACGCCGCCGGCCTTGGCAGGGTGGCGGATGACCATGACGATCCGGACCGCTATGAGAAGACCCACGCGCATTGCGATGTGCTGATCGCAGGCGGCGGCGCTGCCGGGCTGATGGCAGCGCTTCAGGCCGGACGCGCCGGCGCACGGGTGATCCTGGCGGATGAACAGAATGAATTCGGCGGCTGGCTTCTGGGCGAGTCGGACGTGTCGATTGACGGCAGGGCGCCGGCGGACTGGGTTGCCGGTGTGGTGGCAGAGCTTGCCGCGATGCCCGAGGTAACGCTGCTGCCGCGCACCACCGTGTTCGGCTATATGGACCACAATTACCTGACGCTGACCGAGCGGGTCACCGACCATCTTGGCGAGCGGCCGGCGCATCTGCCGCGCCAGCGTCTGTGGAAGGTGCGTGCCGGCCAGACCGTTCTGGCCCAGGGCGCGCATGAACGCCCGCTCGTCTTCTCCGGCAATGATCTTCCCGGGGTGATGCTGGCGGGCGCGGTTCGCAGCTATATCAACCGCTATGGCGTGGTGCCCGGAAACCGCACCGTCGTCTTCACCAACAATGACGATGCCTATCGCACGGCGCTGGCGCTTCACGAGGCCGGCGCGCATGTGGTTGTCGTCGATCTCCGCCGTGACCTGATGGGCGGTCTGATCAAGGCGGTGCGCGCCGCCGGTATCGAGGTGATGAGCGGGTCCGCCGTGACCATCGCCGCCGGAACCCAACGCGTCGCGCGGGTTGAAATCTCTCCGGTCAATGAGGGCGCTTCGGCGGTGCTTGATGATCCGGTCCATATGGATTGCGATCTTCTGGCGATGTCAGGCGGGCTGACCCCGGCCGTCCATCTGCATTCACAGGCCCGCGGCAAGCTTGGCTGGGACGAGCAGCAGCTCTGCTTCAAGCCGACCACCGTTCACGAAGCCAGCTTCAACGCCGGCGCCGGAAACGGCGTGTTCGCGACCGAAAAGGCCATTGACGACGGCATGCGCGCAGGCATCGCCGCCGCCAGGGCCGCGGGATTTGCCAGCGAGGCGGGCGACGCCCCCGAGGTCGCCGCGCCGAAACAGAGCTGGCGTCCGCTTGCCGCCTGGAAAATCGCCAACGGACAGGGCGAAGGCGAAGGGCCAAAGGCCTTTGTCGATTTCCAGAATGACGTCACCGCATCGGATGTGAAGCTGGCGGTACGCGAGGGCTATCAGTCGGTGGAGCATGTGAAGCGCTACACCACACTCGGCATGGCGACCGATCAGGGCAAGACATCCAACATCAATGGCCTCGCCATCCTTGCCGAATCACTTGGCAACGAAATCCCGCAGGTCGGCACCACCACCTTCCGCATGCCTTACACGCCGTCGGGTTTCGGCGCCATCGCCGGCCGTGACATCGGCGATCTGTTCGATCCGGTGCGCCTGACCCGCATGGATGACTGGCACCGGGCCAACGGCGCCACGTTCGAGCATGTCGGCCAGTGGATGCGCGCCTGGTACTATCCGAAGGAAGGCGAGACCATGCGCGAGGCGGTGGACCGCGAGGTCCTGGCAGCGCGCACCACAGCCGGCCTTCTCGATGCCTCGACACTTGGCAAGATCGACATTCAGGGCCCGGACGCGGCCGAATTCCTGAACCGCCTCTACACCAACAGCTGGCTGAAGCTCGGCATCGGCAAATGCCGCTACGGCCTGATGCTGAAGGATGACGGCATGGTGATGGATGACGGCGTCACCACCCGCCTTGGCGAGAACCACTTCCATATGACCACCACCACTGGCGGCGCTGCCGGCGTCCTCGACTGGATGGAGGAATGGCTGCAGACGGAATGGCCTGATCTGAAGGTCTATCTGACCTCGGTGACCGAGGAGTGGTCTGTCGCCACGCTGTCCGGCCCCAATGCCGGCAAGATTCTGAAGGCCGCCGGAATCGATATCAGCCTCGATCCGTCCGATTTTCCGTTCATGACCATGCGCGAGGGCCATATCGCCGGCCTGCCGGTGCGGATTTTCCGCATCTCTTTCACCGGCGAGCTGTCCTATGAGATCAACATCAGGGCACGCCACGGGCTGGCGCTTTGGACGCATCTGATGAGGGCCGGTGCCGACTACGGCATCACCCCCTACGGCACCGAAGCGATGCATGTGCTTCGCGCCGAGAAGGGCTTCATCATTGTCGGCCAGGAAACCGACGGGTCGGTCACGCCGCAGGATCTGGGCATGGACTGGATCGTCTCGAAAGTGAAGCCGGACTATATCGGCAAGCGGGCACTGGAACGCGCCTCGATGGCGGCTGACAACCGCAAGCAGCTTGTCGGGCTTCGCACGAAAGAGCGCAAGACCGTGATTCCCGAGGGCGCGCACGCCGTGCTTGATCCGAACCAGCCGATGCCGATGGACATGCTTGGCCAGGTCACATCATCCTACTTCTCACCAAATATCGGCAGTTCCATCGCCATGGCCATGCTGAAAGGCGGGCGGGCGCTGATGGGTGGCACCGTCTATCTGCCGATGCTGGACGGCGCGGTCATCGAGGCCGAGGTTGTCGAGCCGGTGTTCTATGATCCGAAGGGAGAGCGCATCAATGGCTAGCGCAGCAAGTGACCGCGGCCGGCCACCAGGCCGCACCGCCCTTGCCGGCAAGACACCACGGACCACGGACGTACCCGACGGCGCGCGTCCGGGCCTGGTGATCTCCGAGCTGGCGCACCTTGGCAAGCTGAACCTTCGCGGCGGTGACGGCATCGTGCCTGCCGTCAGGAAACATACCGGCTGTGACCGGCTTCCCGGGAACAACCGCACCGTGACAGTCGGCGACCGGACCCTCGTCTGGCTGGCACCGGATGAATATCTGCTGCTGTGCGAGGCTGGTCAGGAAGGCCATCTTCACAGCCAGCTGATGATTGATCTGGCGTCGGTCCACGCGGCCACGACCAATGTGACCGACGCGCTCTGTGCGATCTCGCTTCGCGGGCCGGCCGTGCGGCAAGTGCTGACAAAAGGCTGCGCGATTGACCTGCATCCGTCGGTCTTCACCGCCGGCATGTGCGCGCAGACCATGCTCTCGCACGCCGCGGTCACGCTGATCGCGGGGGAAAGCGACAGGTTCACGCTGATCTGCCGAACAAGCTTTGCGGCCTATGTCCATGACTGGCTGATGGATGCCGGGCTGGAATATGGCGCCAGCTTCCGCGGCTGACGCCCTGTCCTGAAATCGCAAGCCGTTCCTAGAATTCCGAATCCGGAAGCTCTTCCATCCGCTTGGCGATGAAGGCGCGAAGCGCCTCGTCGGTGGCCGGGTCGATCTCCGGTGCCCGGTAGGCCTCCAGCATCTCGGCCGCCTGCTTGCGGGCACGCTCGTGACTTTCCACCGATCCTTCGGCAGACCACTGCTCGAAGGTGGTGTTGTCGGCCATATCCGAGCGCCAGAAGGCCGTCTCGAAATTCGCCTGAGTGTGGCTTGAGCCAAGGAAATGCTTGCCGGGACCGGTTACTCGTAGTGCGTCCATCGCCTGGCCATTGTCCGAGACATCGATCCCGTCGACGACAGACTGCATCATCGTCAGCTGGTCGGCGTCCAGAAGCAGCTTTGCATAGTCGGCGACAAGCCCGCCTTCCATCCACCCGCCGGCATGAAGCACGAAATTCACCCCGCCCTGCACCGTCGGCATGATGGTGTTGGCGGATTCATAGGCAGCCTGCGCATCGGCCGTCTTCGCGCCTGTCAGGGACCCGCCGGAACGGAACGGCACATTCAGCCGGCGCGCCAGCTTGGCGCATCCCAGCAGAACCTTGGCGGGTTCCGGCGTTCCGAAGGTCGGCGCGCCTGTCTGCATCGACATCGAGCTGGCGAAGCTGCCAAAGACAACCGGCGCGCCCGGGCGGATCAGCTGCGTGAAGGCGATCCCACTCATCGCCTCCGCCAGCGTCTGGGCCAGCGTGCCGGCAACAGACACCGGCGACATCGCGCCTGCCAGAATGAAGGGCGCGGTGATGCAGGCCTGGTTGTTGCGAGCATAGACCTTGAGCGCCCCCAGCATGGTGCCGTCCCAGGTCATCGGCGAGTTGGCGTTGATCAGACTGGTGGTCACGGTGTTGGTCTCGAGAAAATCCTCACCAAAGAGCACCTTCGACATATCGACCGTGTCCTGCGCCCGTTCCGGCGCGGTGACCGATCCCATATAGGGCTTGTCGGACAGGCGCTGATGCGCATAGATCATTTCCAGATGCCGCTTCGTGACCGGCAGGTCGACAGGCTCGCAAACCGTGCCGCCGGAATGGTGGAACCCGGGAAGCATGTAGACAAGCTTCACGAAATTCCGGAAATCCTCGATGGTGGCGTAGCGGCGCTCATTCTCCAGATCACGGACAAAGGGTGGGCCGTAGACAGGCGCGAACACCATGTTGTTGCCGCCAATCTCGACCGATCTGGCCGGATTGCGCGCATGCTGGGTGTAGCTTGACGGCGCCGTCCCGCACAGCGTGCGGGCCAGGCCCCGCGGGAAATGCACACGCTCGCCACAGACATCACAGCCGGCGTCCTTGAGGATCGCCAGCGCCTCTTCATCCTCGAGAAAATCGATGCCGATCTCTTCAAGGATGGTCTCGGCATTGGCCTCTATGATCTCGGCCGCCTCGTCGCTCAGGATATCGACAGGCGGGATGTTGCGGGTGATGTAGGGCGCTGACTGGACACCGCCACCTGCGCGGAGTTGCCGACGGGCGTCACGCCCGCCACCGCGGCGTGAACGGCGGCCTGCTGTTGCTGTATCATCCATCGTCTTTTCTTCCTGTACCTGCCTAGGCGCGCAGCTTTTCGTTTGTCGGGTCGTAGGGCGATTCCTCGACAATGGTGGCGGTCAGCCGCCTGTCCAGAATGTCGATTTCCACCTTTGTGCCGATCTCGGCCAGGTCGGGGCGCACCATCGCCATCGCCAGCGACTTGTCGATGCGGAAGCCGTAGCCGCCACTGGTGGCGCGGCCGATCACCTCGCCGCCGGGAAGCATCACCGGGTTGCCGCCGATGACGTCCGCGTCGACGGTGTCATGCACCTCGAGTGTCACCATGGCATTGGCGAAGCCGCGCTGCTGCCATTCACTCAGCGCCTGACGGCCGATGAAGTCACCCTTGTTAAGATGCACGAAACGGTCGAGGCCGCTTTCAAGCGCGGCATATTCGATCGACAGCTCGGTGCCGACCATACGGTAGGATTTCTCCAGCCGCATGGCGTCCATGGCGCGGATGCCGAACGGCTTCAGATGGAACTCGGCCCCGGCCTCCATCAGCGCGTCGAAAATATGGTTCTGATATTCGATCGGGTGGTGAAGCTCCCATCCCAGCTCGCCGACATAATTCATGCGGAAGGCCATGGCAGGGGCCATGTTCACATCGATCAGCCGGCTCGACAGCCACGGGAAGCCGGCGTTCGAGAGGTCGGTGCGGGTTAGCTTCTGCAGGATATCGCGCGAGCGCGGCCCGGCAAGAACCAGCACACCGATGGAGTTGGTGAGATTGTCGAACCGCACCGAGCCGTCATCCGGCAGGCGCTTCTTGATCCAGTCATGGTCAAGCCGCTGGTTCGCGCCGGCCGAGACGATATAGAAGCTGTCGGCCGATTCGCGCTGGATGGTGTATTCGGAATGAACGCCGCCACGTTCGGTCAGCGCATGTGACAGCGACACCCGGCCAATGCCCTTGGGCAGCTTGTTGGCTGTCAGATTGTCGAGAAACGCCTCGGCGCCGGGGCCTGACAGCCGGCATTTGGCAAAGGCGGACATGTCGAGAAGGCCGGCATGCGCCGCCGTGTGTCGCACCTCGTTTCCGACATGCTCGAACCAGTCGGACCGGCGGAACGACCAGTGGTCTTCCTGCGGCGTGCCTTCCGGCGCGAACCAGTTGGCGCGCTCCCAGCCGAATTTCTGACCAAAGACAGCGCCAAGCGCCTTCAGACGGTCATAGCAGGGGGCGGTGCGAAGCGGGCGCGCGGCGCCGCGTTCCTCGTCGGGATAGTGGATGACGAAGACATTCTCGTAGGCTTCCTCATTCTTCGCCTTTAGGTAGGACTCGGTGGTGTAGCTGCCATAACGGCGCGGGTCGACGCCAAGCATGTCGATGGTCGGCTCACCCTCGACGATCCATTCGGCAAGCTGCCATCCGGCGCCGCCTGCAGCGGTGATGCCAAAGCTGTGACCTTCGCTCAGCCAGAAATTCGGCACGTCCCATGCCGGCCCGATGATCGGGTTGCCGTCCGGGGTATAGGCGATGGCGCCGTTATAGACCTTCTTCACGCCAGATTCGCCGAATGCGGGCACCCGGTGCATGGCGGATTCGATGTGCGGCTCGAGACGTTCCAGATCCTCCTGAAACAGCTCATATTCGGAATCGGCGCTTGGCCCGTCCACATAGCAGGCCGGCGCACCGACCTCATAGGGGCCGAGGATCAGGCCACCTGCCTCTTCGCGCATATACCAGCGGCCGTCGGAATCACGAAGAACACCCATCTCGGGAAGCCCTTCGGCATGGCGCGCCTTGATGGCCTCATGCGGCTCGGTGACGATATACTGGTGCTCGACCGGAATCACCGGCACGTTCAGTCCGACCATGCGGCCTGTCTGGCACGCGAAATTGCCGGTGGCGCTGATCACATGTTCGCAGGTGATCTCGCCCTTGTCGGTTGTCACCTTCCATTCGCCAGCCTCGGTGCGGGAGATGCCGGTGACGGTGGTGTTGCGATAGATTTCGGCACCCCGGTCACGGGCCCCGCGGGCCAGCGCCTGAGTCAGGTCGGCAGGCTGGATATAGCCGTCGCCCGGGTGGCGGATCGCGCCGACAAGCCCCTCGGTGTTGCAGAGCGGCCAGATATCGCGCACCTCGTCCGGAGTCAGGAAATCGACATCCACGCCGATGGTGCTGGCGACGCCGGCATACTGCCGATATTCATCCATCCGGTCCTCGGTCTGGGCAAGGCGGATGTTCGACACATTGCGGAAACCGACATTCATGCCGGTTTCTTCCTGAAGCTCCTGATAGAACTTCACCGAATATTTGTGAATCTGCCCCACGGAATAGGACATGTTGAACAGCGGCAGCAGGCCGGCAGCGTGCCATGTCGATCCCGAGGTCAGCTCCTTGCGCTCAACCAGGACAACGTCGGACCAGCCCTTTTTAGCCAGATGGTAGAGCGCGCTGACGCCGACCACCCCGCCCCCGATAACAACAACACGTGCGTGCGTCTTCATGACGGCACCTCCCATATGACCAACCGCATGACCCGTCGCACGGCGCCCCTGTCTGGCGATCCGTCCAGTGCTGCGGTTTCAGACTCAACGGCGCGGGTCTGGATATGCCGGCATGCGGCGCGGCCTCCCCGACATAAGGGGATATTAGGCAGGACAACGCAGAAATTGCGTCTGCCATGCGACCTGTTTTGACGTGTTTAGGCTTGGCGAGACCGACCGGTCCCCGCTAGGGATTGAGGCGCTGGATATCCCATCCGCCCTTGCCGTCGGGCGTGAAGCGGAACCGGTCATGAAGGCGGTGCTCGCCATCGGCCCAGAATTCGATTTCCTGCGGCACGATCATGAAGCCGCCCCAATGCGGCGGACGCGGCACGTCTTCGGGGAAGCGCGCCTCGACCTCGGCCACGGCGCTGGCAAGCGCCTCGCGCGAGGCCAGCGGACGCGACTGCTCGGACGCCCAGGCGCCGATGCGGCTGCCACGGCCGCGCGAGGCGAAGTAACCATCCGAACGCTCGGGGCTTGCCTTGCTGACATGGCCGACCACCCGCACCTGACGGCGAAGGCTTTTCCAGTGAAGGCAGAAAGCCGCCTTGCCGGTGGCGAGAAGCTCGCCGGACTTGCGGCTTTCGTAGTTGGTGAAAAAGAAAAACCCCTCCCGCGACCATTGTCTGAGGAGCACCATGCGAACCGACGGCATGCCGTCGGGATCGACACTGGCAAGCGCGATGGCGTCGGGGTCGTTTATTTCGGCCTCGACAGCCTCGGCGTACCAGCTGTCAAAAAGGGTGAAGGGATCCGTTCCCGCTTCGATCTGCATGGATGTCTGTCTCCGGCGTTTCGGCCCATGGCCGTCTGTTGTATGCCGTCCATAGATGGGTTGCGGCTTTGCCGTTGGCAATATGGCGCGAAAATGGATGCTGCGGCAAAACGGCGGATGACTTGCCACATTTTGGTACAAATTCGCGGCTAGAGAATTATCAGAGCAAATTCACAGGCAGGAGGCATCGCATGCCACGTCTTAAATCCTCACGCCGGACCAACGCTGTCATCGCCGCAACCATTACCTTTGGTGCGCTGATGGCGATGCCGGCAACATCGGAAACCCGCATCGAAACCGTTCTCGGCACCGTCACCAACTCCGACCCGATCCGCACAAGCTATATCCGCAAGACACCGTCAGACGAACGGGTCTGCGAAACGCAGGACGTGCCCGTCTATGGTCAGGCATCGGCCGGCAACAACAATCAGAACAGCGATCTAGGCGCCATGATCATTGGCGGCGTGATCGGCTCGGCCATCGGCAACAAGACCTCAGACCAGGAGGGGGCCGGCGCCGCCGGCGCAGTGGTCGGCGCACTTCTGGGCCGTGAGCACGCCAAGAAAAAGAATCAGGGTGGCCAGCAGATCATCGGCTATCGCCAGCAGGAAGTCTGCAATGTGCGCACTGTGATGATCGAGGAAACGATCCAGGAGATTACCGGCTATCGCACGCGTATCGAAGTTGATAACCGCATCATCACCGTCGAGACAAACAATTCACTCAGCCCCAACGAGCGCGTTGAACTGACACGTCAGACAACCTACTCGCTTCGATAGGCAGGGTTTCTGGCATCACTGGCAGGCTGGCCGAATCGCGGCCGGCCTGTCTTGTTATGGCCTGTCTTGTTATGGCGAATCAGCCGTGCCATATTGGCGCGCGATTGGAACGGTTGACATAAAAGGCAGGAGTGACATGTCGGAGCAGACTTCTTCGGGTGTAATGGCAGGCAAGCGCGGGCTGATCATGGGCGTCGCCAACGAGCGGTCGATTGCCTGGGGAATTGCATCCAAGCTTGCCGAACAGGGCGCCGAGCTGGCCTTTACCTTTCAGGGCGAGGCGCTTCAGAAGCGTGTCGGCCCCCTTGCCGAGTCCGTCGGCAGCAAGCTTGTCCTGCCATGTAATGTCACGGACGAGGCAAGCGTCGATTCCGTCTTTGACCGGCTGGCCTCGGAGTGGGGCGATCTCGACTTTGTTCTTCATGCCATCGCCTATTCCGACAAGGAAGAACTGAAAGGCGGCTATGTTGATACCACCCGCGGCAATTTCCAGCGCACCATGGACATCTCGGTCTATTCCTTTACCGAAATCACCCGCAAGGCGACGGCGATGATGAAGGATGGCGGCTCGCTGCTGACCCTGACCTATTACGGGGCCGAGCGGGTTATGCCGCACTACAATGTCATGGGCGTCGCCAAGGCCGCGCTCGAGGCCTCGGTCCGCTATCTCGCCGTTGATCTCGGCGGCCGCAACATCCGGGTGAACGGCCTTTCCGCCGGCCCGATGAAGACGCTTGCCGCCTCGGGTATCGGCGATTTCCGCTACATTCTGAAGTGGAACGAGTACAACTCGCCGCTGAAGCGCAATGTCACGCTGGATGATGTCGGCGGTGCCGGCCTCTATCTTCTGTCCGACCTGTCTTCCGGTGTGACCGGCGAGACGCATCATGTCGATTGCGGCTATCACGTTGTCGGCATGAAGGCGGTTGACGCGCCCGACATCTCGGTCGTCTGACATGTCGGATAACAGTTTCGGAAAGCTGTTCTCCTTTACCAGTTTCGGTGAAAGCCATGGGGCCGGCATCGGCTGCATTGTCGATGGTGTTCCGCCGCGCCTGCCGATCAGCGAGGCCGTGATCCAGCCCTATCTCGACCGCCGCAAGCCTGGCCAGAGCCGGTTTGTCACACAGCGCCGCGAGGATGACGAGATCGAGATTCTGTCAGGTGTCTTCGAGGGGATGACCACCGGCACGCCGGTGGCGATGCTGATCCGCAACAAGGACCAGCGGTCCAAGGATTATGGCGAGATTGCGCGGCAGTTCCGCCCGGGCCATGCCGATTTCACCTATCAGGGAAAATACGGCATTCGCGACTATCGCGGCGGCGGCCGGTCGTCGGCGCGTGAGACAGCGGTGCGTGTGGCTGCCGGCGCCATCGCCGACCAGATGCTTCAGACCGTTCTTGGTGAAGGCTACCGCGTGCACGGCGGTGTCGTTCAGATCGGCCCTCACGCCATCGACCGCAGCCGCCTCGACTGGAACGAGACGGCGAATAATCCGTTCTTTTGCCCCGACCCTGTGGCGGCGGCGGAATGGGAAGCATACCTCGACGGGGTGCGCAAGGATGGCAGCTCAGCCGGTGCCATTCTCGAAATTGTGGCCGACGGCATACCGGCCGGTCTTGGCCAGCCGATCTATGGCAAGCTGGACAGCGACCTCGCCGCGGCGATGATGACCATCAATGCCGTCAAGGGCATCGAAATCGGCGGCGGCTTCGGCCTTGCCGCGATGGATGGCCGCGAGGCGGGAGACGAGATGCGCGCCGGACCAGACGGCCCGGAATTCCTGAACAACAACAATGGCGGGGTGCTTGGCGGCATTTCCACCGGCCAGCAGCTTGTTGTCCGCATCGCCATCAAGCCGACAAGCTCGATCCTGACGCCGCGCCGCTCGGTCGATCTGGATGGCGCGGATGTCGATGTGGTGACAAAGGGACGGCACGACCCCTGCGTCGGCATTCGCGGCGTGCCTGTTGCCGAGGCGATGATGGCCATCACCCTTGCCGACGCCGTGATGCGCCACAAGGCGCAGTGCGGCCTGTTCTAGGGGTTCCGGCCCTTTCGCCCTGCCAGCAGGAATTCCCGATTGCCATCCTGCCCGTCGATGGGTGACGGCGCGGTACCATTCAGATGCCACCCCATATCCGCGACAAGCCAGTGTTCGATCCGCGCCACCGCGTCGGCGACGGTTTCACGGTCGCGCACAATGCCGCCCTTGCCAATCTGCGCCCGGCCAACCTCGAACTGCGGCTTGATCAGCGCCAGAAGCCAGGCATCCGGCGCGGCAAGTTCCATCACTGCCGGCAACACTTTGGTCAAAGAGATGAAGGAGGCGTCACAGACAATCAGCTGCGGCGGGGTGGCGAAATCGGCGGCCTGAAGATGGCGGGCATTGACACCTTCGAGGGATTCCACCCGCGCATCGCCGGCAAGCGAGGGATGAAGCTGCCCGTGGCCGACATCGACAGCGACGACATGCACCGCCCCCCGCGCCAGCAGCACCTCGGTAAAGCCGCCGGTGCTGGCCCCGATATCGGCGCAGAACAGCCCGTCCGGGTCAATCGCCGGAAAGGCGTCCAGCCCGCCGACAAGCTTCAGCGCGCCGCGGCTGACCCAGGGGATGTCAGGGGCCGTGGTGGTGAGATCGGCAGTGGCGGGAAGCTTCTTCGCAGGCTTGGCAAGGGGCTGGCCGTCGACAAGCACAAGGCCCTCGGCGATCATAGTCTGCGCACGCTTGCGCGATCCGGCAAGACCACGCGCCACCATCAGCGCATCGGCGCGCATCACAGCCGCCTTGTCGCCGGCAGGCGCCACGTCAGCCCTTGCTTTGCTTTCCGGATTTTGCCGCGCCTGCCTTTACCTGATTGGCCTTCGCCGCACCGGTCATGGCGGTAAGCGCGGCGGCAATCCCCGCCCGGTCAAGCCCGGCAAGCGCCAGCTGGCCCGACTGGCTGTCATGATCCAGCATCCTGTCGGGAAGCGACAGGCAGCGAACGGCAAGCGCACCATCAAGATGGCCGGCATTGGCAAGATATTGCAGCACATGTGCCGAAAAACCACCGGGGCTGTTCTCCTCGACGATCAGAAGCCGGTCATGGCCTGTCGCCAGTTCATCCAGCAACGCAGTGTCCAGAGGCTTGGCAAAGCGGGCATCGGCGATGGTAAAGCCCTCGCCGCCAGGCACCTCTTCAGCCGCGGCAAGACAGTCGGCAAGCCGCGTGCCGAGAGACAGGATGGCGGTTCCCTGACCCTGGCGAATGACGCGGCCACGGCCGATCGGCAGGACATCGCCGCGCTCGGGCATGTCGACTCCCACCCCCTCGCCGCGTGGGTAGCGTACCGCGCTGGGACCGGAATCATGGGCCGCCACTGTGGCCACCATATGCACCAGTTCCGCCTCGTCCGACGGGCACATGATGACCATGTTCGGAAGACAGGACAGATAGGCGATGTCATAGACGCCGGCGTGGGTCGCCCCGTCATTGCCGACAACGCCCGACCTGTCGATGGCGAAGCGCACCGGCAGGTTCTGGATGGCGACATCATGCACCAGCTGGTCATAGCCGCGCTGCAGGAAGGTCGAATAGAGGGCGCAGAACGGCTTCATCCCCTCGGTCGCCAGGCCGGCGGCAAAGGTGACGGCATGCTGCTCGGCAATGCCGACATCGAAGACCCGGTTGGGAAAGCGCGTCCTGATCTTGTCGACGGCGGTGCCAGACGGCATCGCCGCGGTGATCGCCACAATACGTTCATCGGCCTCGGCCTCGGCGATCAGGCTGTCGGCGAAGACGGCGGAGTAGCTCGGCGCGTTGCCTGCCGGCTTATGCTGCGTGCCGGTGATGACATCGAATTTCGGCACGGCGTGATATTTCTCGGCCGATGGCCCGGCAAAGGGATGACCCTTGCCCTTTTCGGTGACGACATGGACAAGAACCGGCCCGCGCGCATGGCCGTCGCGGATGTTCTTCAGAACCGGCAGAAGATGCGATATGTCATGTCCGTCAATCGGACCGATATGCAGAAATCCAAGCTGGCTGAACACCGAATTGCCACTGATCAGGTCGCGCGCGGCCTCGCGGGCACGCCGCGCGGTGCGTTCGATCTCGGCAGGGAAGCGGCTTGCCACCTCGCGCATCAGGTCGCGGATCGAATGGAAAGGTTCCGAGGTGATCAGCCGCGAGAGATAGCTGCTCATCGCGCCGACCGGCTGGCCGATCGACATGTCGTTGTCATTCAGGATGACGATCAGGCGCGAATCCGAGGCGCCGGCATTATTCATGCCTTCAAACGCCATGCCGGCGCTCATCGCGCCATCGCCGATGACCGCGATGACATTGCGCTGGATGCCCTGCATGTCGCTGGCAACGGCCATGCCAAGGCCGGCCGAGATCGAAGTCGAGGAATGGCCGGCACCGAACGGGTCGAATTCGGATTCGCTACGTTTGGTGAAGCCCGACAAACCGCCCTTCTGACGAAGCGTCTCGATGCCGTCACGCCGACCGGTCAGAATTTTGTGAGGATAGGCCTGATGCCCGACATCCCAGATCAGCCGGTCATGCGGCGTCTGGAACACGTAGTGCAGCGCGACGGTCAGTTCCACCACACCGAGCCCGGCACCAAGATGACCGCCTGTCTTCGACACCGCGCCGATGGTTGCGGCGCGCAGCTCACTGGCAAGTCGCTGGAGGTCGCCCTCGGACAGCCGGCGCAGATCATCGACGCTGGCGATCCTGTCGAGCAGGGGTGTTGCCGTCATGTTCGCACCGGCCGAGGGGGGTGGCCGGCCCTTTCAATCAACTTTGTACGAGATAGAAACTATCATGACCGCCGTTCAATAGCGAATCGCGCGATAAAACACAGCGGATCGGCCGCCGTTCCCCAGGGGGCCAGCGCCGCCTCGGCACCGTCAATCAGTTGCGCCGCGGCCTGCCTGGCAGGCTCCAGGCCCATCAGAGCGACAAAACTTGCCTTGCCACGGTCGGCGTCCTGTCCTGCCGGCTTGCCAAGAAGCGCGGCATCGCCATCATAATCCAGCAGGTCATCGGCAATCTGGAAGGCAAGGCCGAGGTCACGGGCATATAATTCAAGCGCGGTCTGAAGGTCGGCCTCCGCACCGGCGTGAATCCCGCCGGCAGCGGCGGCATACTGGATCAGCGCCCCGGTCTTCATCGCCTGCATCCGGCGCACCTCGTCAAGCGACATGACGCGGGACTCGGCCTCCAGGTCAAGCATCTGGCCACCCGCCATGCCATCGAGACCGGCGGCCCCTGCAAGGGCCAGCACCAGCGCCGCCCGCACCATGCCGTCGGCATGGGTTGCCGGCATGGCCAGAAGATCGAACGCCACGGTCTGCAGCGCGTCACCGGCAAGGATCGCCGTCGCCTCGTCAAAGGCGATGTGGCAGGACGGCTTGCCCCGGCGGGTATCGGAATCATCCATCGCCGGAAGATCATCATGGATCAGCGAATAGGCGTGAAGACATTCCACCGACGACGCCACATTCATCGCGCCGTCCGGCAGGTCGCCGTCATTTGCCAGCCGCGCGGCGGCAAGGACAAGGCAGCCCCGAAGCCGCTTGCCACCATTCATTGTGGCATAGCGCATGGCGTCGGACAGCCGGGTGGCAGGACCGGTCATGCCGTCAAACAGGCGTTCGAGATGGGTTTCAATGGCGGACGCGTCGTCGCGAACCGAGGCGGGCAGCGACATGCGCTACTCGTCGGCGCTGAAGGGCGTGGCGGTGTCCGGCGCGGCCCCTTCCGCAGGGACGCGAATCTGCTCAACCTTCATGCGCGCCTCTTCCAGGCGGGCCTGGCAATGCGCCTTCAGGGCCGTGCCGCGTTCAAACGCCGTGATGGCATCGTCAAGCGAGACATCGCCACGCTCAAGCGAGGCGACAATGGTTTCAAGCTCGCGAAGCGCATCCTCGAAGCTGATTCCGGCAAGATCTGCCGGCGAACCGGTTCCCGATGCGGTGTCATTGGCCATGGAAAACTCCTCCTGTCACCCATCTGGGTGCGCATCCGGCGCGGCGCAACCGGCAGGCATTAAAACACAACCCCGGTCAGTCACCTGCCAGCGTCACGGCAATCGACTTGACCATTTCCGACACGCGCTTGCGAACCGTCGGTTGCTTGATTGTATAATAAGCCCGCACAAGCTCAAGCGTTTCGCGCCGCGCCATCGGGTCCTTGTGATCGCCGCCCTCGCCATCGCCGGCATTGACGCCGCGCGCCACCCGCCGTGGCGAGCTTTTCATGGTGGCCTCGGACATGTCATCGAAGAAATAACTGACCGGGACATCCAGAATCTGGCTCAGGTCCCAGAGCCGCGAGGCGCTGATCCGGTTGGCGCCGCGTTCATATTTCTGCACCTGCTGGAAGGTGATGTTGAGCTCTGCCCCGAGCTGCTCCTGGCTCAGCCCGAGAAGGGTTCGGCGAAGCCGCACCCGTTTGCCAACGTGAAGGTCGATGGCGTTGTTGTTTGTGATCCGGTGATGCCGTTCAACCGGCGCGTCGGTGGTCATGGCCTGGCCTCGTCAATGTGCGCAGAGCGGGAATACACGCTCTGAATACGGAATCCGCATCAGTAGAAAGGCTAACGGCTTTTACATGTTATGAGGAGAGCAAAACATGCCTTGTCAGACCGCGAACTCGTCCAGCGCCGCCAGCAACGCGTGCGCAATCCCGCTTTCAAAGGTCGAATGACCGGCATCATCCACCAGCCGAAGCGTCGCCTGCCCTCCCCAGGCTTCGGCAAGCCTGTGCGCCGTCATCGGCGGGCAGATGACATCATGCCGCCCCTGGATGATATGCGCCGGAAGATGCCGGATGACGTTGATATTCGACATGATGTGGTCAGGTGGCAGGAAGCAGTCATTGACAAAATAATGCGCTTCCAGCCGCGCCATGCTGAGCGCCGACTTGCCGGTCACCCGGCGCGCCCCGGCGCGCAATGTCGAGCAGCTAGTCTCGTACGATGCCCAGCGTTCCGCTGCCGGCTGATGAACAAGCGCCTGATCGCTTGTCAGCCTTTCGTGATAGCTCATCAGGATATCGTCGCGCTCGTCACGATTCAGGAAGGTCAGGAATTCCTGATAGGCCTCGGGGAAGAAACGTCCCATGTCCTGGAGGAACCAGTCCACCTCGGGGCGGGTGCCAAGGAAGATGCCGCGCAGCACAAGGCCGGTGACCCGTTCCGGATGGGCAATCGCATAGGCAAGCGCTAGGGTGCTTCCCCATGACCCGCCGAACAGCATCCATGTATCTATGCCAAGCTTGACGCGCAGCGCCTCGATATCGGCGATCAGGTCCTGAGTGGTGTTCTGCGCGGTCTCGCCATGCGGGGTGGACCGCCCGCATCCCCGCTGGTCGAACAGCACACAGCGGAACCTGTCAGGGTTGAAAAGCCGCCGGTGGGTTGCCGAGATCCCGGCGCCCGGCCCGCCATGCAGAAACAGAACGGCGCGGCCATCTGCCCGCCCGCACTGTTCGAAATAGATTTTGTGCAGGCCCCTGTCCATCATGCCGCTGTCAAAGGGCGGCTGGATGGGGAACAGCTCTTTTTCCTGAATGAATGCGTTGGCCATGGCGGCACAATAGCACAAAATTTTCCGCCGTGAATCATCGGGACGGAAGATGGTCGCAAATTTGCGGACCATCCTGCCGGCAGGCCCGCCACCCGGCCGGGAAAAGGCCGCAGACCCGGACCTGGCAGCATGAAAAAGGGCGGCAGAAGCCGCCCCTGAACATCCGTTTCAGCCCGAAAGTCAGGCGACGTCCATCAAATCCTCAAGCCTCATGGCAGCCGCCTCCTGGTCGATCTTCTCGATCGCGGCGAACTCGCGGGCCAGACGCTCCAGAGCCGCCTGATACATCTGGCGCTCGGAATAGGATTGCTCCGACTGGTTGGTGCGGCGATGCAGGTCGCGGACGACTTCGGCAATCGAGACCGGGTCGCCTGACTTGATCTTGGTCTCATATTCCTGGGCGCGGCGCGACCACATGGTACGGCGCACACGGGCTTTGCCCTGGAGGGTGGTGATGGCCTGCTCCATCTGCTTCTTCGAGCTGAGCGTGCGAAGGCCGAGCGATCGCGCTTTCTCCATCGGCACGCGCAGGGTCATCCGGTCATGCTCGAACCGGACGACAAGCATCTCGATCGTGGTGCCGCTGATCTCGCGGGTCTCGGTCCCCAGGATACGGCCGACACCGTGGGTCGGATACACTACGAAATCATCTTCCTTGAAAGCCGCTTCTGTCTTCTTCGCCATATCTATTCCCTGCTCGTCCTGAGCCCTGCGGCCCGGTATTTGTCCCCTCCGGCCGTGTCACCTGCCTGCCTTGTGGCATGGCGGGGCATCGCCCGGATCACAGCCAAGACGACCCGAGCCCGAAACCAGCCCGCGCCTCAGGCGGGGATAGACAGGATGCGGGGTGTCGCTGGACTGATGTTGTAACTACTTTGTATTATAACCGAAATTAACGTGAGAATCAAATCCGGGACGACATTCGCGCCTGTCGCCTGCCACTGTAAGGGTCAGCTGCCCTCGCCCGGATTGCGCGAGAAGTGCTTCTCGAATTTGCCGGTTTCTTCCTTGGCTGCCTCGGCGTTCGGCATCGGATCGGAACGCTGCACGATGTTCGGCCAAATTTCCGACATCTCGCGATTGATCTCCAGCCATTTCTCGGCGGCCGGCTCGGAATCGGGCAGAATCGCCTCAGGCGGACATTCCGGCTCGCAGACGCCACAATCGATACATTCATCAGGATGAATCACAAGCATGTTCTCGCCCTCGTAGAAGCAGTCCACGGGGCATACCTCGACACAGTCGGTGTATTTGCAGTTGATGCAGTTATCATTGACGATATAGGTCATCTATGACGCTCCTCTGGCGCGTTCGCGCCGGGCAATTGAGCCGGGCAATTGGGCGCAGTTTTGTATCGCAATCACGGGCCTCTCACAAGGCCCAGATCAGCGCGGTCAGGCAAGCCTGGCACGGGCCCGCCTGGCGGCCCGGCCGGAATCGATGTCATCGACATAGAGCAGCCCGGCAAGACGCCGCATCAGCTGTGCCTCGTAATCATGAAGCTCGCCATCTGCAAGCACCACCATCCAGGCCATCTCCATGATGGCGACGCGGTCCTCCGGCTCGGTCTCGGCCCTGATGGCACGGGTCAGCCCATGGATTTCGACACGCGCCTCATGGCTTGCCAGCGCGTCATCAATCATCTTTCCAATGGCCGCCTCTCCAAGCTCGAGCTGGCCGTGAAGAACCCTCGCGATCTGGCGTCTCTCGTCCGGATCCAGCTCGCCATCGGCCATCGCCGCCTCGACCAGAAGCCCGGCAAGCGTCTGTGCCCATTCGGCGTCGCCGGTGGGCGCCGCCGTCTCATCCTCGGTGAAATCCTTGATCCAGCTTCCCAGCTTCGCCAGCATGATCATGTCCTTTCCACGGCCCTATCCAAGGCCAGTCTTCAGCTTCTGTGTTTCGCGGCGCGCCCGTTTGGTCGGTCGTCCGGCGCCCTTCTCGCGCATTTCGAATTCCGGTTCCGTCTCGCGCTCGTCACGGCGTTTCGGTGCCTCGGGCGACAGATCCTCATAGAGCTCGGCCGCCTCGGTGGGCGGGCCACGCCGGCTTCCCAGCGCGACAATCCTGATCACCCGCACCCGTTCGCCCTGCACAAAGGTCAGGACCTGACCGGGCTGCGCGGCGCGATGCGGCTTGCTCATCACCTCGCCGTCAAGCCGGAAACGGCCGCCCGATATCGCCCTTGTAGCGTTGGCGCGGGTCTTGAAAAAGCGCGCGTACCACAGCCATTTGTCCAGCCGCAGCGCCTTTTCGGTGCCGCCGTCGCCGGTCACGATTTCAGCTTCAGCCCGGCCAGCACGGCGAAGGGGGAATCCGGATCAGGCTCGCGGCTTTTCGCGGTGAAATTCTGCGGCCGGTCCTTGCTGTCATGCTTCGACCTGTCGCGCCGTGGCCCGCTGCCCTTGCGCCCGGGCTTGCCCTTGGACTTCCGGTCCGCCTGACGCGACTTGTCGCCGGCCTCGCGGCGGCGGCGGTCCTGCTGGCTCCCGGCAGGACGCTGACGGCGCACCCGCTCGAAAATCTGGATGGGCGGCTTCTCGGGGTCCTCGTCCGGCTCCTCGCCGACCACCTTGCAGTTCAGGTCGAGAAGCATCGCCGCCATCTGCTCGCGCGTGGCGCCGGCAAGCGAGAGCATTTCCTCATTCATCCGGAACTGGCCCTCGCGCGCGGCATTGCGCACGACAAAGGCGACACGCTCGACCATATCGACCCGCATCACCCGCCCGCCAAGCCGGCGATAGCCACAGGCAAGCCAGAATTCATCGGGAACGCCGTCAACAGCATCGATGGCCACGCGGCCAGCGGTCGGCGGCGCATGGAACACGCCGTCGGTGCCGTGATAGAGATTCCACAACAGCGCCCGCAATTCGATCTGCGCCGGCTTCAGCTGGTCCGGCAGATATACTGTCTCGACCCCGAACCGCAGACCCAGCCTGGCAAGGCGCGGCTTGTCGGTTTCGGACAGGCCGCGAAGCTGCTGCGCGACCGCGACGGACGGCAGCGTGCCGAGACCTTCAAACAGCGTGAAGGCGAGCCCCTTGGCAGCGCCTGACAGCGGGGTCGGCGCGGCGTCCCCGGAATCGGTGATCTCGGGCTGCTCGACAGGCGGTGCGGCGGCGATCTCATCCTTGGTTGGGCCGGTCAGCTCGTCTTCGGGCGCATCGGGCTTTTCCGGCTGCACCTTCGCACGTGGCGCCTTGCGTTCTGGCAGCGGCGCGCTTTCCGCGGCTTCCAGAACAACAAGCCTGCCAAGGACTTCGCGAACATGCTCGGCGACGAATTCGGACAGGCGCGCATTCAGCCGCTGTGCCTGGTCGATCGACAGCAGATCGCTGCTGACAAGGTCCGGGCGCGGGGCGTAGAGACCGTCACCGCGAACCAGCCGCGCCACGACCGAGTCACGCCAACTGATCTGGCCTTCCTCATTCAGCCTGAACGCCGGCGTCGCCGACGCAGCGAAGGCCCGCACGCGGGATTCGATCTCTTCAGGCAGACCGCGCCGCGCCGCCGCCAGAATGGTGGATTTTTCGTCGCCTTCAGTCAGCGTCGGCCGAAACACAAAGCCGTCGAGAACGCCGACCTCCTCGCCTTCGACCAGCACCGTACCGTCACTCTTCACCGAGGCCATCAGATTCCTTGTTTCCTTCAACTTGCGGCTCAAATGCGCAGCCCGCCGGTCAACGAACCGTTCCGAAAGCCTTTCATGAAGGCTGTCGGAAAGCCGGTCCTCGATCGAGCGCGTCCGATCCTGCCATTCGGCAGGGTTGTCTGTCCAGTCCGCACGCTGTGTGACATAGGTCCATGTGCGAATATAGGCAAGACGTGTCATCAAAGTATCGATATCGCCATCCAGCCTGTCGAGTTGCGACATCGCCCGGCCGACCATCTCGTTGCCAAGCCTGCCATGCTCGGCAAGCTGACCATAGAGATTGGCCAGAAGGTCATAATGATCATCATTCAGGCTTTGCCGGAAATCGGGAATACAGGCCACATCCCACAGCAGACGCACCTGCGCCACGCCGACGGCGCGGTCGGCAACCGTCCGGCGTTCGGCCAGAACAGCCAGGGCGCGATGGTCGATGGCATCAGCCTTGCGGAACAGGAACGGCATCGGCGGCGGCACCTCGAGAGAGGCCAGGAGATCGGCGACCGATGAGAAGTCGATCTCCCGCGACCGCCACCAGAAATTGCGGATCGGCTCGAAGCGGTGCTGCTCAATGGCCTCGACGATCTCCGGCTCCGGCAGCTCGCACCCGTCGGTAACGCCGAAGGTGCCGTCGTTCGTGTGGCGGCCGGCGCGGCCGGCGATCTGCGCCATTTCGGCCGGGGTCAGGCGGCGCATCTTGCGGCCGTCGAACTTCATGTCCGAGG
>CAJWVJ010000019.1 GCA_913048595.1 uncultured Alphaproteobacteria bacterium | reverse complement strand
GCAACATCACCGAGTTTGGCCTGTTTGTCGGGCTGACCGAGGAGATCGACGGTCTTGTCCACCTTTCGGACATCAGCTGGGAAGCCACTGGCGAAGCCGCTCTCGAGGGCTTCAACAAAGGCGACATGGTGAAGGCCAAGATTCTCGACGTCGATATCGACAAGGAGCGTATCTCGCTCGGCATTAAGCAGCTGTCCGAAGACCCCTTTGCCGGCCAGATGGACAGCCATCGCAAGGGCGAGGTCGTTACCTGTACGGTCACGTCGCTCACCGATAACGGCATCGAAGTCAGCGTCGGCGAGTCGCTCAGCGGCTTCATCCGCCGGGCCGATCTCAGCCGCGACCGTGCCGAGCAGCGCGCCGATCGCTTCGCTGTTGGCGAGAAGGTCGACGCGGTGATCACCAACATCGACAAGAAGAGCCGCAAGCTCAGCCTGTCGATCAAGGCACGCGAAACCGCCGAGGAAAAGCAGGCTGTCGAGGAGTATGGCTCCTCCGACAGCGGCGCCAGCCTTGGCGACATTCTCGGTGCGGCGCTTGCCAAGCGCGAATCGGACGACGACAGCGAGGACTGACGCGCTCAACATTCGGTGAATCAGGGCAAGGAGTCCTGATTCGCCGTTTTTTTGTGAAAATTTTGCCGCTGCCCGCGTCGAATCTGGACGAATCAGGGCCGCTGGCGATGATTTTGGCATCCACCTCCGGGCTATGCGGTTGACCTGTTCCTGACCAGCGGGCAAGGTGTCTGGCGGAATTTCCTCGTTTTACCTCAGGTGGGGCCTGTGACACGTTCTGAACTCATCGCCAGGCTGGCAGCTAAGAACCCTGCGTTATACCACCGTGATATCGAACGTCTTGTCGGCACAATTCTCGACGAGATCGGTGGCGCCCTTGAACGTGGCGACCGGGTCGAGCTTCGTGGCTTCGGTGCTTTCTCCGTTCGCGAGCGTAAGGCACGCGTGGGCCGCAATCCGCGGACCGGTGCCAGCGTCGATGTCGCCGAGAAGAAGGTGCCGTTTTTCAAGATGGGCAAGGGCATGCGCGAGCGGTTGAACCGCTGACGGGTCACTGGCGATGCACTTCATCGGCCGCTTTCTCTGGTTAATCGTCACTCTCATCGCCATCACGCTGGCCATGGTGTTCGCCATTTCGAACACGCAAACCGTCACCCTGCGCTTCTGGCCGCTCACCGGCGAGCTTGAAATTGCCCTTTGGATGCTGGCCCTCGGCGCGATGGCGACCGGCGCGTTTCTCGGCGGGGGCCTTGTCTGGCTTTCGCTTGTTGCCACCCGCACCCGCAACTGGTCGCTTCAGAGACGGCTTGGCAAGGCCGAGGAACGTGCCATCAGCGCCGAGGACAGGCTTGCCGCCGCCGAGGCCGATACCCAGAAGGCCGCCATGCCGCCGTCACGGAGACTGCAATGAAGACCGGCGCCAGTGTCGAGGTGAAGATCTGCGGCATCCGCACTCCTGCGGATTACGACGCCTGCCGCGCGGCAGGCGCCGCCTTCATCGGCATGGTGTTCTTCGCGCGTTCACCGCGCCACCTGTCCATGGAACAGGCCGCCGCCCTGGCGGCGCATGCCGACCAGTTCGATGACGGGCCGGCGCGCGTGGCGCTGACCGTCGATATGGACGACACGGCGCTGGCGGATGTGGTTGCCGCCGCCCGACCGCATTATATCCAGCTTCATGGCAGCGAAACGCCGGCCCGCGCCAGGGACATTCGCGCGCGATTCGGCCTGCCGCTGATCCGCGCCATTCGCGTGGCCGGGCCCGAGGACCTTGCGGGGTGTTCTGAGTGGGACGGCATCGCCGACTGGCTGTTGTTCGACGCCAAGGGCGAGCCCGGCGAGCTTCCTGGCGGCACCGGCCATGTCTTTGACTGGACCCTTCTTGCCAGCCACCCCGGCACCGCGCGCTGGATGCTGGCTGGCGGGCTGTCGGTCGGGAATATCGGAAAGGCCCTTGCCGTCACTGGCGCCCGCGCTGTCGATGTGTCGAGCGGCGTTGAGTCAGCGCCCGGAAAAAAAGACGCATCGCGCATTCAAGACTTTGTATCACGCGCCCTGTTGGGGTAGGTTTTTGCCTTGTTTTCAATGCGCCCGGCTGGGCGCCTTCTGCCGCAATCCGGAATGATCATGATAGATGTGAACCTCAATTCCTTTCGCAACCAGCCTGACGAGCGGGGCCGTTTCGGCATGCATGGCGGGCGGTTTGTCGCCGAGACGCTGATGCCGCTGATCCTGCAGGTGGAAAGCGCCTACAAGGCGGCCTCGACCGATGACGAGTTCGCGAAGGAGCTCGCCTATTACCAGACGCATTATGTCGGACGGCCAAGTCCGCTCTATTTCGCCGAACGGCTGACGGCGCATTATGGCGGCGCGAAACTCTATCTGAAGCGTGACGAGCTGAACCACACCGGCGCGCACAAGATCAACAACGTTCTCGGCCAGGCGCTTCTTGCCAAGCGCATGGGCAAGACAAGGATCATCGCCGAGACCGGGGCCGGCCAGCACGGCGTCGCCACCGCCACCGCCTGCGCGCTGTTCGACATGGAATGTGAAGTCTTCATGGGCGAGGAAGATGTCCGGCGGCAGAAGCCGAATGTCGACCGCATGCGTCTTCTCGGCGCGAAGGTCCACCCGGTGACATCGGGAACCGGCACGCTGAAGGATGCGATGAACGAGGCGCTTCGCTACTGGGTGGCGAACGCCGAGACGCATTTCTACATCATCGGCACGGTCGCCGGCCCGCACCCCTATCCGCAGATGGTCCGTGACTTCCAGTCGGTCATCGGCAAGGAGGCCCGCCGGCAGATTCTGGATGCCGAGGGCCGTCTTCCCGACACCATCGTCGCCTGCATCGGCGGCGGCTCGAACGCGATGGGGCTGTTCCACCCGTTCCTTGATGACGAGGATGTGACCATCTACGGCGTGGAGGCTGCCGGAAAGGGCATCCCGTCGGGACTTCACGCCGCCTCGCTGACCGGCGGCACGCCGGGCGTGCTTCACGGCAACCGCACCTATCTTCTCCAGGATGAGGACGGTCAGATCATCGACGCCCATTCGATTTCCGCCGGCCTCGACTATCCGGGAATTGGCCCCGAACATTCCTGGCTTCACGACATGAAGCGGGTGAATTATGTCAGCGCCACCGACGAGGAAGCGCTCGACGCCTTCCAGCTCTGCTCGCGGCTCGAAGGGATCATCCCGGCGCTGGAGCCGTCGCACGCGCTGTCGTTTGTCGGCACCGTCATCGGCGAGATGGACAAGGACCAGATCCTGATCCTCAACATGTGCGGTCGCGGCGACAAGGATCTTGGCGCGGTGCTGCCGATGCTCGAGGAACGCGGCAAGCTCTGAGAAGCGGCTGCGGTCACCAGCTGGGAAAGACAGATCATGAGTACACGTATCAAGACCGCCTTCGCCAACGCCAACGCCGAAGGGCGTGGCATCCTTGGTGTCTTCGTCACAGCCGGCGATCCGGATGCCGAGACATCAGCCGCCATTCTCGACGCGCTTGTCACCTCGAATGTCGACATTGTCGAACTTGGCATGCCCTTCTCCGACCCGATGGCGGACGGCCCGGCCATCCAGGCGGCCTCGCTGCGCGCGCTGAAGGGCGGGATGACGCTTGCCGGCACGCTTGAAATCGCCCGCGGGTTCCGCCAGCGCCATCCCGACACGCCGCTGGTGCTGATGGGCTATTACAACCCGATCTATATTTACGGCGTCGACCGTTTCCTCGCCGAGGCGTCGGATGCCGGCGTGGACGGCCTGATTGTCGTCGATCTGCCGCCAGAGGAGGATGACGAGCTGTGCGAGCCGGCAACGGCCGCCGGGCTTGATTTCATCAGGCTTGTCACCCCGACAAGCGATGCCGGGCGCCTTCCCACCGTGCTCGGCTCGGCAAGCGGCTTCGTCTATTATGTGGCCATCACCGGCATCACCGGAACGCGCAGCGCCGCCGGCGACAGTATTTCGGCGGCCTATGCGCGCGTGTCGGCCGCGACCGACCTGCCCGTCGTCACCGGTTTCGGCATTCGCACGCCCGAGCAGGCCGGCGAGGCCGCCTCGCGCAGCGATGGGGCGATTGTCGGATCGGCGGTTGTCGAGATCATCGCCGACAATCTCGGGCCGGATGGCAAGGGGATGCCCGAAACCGTGTCCAAAATCGCCGCATTTGTCGGTGATCTTGCCGAGGGTGTCGCTGGCAAAGCCGGCTGACGCCGAACAGACAGGCCTAGAAACCGGCACATGAGGTCGGCTTTGTGGCATGACATGCTGACAGGGCGCGCGCGGGTTCACGGCGAACCGGGGCGGCCCGGGAATTATGGAAGGATTTAGCGCATGAACTGGATCACCAACGCGGTGCTGCCAAAGATCAAGGCACTTGTGACCACGAATGACGTTCCCGACAATCTGTGGGTCAAATGCAAATCCTGCGGACAGATGATCTTTCATCGTGAATTCGAGCAGGCGAACAATTGCTGTTCGACATGCGGCCACCATGCGCCGCTTCCGCCGGAAATGCGCTTTGCCATGACGTTCGACAAGGGTGTCTTCGAGACGGTTCCGCTGAAGTCGATCGAGGACGACCCGCTGAAGTTCCGCGATACCCGACGCTATGCCGACAGGCTGAAGGACACCCGCAGCAAGACCGGTATCAATGACGCCATCGCCGTTGCGCACGGCAGCATCGGCGGGCACAAGGCGGTGATCGCCGCCTTTGATTTCAGGTTCATGGGCGGCTCCATGGGCCGCATGGTCGGCAATGGCATCATCGCCGCCGCCGAGGCCGCCCTCGAACATGGCGCGGCGCTGATCACTGTTCCCTCCACCGGCGGGGCGCGCATGCAGGAAGGCGTTCTGTCGCTGATGCAGCTTCCGCGCACGATCCTGGCGGTCGAGAAGGTGCGCAACGCCGGGCTTCCGCATATCGTTCTTCTAGCGCATCCGACAACCGGAGGCGTGACCGCCTCCTTCGCCATGCTTGGCGATCTTCAGATTGCCGAGCCGGGCGCCATCATCGGCTTTGCCGGCCGCCGCGTGATCGAAGAGACAGTGCGCGAAAAGCTGCCGGAGAATTTCCAGACAGCCGAATATCTTCAGGATCACGGCATGGTCGACAGCGTTGTCTCGCGCGCCGAGCAGCCGGAATTCCTGGAACGCGTCCTCGGCTTCCTGATGGGCCAGCGCAAGGCGACAAAGGTCGCCTGATGCCATCCGCCCATGCCGGGACTGACAGCGCGCGCGCCGCAGCCGCGCTGGAACGGCTGGCCGCCCTTCATCCCAGGCTGATCGACCTTGGCCTCGGCCGCACCATCGACCTGCTGGCCCGTCTCGGCGACCCGCATCACCGGCTGCCGCCCGTCATCCATGTCGCCGGCACCAACGGCAAGGGGTCGGTGATCGCGCTGGCACGCGCCATGGCCGAGGCCGCCGGGCTTCGCGTCCATGTTTATGCCTCGCCGCATCTCTGCCGCTTCAATGAACGCATCCGGCTTGCCGGCGAGCTGATCGCCGACGGCGCGCTTGCCGCGCTTCTGGAAGAGGTCGAAACCGCCAACGGCGATGCCCCTGTCACCTTTTTCGAGGTCACGACAGCCGCCGCGTTCCTCGCCTTCTCGCGTGTGCATGCCGACCTTCTGCTTCTCGAGACCGGGCTGGGCGGGGCCCTTGATTCCACCAATGTCCTGGAAACGCCTGCCGCCACGGTGATCACCCCTATCGCCCGCGACCATGAACATTTCCTCGGAAGCGACCTGGCCGGGATTGCCGGCCAGAAGGCCGGGATCATGCGGGCCGGCATCCCCTGCCTGTCTGCCGCGCAGGACGCGGCTGCCCTGAGGGCGCTACAGGATCACGCCGCCAGCATCGGCGCGGCACTCGAGGTGGTGGGAGACGACATCACATGGCAGCCGTGGGCGGATGGTGGCCTGACACTTGCCAACAGGCGCGATCAGGGGGCCGGCATCACGCTTCCGGCCCCGGCCCTGCGCGGCAGTCATCAGCAGGCCAACGCCACGCTTGCCGCCGCGGCCCTGACGACAGTCTTTCCGGAGATTGGTGAAGATGCGCTGGCCACAGGCGTCAGGCGCGCAGTCTGGCCGGGCCGTCTTCATCCGCTCGCCACCGGATCGCTGACCAGGTTTCTGGACGCGCCCGTCTGGATTGACGGGGCACATAACGCGCATGGTGCGGCGGCACTTGCGGCTGCCCTTGCCGGCATCGACAGCGGGAACTGGCATTTTATCTGCGGCGCGCTCGACACGAGGCCGGCATCCGACTTCCTGGCGCAGATCGCGCCGCTGGCCGCGTCCATTCATTGCGTCACCATCCCGGACCAGTCAGCAAGCCTGAGCGCCGAGAGGCTCGCCGCCGAGGCGGGGAAGCTGCATGCGGACGCGCGGGCGGCGGCATCGGTTGCCGGCGCGCTTCAGGCCATAGACAGCGGATCCGGCGAAGCCGGCCGTCCGGTCATGATTTGCGGATCATTATATCTGGCAGGCCATGTGCTGGCAGCGAACGGGACGCTGCCAGACTGAGCCATCACATGCAAACAGCGCCAGGTCAGGAGATGCTGCTTGTGATCCAAGATTCCAGCTGCGATTTCGGCACAGCGCCGATTTTCTCGGCAACGACTTCGCCACCCTTGAAAATCAGCAGGGTCGGGATGCCGCGCACATTATATTGCTGCGGCGTCAGCGGGTTCTCGTCGATGTTCAGCTTGACGATAGAGATGGCCTCGCCGTGAACGTCGCTCAGCTCTTCAAGAGCCGGACCTATGGCCTTGCAGGGCCCGCACCACTCAGCCCAGAAATCAACGAGTACGGGTTTGTCAGCCTGCAGCACATCCGTGGAGAAATCGCCGTCGGTTGTTTTCGTTGTTGCCATCTCTAGGTGCTCCCTTGCAAGCCTTGCGCAAGCCGGTCCGGACCGCCGACATCACCAAGGTAGGAGGCGGGCCGCGGCCCGTCAACCCGGCGCCATGGCGGCGAGCGCCACATCTCGCGCTGTCCGGTCGATTTCCTCGATCGAGCGGTCTTCTGTCCAGACAAGCCAGGTCACGACCTGCCTGTCCGGATAAATCTGTTCGAGAAGCGCCGCATACAGCGCCATCTGCCGGCGGTATTCGACCGGGGCGCGCGCCGGCCGGCTGCCTGTCTTGAAATCGGCGACAAGAACCCGTGCCTCATCGACATGCAGCCTGTCGATCTGGCCCGCCACACCGACACCGCCGATCACACCGCTGACCGAAACCTCGGCAAGCGCATCGGGACCGAAGACAGGCGCAAGGTCCGGCAGCTCCATCACCGCGCGCACCTCATCGGCAAGCTGGCGCGCCGCCGCGTCAGGGACGTCCCTGTGCGCCGCCAGAAGCTGCTCCATGACCCGCGTTCGGCCATCCTCCGGCACCACCGGCAGCGCTTCGAACAGCTTGTGCGCCAGGCGCCCACGGGCCAGCGCCGAAGAGGCTGTGCCGATCCTCTGGCCCGGGGCGCGAAGGCCGGTGGCACGGCCGTCAGGCTGCGAGGGGCGAAGCGGACGCGGCGGACGGGGTTCATCTGCTGCTGCCGCAAACAGCCAGTCGGGCACCGGCTTACGCTCGACGAGCACCGGTGGGGTTGCCGGCCCATCCGGCGATGTCGCCAGACTGCCGCCGGTTTCGACCCTGACGGTGCCGTCATCCACGGTTTCGGCCCCGTCCATGCCGGCTATGGCAGAAGCCAGCACTTCATAGTGGCTTCCCTCGAGCGTGCGGCGGTTCTTTGCCTGCCAGCCGCCAATGCAGATGCCGTCCCGCGCCCGCGTCAGCGCCACATAGAGAAGCCTGTTTTCTTCCTCCTGCTGGCGGGCACTGGCGTCATCGCGCGCGACGGTCACGAAATCGGGACGAAGCGCGCCCGGGGCCCAGTAGACGAAGCCGGTCTGCGGGTCGCTGACAAGCTGGTCCGGCCGTCCTGACGCCGGTGACAGCATGTCGGGAAGCACCACAACCGGCGCCTCCAGCCCCTTTGCGCCATGAATGGTCATCACCCGCAGCTCGTCGCCGCCGCCGCTGCCCATATCGCGCCGCACCTCGCCACCGCTGCCGCGGACCTGCGCCAGAAAGGCTGTCAGCGAGACACCGCCAGCAACACCGAAATCCTGTGCAAGGCCAAGAAAATGATCCAGCGTTTCATCCACCGCCGGGCCAAGCCGCCGGCGGAATTCCTGGCGCGTTTCGATCAGCACGCTGCTGTAGAACCCGAAGACCGATGTGTCGTCGGCAAGCCGTCGATAGCGAATCAGCCTGTCGGCAGCGACACCGAGCGCATCCTCGCCGCCGGCATGCGCCATCAGCCGCGCGTGAAGCGTGCGCGTGCCACGCCCGTGCGCCAGCGCGAACAGCTGCTCCTCATCGATTCCGAACAGCGGAGATTTCAACAGGGCCGCCAGCTGCAGATCATCCTCCGGCAGCCCCATTACATCGCCGAGCGCCAGAAGGTCCTGAATCTCGATCTGGTCTTCCAGCGTCATCCTGTCGGCGCCCGCCACCGGAATACCGGCCTGCTGAAGCGCGGCCAGAAGCAGCCTGTGATACCGCCCACGCGAGCGCAGCAGCACCATGATATCTCCGGCCCGCATCATCTGCCCCGACGGCATCTCGCGCCTGCCGATCCAGCCTGCCAGCCTTTCGGCGACCCGCGCCGCGGACAGCGCCGCCGCATCACGCGGCTGGCTGATCTCGGGCGGGGCGAAGGCCGGCGGGCCGGGCCGGGCCTCGTCCTCTTCAACGACCGGCCACAACTCGACAAAGCCGCCGGCATCGCGCCGCGCCGAGCGGTGGTCCTGAAACTCCGGCATGCGCGGATCATTGATCCCGGACAGGGACGGCACCGCGCGGTTCACCAGGTCGAGAACCGGCCGCGCCGAGCGGAAGGACACATCAAGCCCGACCTCGCGCCAGGGCACCCGACGCGTGCCGGCGCGCGCCTGCAGATCGACCCTGTTCTGGCCCATCACCGCCGGGTCCGCCCCCTGGAAGGAATAGATCGACTGCTTGAAATCGCCGACGACAAACAGCGTGCGCGGCCCTTCGTCACCAGAGGCCGGGTCGTCGCCTTCCTCGAAGAACTCGTCACTCAGCCGGCGCAACAGCCGCCATTGCGCGGGGCTTGTGTCCTGGGCCTCGTCCAGCAGCATGTGCCTGATGCCGTTATCCAGCTTCCAGCCCACCCACTGCGCCGCCTCCCCCTGGCCCAGCATGGTGTCGGTCAGCCGGATGAGATCGTCATAATCCAGAAGGCCGCGCTGCGACTTCAGCCTGTCATAAAGGCTATGGAAGGCACGTCCGAATTCATACAGCGCCGTGGTCAGCTGGTAACAGCGATGCGCCGCCTGCGCCGCGATCATGTCCGACAGCGCGTCCTGCGCCGCCTGCTGCACCGCGACAATGCCGGGAAAAGCCTCGCGGATGGCGGCGTTTGACAGGCTGCGTTCGGCAAGCGGCCGCCCGCCTGTGAACAGCGCATCCACCAGCCTGTCGATATGGCGGTTGCGTCCCGTGCCATCCTCGCCAAGCCAGGCCGTCATCTTCGCGGCGCGTCGCATCTGGGTGGCGACACCGCTTGCGGCAAGCGCGGCAGCGGCGGCGCGGAGTCCCTCGACATCGAGCTGGTCCACCACCCCGCCGACCATCGCCGCCGGATCGGCCGCCGGGTCGATGCCGCGGGTCTCGGTGAAATGGGCCTGAAGCCGCGCCATCATGTCCGGCTCGGCGATCCTGTCTTCCCTGGTCAGAAGTTCATTGAGGATGGTCTCCGCATTGCCTTCTGAGGTTTGCGCCGCGATCCTGCCGATCATTCCTGACAACGCCGGGTCCGCCCCGCGAAGCAGGCTGTCGCGCGCCTCGGCCTTGAGGCGCGCCTGCTCGAAATCATCGGCAAGTTCGGCCTGCGGAACGATTCCGGCCTCGATGGGGAAGCGGCGCAGGACCGACTGGCAGAAGGAATGAACCGTTTCCACACGCGGCCCGTCATCATTGTCCAGAATTTCGGCAAACAGGCTGCGGGCCCGCGCCAGCATCGCCTGCGACGGTGTGGCGATGCCCATGCCGGACAGGTCCTTCAGCAAATCCTCGCCAGTCGAAACCGTCCAGCGCGCCAGCATGCCGGAGATGCGGTTGCGCATTTCGGCCGCTGCGGCGCGGGTATAGGTGACGCACAGGATGCTGTTGGGCGGTGCTCCGGCCAGCATCAGCCGCAGCACCCGGTCGGTCAGGAGCTTGGTCTTGCCGGTGCCGGCATTGGCCGAGACAAAGACCGAAGACCCCGGATCGGACGCCGCCGCCTGCCGGCGCGAGGCGTCCGCCGCCACCGCCGGGTCGAAACCCGGCCTTGCCCGCTGCTGGTCGGCCAGCATGACCGCATCCGCCGCAAGCCGCGCGGCGTTGCTTTCGGCGATGCGCCATTCATCGACACGCGCCAGATGGTCATAGCGGGGAAATGACGGTCCTATGGCCGGGTCCGGGCGGCTGGCATAGGGGGTCGAATCGCTGTCGAAATCCGTGGCAAGGCGCGCCAGCATCGCGCGGTCGTCATCGGCTGACCAGTCATCGGGCCGCACATCTGTCTGTTTGCCGGGCTCGCCACGGCCGGTCAGCTGCCAATATTCCATGGCATCGACATCCGCCGCCGCGATCCCCTCGAACCCACCATTCGCGGCGATCACCGCCTCGACAAGAAGCTGTGTCCGGCGGCGCTTGGCCACCGCGCTTGCCGCAGGGGCCTGTCCTGTCTTGTAGTCGAGGACGGCAAGCCCGCCTTCGGCCAGCCTGTCGATCCGGTCCGCCCGCGCGGTAAAGGTGACTTCGCCCTGCGGCGCGTCAATGGCAAGCTGGCCGGCGACCTCGGCATGGCTTTCCAGAATACCGGCACGGCGGCGGGATTCGGTCTCGACAAACCAGGCGGCGATCGTCTCGAAGGCAGGCCACCAGAAATGGCGGATGGTGGGATGCTGCCACCAGGGCGCGAATTCGGCGCGGCCCATGGCGAGAAGCTCGGCAAGGGCGTTGTCGGGAAGCGGCCCGGCCGGAAAGGCGCGGAGAAAGGCGGCCAGGGAATCATGAACGATATTGCCCCGCAGCGCGGCATCGATCGGCCTGTCGAGATCGTCCTTCGGACGAAGGCCGAGAATCCGTTTGGCATAGAGGCTGTAGGGATCGGCGATCCAGTCGTCGATCTCGGTCGCGGAAAAGCTTCGCGGCCGCGCCGCCACCGGCGGGGTGGGACAGGGCCGCGGCAGCGGGGTCATCGGCGGCACCGGAAGAAGGGCCAGCATCTGGTCGCGCCAGACCTGCCCGCGATCAACCGCCGCCGTGATGCCGAGCGCCTCGGCCACTGCGTCGAACCGCTGCCGCCAGCGGCTTGGCGTTGTGGCGGCGTCCCCGTCGCGAAGCGCGCGGGTCAGGATCACCTCGGGCGCGCAGACCGCCATCCAGACATCATGCGCGCTCAGCCCTGTCCGCCAGTTGTGCGGCTGCAGTCCGGCCGCCCGCCGCATCTCGGCATTGGTCCAGGGGTCGATCTCCGGCCGTGGCGGCCAGTTGCCTTCGTTGAACCCGCCAAGGATCAACCTGTCCGCGCTCTGCATGCGCGCCTCGACAGGCCCCAGAATGGCCAGCCTCGGATGGGTCTGCCAGGCCCGGCGCATCGTCTTGCCGGCGAGAAGCTGCGCCAGGATCTGCGGGAAGAATTCGCGGTCCGCCTCGAACCCGTCTCCCTGCTCGGCAAGTGACGCCAGAAGCAGCGCCGCCGCCTCGCCATCCTCATCCTTCCACAGGTGGAACGCGCCATCCGCAGCATCCGGCATGCCGTGCTCGTCGCAAAGCTGTGCCGCCATGCGTTCGGCCGCATCGCCGACTGCCCGTGCCAGCGCGGCAAGGCTCGGGGCCATCACCGACCAGGCCGCAACAAGATCGGCAAGCGGCGCGGCGACGGATGCCTCGAAGAAGGCGGCAAGGTCGCTGTCACCGGCGATCCTCTCGCGGATACCGTCAAGCCCGGGGGCCGGCCGGTAGCCGCGGAAGGCCGCCAGCTCGAGAGCCCGCACCTGCGCCCGGAAGCTGGCAGGCGCAAGGCCGCCCGAGGCGCGCGGATGTTTCAGGAAGGCCAGTGTCGGCACCGGCGCGAAATCCGCCGCCAGCATCGCCACAAGACATTGCAGATAGCCGCCTGCCGGACATTGCGCCAGCGGGCGTCCAGCGGAGTCATCCACCTCGACCCGCCAGCGTTGCAGCGCCGCGATCACCGCCTCGGCCAGTTGCCTGTCAGGCGTGACAAGCGCGGCGGTCCGGCCGGGGGTCTCCAGCACCTCGCGCATGGCAAGCGCAATCAGGGCCGCCTCATCCGATCTTGTCTCGCAATCGACGACCGACAGCCCGGCAAGGGCGTCGCGGCCAAGCTGTGGATGGGTGTCGCCAAGCCGCCGCCAGTCGGCTGTCAGGCACGCCGGCTTGAACACCTCGCGCATCAGATCGCGGCGGCCCCGGCTGATATCCGCTGCGCCAGCAAGGCCGGGCCAGTCGGCAACCGCTTCCGGCACCACCTCGAGGTGGTCCAGGAGCACCGACAGCTGATGCTGCGGATGGCCCGTTTCCTCGCGCACCAGCCGCCAGTGGTCGGCGGCGCCCCGATCGAGACCCGGCAGCACCACATGACCGTTCGGCAGGTCCGCCACACAGGCGATGAGTTCGCGGGTGGCGGCGAAGGTGCCTGTCGAGCCCGCGACCACGACCAGATCTTCCGGCCGGTTCTCGCGCCACAGGCGGCAGCGCAGCCGGACCAGCCTGTTGCGCCTGTCAGCAGCGTCGATGACGCCCTGTTCGGCAAGAATGGCAGGCCAGCTGTCGATCAGGATGGTCAGGAGCGTCAGGATATCCTGCCAATGGCGGGCAAACCTGTCCGGCAGAAGATCACGGAGCTGTTCCGGCGTGGCGTCGGCATTGCACAGCGAATCAAGAAGCCCGGTCAGGGATTCGGCAAGCCGCATGGCCTGTGGCGGTGTTGGCGCCATATCCCCGAGGCGAAACCCCCGCAACAGCCGCGCCAGCCACAGCTGGCGGCGAAGCGGGTCCATCGCCGGCGGCACATCCGGCGCATCCGCGGCAAAGGCCAGAATGTCGGGCGCATCCTCCTCGACATCGCCAATCGGATCAATCCGCGGCAGCAGGGCGGCCTGATCCCCCCTCACCTCCAGAAAGGCGGCGCGAAGCGCCTTGGCTGCGCGGCGCGACGGCACAAGGATCGTCGCCCGCGCCAGACCCTCGGGACTGCCGGCAAGGTCTGTGATGCCGGCGGCAAGCGAGGTGGCGAAGGGAACGCCGGCCGGAATGGTGTAGAGCCGCGAGGCGCGGGAGGACGGCTTCGTCATCCGGGCAGTATAGAAGCAAGCCCGGTCAAAGACGAGAGCGCGCTGACCAGCCTGGCATCACAATCGGGCGCGGTCAGGCAAGCTGCGCCGGCAGGCCAACCAGGACATCCTGCCACCGCGGTCCGCCGGACAGGTGCGCAAGCCGTCCCTCCGTCTTTGCTGGATCGGGGGCCAGCGAGATGCGAAGCGCCCGGCGCGGCATCCAGGGGCCCAGACGTTCCGGCCATTCGATCAGCGAGACAGCCTCGACAAAGGCGTCCTCGATTCCGAGTTCGAGCGCCTCTTCCGGCGCTTCCAGCCGGTACAGGTCGAAATGCATCAGCGGCGTCCCGCTTGCGGGCTCATAGGTCTGGACAAGCGTGAAGGTAGGGCTTGGAATATCCGCCTCGTCCGGGCAGAGCGCGGTGACAATGCCGCGTGCCAGAACCGATTTGCCGGCGCCAAGCGGCCCGGACAGCGCGACAACATCGCCGCCACGAAGTTCGCCGGAAAGACAAAGACCCAGCCGCGTGGTTGCGGCCGGGTCCTCGAGTGTCAGGTCAAGTTCGGTCATCAGATTCCGGGATCGGCTCCTAGTAGCGGTACTGGTCGCCCTTGAACGGCCCCTGCTGCTCGACGCCGATATAGGCGGCCTGCTCGGAATTCAGCTGCGACAGCGTCGCGCCGACCTTGGCAAGATGCAGCGCCGCCACTTTCTCGTCGAGGTGGCGCGGCAGGGTGTAGACCTTTTTGTCGTAGGATTCGCCCTCGTTCCACAGCTCCATCTGCGCCAGCACCTGGTTGGTGAAGGAGGCCGACATCACGAAGGACGGGTGGCCTGTGGCACAGCCGAGATTCACCAGCCGGCCCTTGGCCAGCATGATGATGCGCTTGCCGTCGGGGAACTCCACCTCGTCGACCTGTGGCTTGATCTCGGACCAGTTCATGTTTTGCAGCGAGGAGACCTGAATCTCGTTATCGAAATGGCCGATGTTGCAGACGATGGCGCGGTCCTTCATGTCGCGCATGTGATCAACGGTGATCACATCCTTGTTGCCGGTGGCGGTAACGAAGATATCCGCCTTGGGGGCGGCCTGCTCCATGGTCACGACCTCATAACCTTCCATGGCGGCCTGAAGCGCGCAGATCGGATCGATTTCGGTGACCATCACGCGGGCACCACCCTGACGAAGCGAGGCGGCCGATCCCTTACCAACATCGCCATAGCCGGCGACGACGGCGACCTTGCCGGCCAGCATCACATCAGTGGCGCGGCGGATGCCGTCCACCAGGGATTCACGGCAGCCGTAGAGATTGTCGAATTTCGACTTGGTGACGGAGTCATTCACATTGATCGCCGGGAAGGGCAGGCCGCCAGCCTCGGCGAGCTGGTAGAGGCGCAGCACGCCGGTGGTGGTCTCCTCGGAAACACCCTTGATGGCGTCGCGCTGGCGGGTGAACCAGCCTTCGCTGCTGGCGCGGCGCTTCTCGATCTGCGCCTTCAGATATTCCTCTTCCTCGCTTGCCGGATGCGCAAGCACGTCTTCGCCTGCCTCGGCGCGGGCGCCAAGAAGGATATACATGGTGGCGTCTCCGCCATCATCGAGGATCATGTTGGCGGTCCCGCCATCGGCCCAGTCGAAGATCCGGTCGACATATTCCCAATATTCTTCCAGCGTCTCGCCCTTCTTGGCGAAGACCGGCACGCCTGCCGCGGCGATCGCGGCGGCGGCCTGATCCTGGGTCGAGTAGATGTTGCATGATGCCCAGCGGACATCCGCGCCAAGATCGACCAGCGTTTCGATCAGAACAGCTGTCTGAACAGTCATATGGAGGCAACCGGCAACACGCGCGCCCTTGAGCGGCTTTGCGGACCCGAATTCGTCACGCAACGCCATCAGGCCCGGCATTTCGGTTTCTGCAATCGAAAGCTCCTTGCGACCCCAGTCGGCAAGGCTTGCATCGGCGATAATATAATCTGTCGACATCATCGAACTCATCTGTCCATTGTGAGAATGGGGAGGACATAACAGATAAGCGGGCACGTGAAAACCCGCTTGGCCCCGGCCGCGTCAGCCGGTCGCTTCCAGTTCGCGATGCGTCCTGTCAACGGCATAGCCCATGTCCTGAAGCCAGGCTGCCATTGTCTCGGTCGCCCAGACCGATCTGTGCCGCCCGCCAGTGCAACCGAAGGCGATGGTCAGGTGCGGACGGCCCTCCTGCGACATGCGTGGCAACATCTCTTCAAGCATGGTCTTCAGCGAGTCCATGACCGTGGTCGCCGCGCGGTCCGAGCGCAGAAAGTCGGCCACCGGCGTCTCGCGCCCGTCATGCCCGCGGAGCTCTGTAACCCAGTAAGGATTGCTGGCAAACCGCATATCAATGACCATGTCACTATGGTCGGGAAGCCGCCGTCGATAGGAAAAGCTGATCAGCCTGACCTTGACCTGGAATTCATCGGCCATGCCTAGCTTTGCCAGCAGCGCCTGACGCAGATCGGCAGGTTTGGTGCCGCTTGTGTCGATGTGGACATCCGCCAGCGGCGCGACCCGGTCCATGCGGTCGAGATCGCCGGCGATGGAGTCGGACAGCGACCTGTCAGGGTCATAAAGCGGGTGCTGCCGCCGTGTGGCGTTGAAGCGACGCACAAGATCATCATGCGATGCCGTCAGGAACACCGCCGTGAAACCGTCGCCGAATTTCTTCCTCAGGTTGCGGACCAGCGTTTCGATGGCGTCCTCGGAAAAGCCGGTTGTCCGCGCGTCGAGGCCGATGGCAAGGCTGCGCCGCCCGGTCTCGACCTCAAGCGCCACAAGCGAATCAATCATTGCCAGGGGCAGATTATCGACCGCCTTGACCCCGCAATCCTCGAGAATCTTGAGAGCCGTGGACAGGCCGGCGCCGGACGCGCCGGTCACCAGCATCAGACGTGGCTGTTCATCACTCATGACAGCATCATACCAATTTTCTGTCCCGCTATTCAAAGCCCTTTACGGTCCAATCTTATGGACCAATCCGGCTTTGCCGCCAGATGCCCCGGCCGCGGGCTAGTCCCTGACGAGAGGCAATGTCAGGGTAAAGCGCGCGCCGTCATTGTTGGCCGCCGTCAGGTCACCGCCATATCCCCTGGCGATCTGCCTGGCAATCGACAGGCCAAGGCCGGAATGTTCGCCAAAGGCCTCGCCTGCCGGCCGTTCGGTATAGAACCTGTTGAACACCTCTTCCAGACGGCCCGGTGGAATGCCGGGGCCGCGATCCTGAACCGCCAGTGCGGCCGGCCCGTCCTTGCCGGCAACAAGATGGAAGGTGATTGTCGTGCCGGACGGAGCGAAGGACACCGCGTTACCCAGAAGATTGTCCAGAATCTGCACGATCCGGCCATCCTGAACCGAAACCCTCACCGGCGCTTCAGGCAGTTCGGCTGCCAGCTCGTGGCTGTCGATGGTGGTCTGCCGGGCCTCGACGAAATTGCCGACAAGGTCACGAAGATCAATGGTCGAGGCGGCCTCTGTCGCCATTTCGTTATCGACCCGGCTTGACCGCGAGATATCGGTGATCAGCCTGTCGAGACGGGCGACATCGCGCAGAATGACATTCATCAGCTTCTGCTGCTGTTCCGGATCGGAAATCCGGCTGATCGTCTCGGCGGCGCTGCGAAGCGAGGAAAGCGGGTTTTTCAGCTCATGCGCCACATCGGCGGCAAAGCCGGCCGTCGCCGCCATCCGCTTCTGCAGCTCGTCGGTCATTTCAATCAGCGACTCCGACAGCTTGCCAATCTCGTCACGGCGTCGCGGCAGGCGCTTCATGCGCGCCGACAGATCGCGGCTCCGTCGCAGGTTGTCAGCCTCGGCGGCGAGATAGGTGATCGGGCCAGTGATGGAGCGGGCCAGCCAGACGCTCAGCGCGATGCTGATCAGGGTGACAATGCCGAACAGCTGGATGAAGACGACATTGACCTCGGCGATCTCGGTCTCGATCTTGCCACCGCTGATGCTGACCATAAGCGCCCCGCGCACCAGCCGCAGATCCTGGATCGGCACGGCGACCGACAGTACCAGCCTGCCGCGGGCATCCTGGCGAAGCTGGCGCGCCGGCTCGCCGGCAAGCGCCATGACCACCTCGTCATAGTCACCTGCATTCTGGCGCCGGCCCTCGCGATAAACGGGAAGGGTCCTGTCCGTGCCGATCATGCCGGCGGCACGCCGCATCATCGACTGGAAATAATCGGAGGTGCGCTGCCAGGGTCCGTGATGCCCGCGCCGGCGAAGCCGCGCGCTGCCAGCGCCATTTCTGGCGGTGTCGGCAAGAAGCCAGCCATCATGCCTGAACACGCGGGCGCGAAGCTCGGTGCCATAGCCGACAAGCGGCAGCAGATGGTTCATTGTGTCCGGCGACAGCCGCCGCCTGGCCAGCCCGCCGTCAATCTCGGCCTGCGCCAGCGCCAGTGACCGCGCCAGCGTAAAGCCCTGCCGCTCCAGCGCGGTGAATTCGGACTGGATCAGCGTTGTCCGGTACTGGTCGATAGAGAACAGGCCAACAAAGAACAGCACCAGCGGGAACATCATGATGGCCATGATGCGGGTGCTCAGGCGGCTGAGGCGGAACCGCAGCCTCACCAGCGGCCTGCCGATGGCGGCCCGCCCCAGAAACCGTCTGATCACCGATTTGACATTGTCGATCACGCTGGCACCGTCCGTCAGCCACGGCAGGCGGCCATGGCCCGTTGCACTGGCCGCCACATGGCGGCGTCACCCTGGTCAGGATGCCCGGTATTTGTAGCCGATGCCATACAGCGTTTCGATATGGTCGAATTCCACGTCCTGCGCCCTAATCTTGCGACGAAGCCGCTTGATATGGCTGTCGATGGTGCGGTCATCGAGAAAAATGGATTCGCCATAGGCTGCGTCCATCAGCTGGTCACGGTTCTTCACCATGCCCGGCCGCGCGGCAAGCGCCTGAAGGATCAGGAATTCGGTGACAGTCAGCTTCACCTCCTTGCCCTTCCAGCTGCACAGATGCCTGTCGGGATCCATCAGCAATTCACCCTGGCGGACGATGTTCGGCCCGGTCGGGTCCATGTCCTCATGGCTGGCCCGGCGGAGCACCGCGCGGATGCGTGCCAGCAGCAGGCGCTGTGAAAAGGGTTTGGTGATATAGTCGTCGGCTCCCATGCCAAGGCCAAGCGCCTCGTCGAGCTCGTCATCCTTGCTGGTGAGGAAGATGACCGGAAGGTTCGAGCCGGTGCGGATTTTCTGGAGAAGCTCCATGCCGTCCATGCGCGGCATCTTGATGTCGAGAACGGCCAGTTCGACCGGCCGACGACCAAGCCCGCGAAGCGCCGTCTCGCCGTCATGATAGCAATCAACCTCGAACCCCTCGCTTTCGAGTGTCAGCGACACCGACGTCAGGATGTTCTGGTCGTCATCAACAAGCGCAATCCGCGTTCCCATCTCGTCATCTCCTTCATCCGCATCCGGTGAAGGCAAGACGCGCTTCACCCACCATCATCCCAGCTTACCCACGAAAAAGGGCCAACATATGACCGGATTGTGAATCAAACCGGTCAGAAAGATGGCGCAAACCGTTGCCGGCGGCCCTGATGGATCAATGCGCCTCGGCCCAGCTGTCGGCGATGCCGGCCTCGGCCACCAGCGGCACCGCCAGCTGCAGCACCGGATCGGCAGCCGATCCCATCACCGCCCGGATCACCTCGACCGCATCCACGGCAATGGCGTCATCCGCCTCGAAGATCAGTTCGTCATGAACCTGGAGAAGCATGCGCGCCTCGATGCCGGCGGCGGCAAGCGCCCCCGGAAGCCGCACCATGGCGCGTTTGATGATGTCGGCGGCGCTTCCCTGAATCGGGGCGTTGATTGCCTGCCGCTCGGCGAAGCCGCGCTGCGCCGGATTGCTGGCGGTGATCCCGCCAATATGGATGCGCCGCCCGAACAGCGTTTCGACATGGCCCGTCTCGCGCGCCTCGAGCTTGATCCGCTCCATATAGGCGCGGATACCCGGGAAATTCTCGAAATAGGCGTTGATATAGTCGCGCGCCTCGCCCTGCCGGATGCCAAGCTGGCGCGCCAGGCCAAAGCCGGAGATGCCGTAGATGATCCCGAAATTGATCGCCTTGGCGCGGCGGCGGGTCTCGCCATCCATCTGGTCGAGCGGCACGCCGAACACCTCCGAGGCGGTACGGGCGTGGATATCGACCCCGGCGCGGAAGGCGTCGATCATCGAGTCCTCGCCGGCCACATGCGCGACAAGCCGCAGCTCGATCTGCGAATAGTCGGCCGAGATCAGCTTCTTTCCCGGTGCCGCGACAAAGGCGGTGCGAATCTGCCGTCCTTCGGCGGTACGGATCGGGATGTTCTGCACATTCGGGTCCGAGGAGGACAGCCGCCCGGTCGAGGCGCCGACCATCGAGAACGAGGTATGGACCCGTCCGCTTTCGGGCAGGATGCTTTCGACAAGCGCGTCGGCATAGGTGGATTTCAGCTTCGCAAGTTGCCGCCAGTCGAGCACGCGGGCGGCGATATCCACCCCTTCGGCGGCCAGCGTTTCCAGAACGTCGGCCGAAGTCGACCAGGCCCCTGTCTTGGCCCGCTTGCCGCCCTGGAGCCCCATCTTGTCGAACAGGATCTCACCAAGCTGCTTTGGCGAGGCGATGTTGAACGTCTCTCCGGCCAGCTCGTGAATCTCGGCCTGGAAGGCTTCCATGCGGGTGGCGAAGTCATTCGACATGCGCGCCAGGATCGACGGATCGACTGTAATGCCGGCATTTTCCATGTCCGCCAGAACCGGGATCAGCGGGCGCTCCAGCCGTTCATAGACGGAGCTCACCCCCTCGGTGGCGAGGCGCGGGCGAAGAAGCTGCCAGAGACGAAGGGTGATGTCGGCATCCTCGGCGGCGTAGTCCAGCGCGGCCTCGGGCGCCAGCGAGCCAAACGGCACCTGCTTGGCACCCTTGCCGCAGACATCCTCATATTTGATCGTGGTATGGTCCAGCCAGTGGCCGGCCAGCGAATCCATTGAATGGCCGGACACCCGACCCGCATCCAGAACATAGGACAGGCACATGGTGTCATCCACCGGCGCCAGCCGGATGCCGCCATTCAGCGGGCGCATCAGCACATGGCTGTCATATTTCAGATTGTGCCCGATCTTCAGGACCGACGGGTCCTCGAACAGCGGCTTCAGAACCGCCATGGCGTCGTCAAAGGGAATCTGGTCCGGCGCCGCCGGCGCATCATCAAGCGCCAGCCCACCCTGCCCGTCGGCCCCGACAACCGCCCCGCCATGGCGAAGCGGCACATAGCAGGCCCGCCCCGGGGCCAGCGCCATCGATATGCCGACCATCTCGGCAGCGGCCGCGTTCAGAGAGCTTGTCTCGGTATCGACCGCCAGATAGCCCTGCTTGCGCGCCGCGGCTACCCACGCCTCGAGCGCCGGGCGCGTGGTGACAAGCTCATAGCTGACCTCGCCATCGGGAGCCGGAACCGGCGCGGCCGCTCCGGCCGCCGGTGCGGGTGCCGGCTGCGGCGTGCCGCCCATCGACCGGATGGCCGGCGCGGGGCTGTCGGCCGGCGCGCCGATACGCGTCAGAAGCCGCTTGAAACCCTGCGCCTTCAGGAAGGCGGTCAGCCTGTCCATGTCGCGCTCGGTGTTCTTCAGCTCGGCGAGCGGCAGCGGTGTCGGCGCATCCTCGCGAAGCCGCACAAGCTCGCGCGAAATCCTTGCCTGCTCGGCGAAATTGATCAGGTTTTCACGTCGCTTCGGCTGTTTGATCTCCTCGGCCTTCGCCAGCAGCGTGTCGAGATCGCCGTAATTGTTGATCAGTTCGGCAGCCGTCTTCACGCCGATCCCGGGCACTCCAGGCACATTGTCGGTGCTGTCGCCTGCAAGCGCCTGGACATCGACCACCTTGTCAGGCGTGACCCCGAACCGCTCTTCGACCTCGGGCGCGGCGATGAGGCGCTGCTTCATCGGGTCGAGCATGGTCACCCGGCCGCGCACAAGCTGCATCAGATCCTTGTCGGACGAGACAATCACCGTTTCCAGCCCGGCCGCCTCGGCAAGCGCGGCATAAGTGGCGATCAGGTCGTCGGCCTCGAACCCGGGCACCTCGAGCTGCGGCAGGCAGAGCGCCGTCGTCGCCTCGCGCACCAGGTCGAATTGCGGCACCAGCTCGTCCGGCGGATCGGTGCGGTTCGCCTTGTAATCGGCATAGATGTCGTTGCGGAAGGTCTTGCGCGCGGAATCAAACACCACGGCGACATGCGCCGGTGCCAGGTCATCGACAAGCTTCATCACCATGCCGGTGAAGCCGTAGACGGCATTGACCGGCGTGCCGTCGCCGCGGGTCATTTGCGGCAGGGCGTGGAAGGCCCGGAAGATATAGCCGGACCCGTCGATCAGGACGAGTTGTTCTGCCCCGCTCATCCTGCCGGCCCATGGCGGGGTGTGACGGGTGTGCGGCGCGTCGGGGGGCTAGTCATCATCCCCGCCGGCACCGCGCACATAGCGGCGCGAACAATAGGGGCAGGTGACCTCGCCGTCGGTGCCGAGTGTCAGCCAGACCAGAGGGTGGCCAAGCGGGCCGCCGCCGCCATCGCAGGCCACACGGGCTGTGGTGACGGAAATCACCTCGGGAGTCATCATGTCCGCGTTGTTGTTGGCTGTCATGGTCTCGGCCATTGTCATTCCCCACTGATGTCGGTTCCCGCAGATTCCGCCTGCCGATGCAGGCGCGCGGGCCACGGGTTTGAACCTATCGCCTCGCCGGCCGGGATGCAATTGCCAAGCATCGGTACCGGGCGCTGGCGGCACGGGTTTTTCCAGCGGCGGATCGCGCCTATATAGGGCATCAGCGATCAAACAAGCGAATGTCAGGGCATCCCCCCATGCAGCACCCCTTTGTCAACCGGCCGGTGGCCGGTGTCGCCATCGCCGCGCGCGGCGTCGCCAAGACCTATACCGGGCCACGCGGCGGCGCGCCGAAGCAGGCGCTGACGGGATTCGACCTCGACATTCCGGCCGGAACCGTCTTCGGGCTTCTCGGGCCGAACGGGGCGGGCAAGTCGACCTTCATCAACATCATGGCCGGCACGGTGATCAAATCCGCCGGCACGGTCAGCGTCTGGGGAACCGATATCGACGAGAACCCGCGCCAGGCGCGCGCCAATATCGGAATCGTGCCACAGGAACTGAACATCGACGCCTATTTCACCCCGCGCGAGACGCTGGAGATGCAGGCCGGCCTGTTCGGCGTGCCGGCATCCGAGCGCCGCACCGACGAGATTCTCGAGATGGTCGGGCTGACCAAGCAGGCGCACAGCTATGCGCGGCGGCTGTCGGGCGGCATGCGGCGGCGTCTTCTCGTCGCCAAGGCGATGGTGCACGGCCCGCCGATCCTGGTGCTTGACGAACCGACGGCCGGCGTCGATGTGGCGCTTCGCCAGCGGCTCTGGGACAATATCAAGTCGCTGAACGCGGCCGGGGTGACCATCGTGCTGACGACGCATTATCTGGAAGAGGCCGAGGCGCTGTGCGACAACATCGCCATTCTGAACCAAGGGCGGCTGATCGCGAACCAGCCCAAGGATGTGATGATGGCCGGCGCGCGAGCCAAGGAGGTGCGGCTGACCCTTGCCGGCGGCACGCCTGCCGATCTGCCGGGCGCGCTGGCGGAGATGGGTGCACGGCCTGTCGAGGGCGGCATCTCTGTTCGTTATGACCCCGAGGCAAGCAGCGTCGGCGCGATCATCGCCGCCGTGGTGGCGGCCGGGCTGGAGATCAGCGATGTCACCACCGACGAGCCGGATCTGGAAGAGGTGTTCCTCGAGATCACCGGCGGCGCGGCGTGAGGTGTCTGCGGCCACGCGCCACCGCCGCCCGGCGACCCCCGGCGCCGGACATCCCGGCAGACATCCTCGGCAAATTTCTTGGCATCGCGCGTCGGGAGGCGTATAACCCGCGATACCGGCGGCCATGGCCGCCCGCCGCACCCGTAGCTCAGCTGGATAGAGCGCTGCCCTCCGAAGGCAG
>CAJWVJ010000018.1 GCA_913048595.1 uncultured Alphaproteobacteria bacterium | reverse complement strand
GGCCGTCGGCCCAGCCGCCGACCGGTCATGTGCCGCCAATGCCGCCGCGACGTCATCGCCTGTCCATTTTCCGCACCCCACCCTCGCCAGCGTGCCGACAATGTTGCGCACCTGATGATGAAGGAAGGACCGTGCCGCGGCATGGATATGGATTTCCGCGCCCTCTGTCTTGATTCGCAGTTCGTCGAGCGTACGCACCGGGCTTTCAGCCTGACACTGGCTTGCCCGGAAGCTGGTGAAATCATGCCGCCCGACAAGATGCGCCGCCGCCGCCTGCATCGCCGCCGCGTCCAGCCCGGCGCGGTGATGCCAGACACGGTTCCTGTCGAGTGCCGGCGGCTGCCGCCGCGGCAGGATGCGGTAGAGATAGCGCCGTCCGGTGGCGGAAAAGCGGGCATGGCTTTCGGCATCGACTTCGCGCGCCTCGCGGATTGTCACCGGATGGTCGCCTGTCAGCGCGTTCAGCGCCTCCATCACCCGGCCGGCATCGAATTTGTCGGGGACATCCAGATGCGCCACCTGGCCGATGGCATGTACACCTGAATCGGTCCGCCCCGCCCCCTGTACCAGCACATCGCCGCCTGTCAGCTCAGCCGCCGCCTCTTCCAGAACCTGCTGCACTGACAGGCCGGTCACCTGCCGCTGCCAGCCGACAAAGGGCGTGCCGTCATATTCGATGGTGATGAAGATGCGGCGGGTCATCTGCTGTCGCCCGCGGCCGCTGTCACAAGGCTGCCCGGCTGCACAGGCGTGCCGTTCAGGAAGTCGCGCGCCGGCATGGCGCGTCCACCGGCAGGCTGCAGCTCGTCCAGAACCAGCACGCCATCGCCTGTGGCCATCCGCATGCCGCCATCCGCATCAGGTCCAAGATAGGTGCCGGCGGGTGCATCGCCTCTGTCATTGGTGGCAAGGCGGGCATCTCGCACCCTGATCCGGCCTTTCGGCCCGTTGAACCAGGCCCCGGGGACCGGCGTAAAGGCGCGGATATGACGGTCGATCTCGGCCGCCGCGCGATGCCAGTCGATCTCGGCCTCGGCCGGAGTGATCTTGCGGGCATAGCAGGTGGCGCTGTCATCCTGCGGCGTGGCGCGGTCCAGAATGTCCGGCAGCGCGTCCACCGTCTCGCCGAGAAGTTCGGCATTGATCTGCGCCAGCCTGTCGTGAAGCGTGCCGGCATTGTCATCGGCGCTGATGGCGCAGCGCCGGCTTGCCAGAACCGGTCCGGTATCCAGCCCCTCTTCCATCAGCATGGCGCAGATACCGGTCTCGGCATCACCGGCGGCGATGGCCCGCTGGATCGGGGCGGCCCCGCGCCAGCGTGGCAGAAGCGAGGCATGGCCGTTGACGCAGCCAAAGCGCGGCATCGCCAGAACCGTCGCCGGAAGCAGCAGGCCATAGGCCACGACAACGAACAGATCGGCCTGCAGCGCGGCAAGCGCTTCCTGGTCGGCGCCGGTCTTCAGGCTGACCGGGTGGCGTACCTTCATGCCAAGGGCGTCGGCGTGGGCGGCAAGCGGTTGCGGTGTCTCGCGCATGCCGCGTCCGGACCGGCGCGGTGGCTGCGTATAGACGGCCAGAATGTCGTGTGACCCGGCAAGCCGGTCGAGCGCCGGAACAGCGAATTCCGGACTTCCCATGAAGACGATGCGACGGCGTGCCATGAGGGCTAGCCGCGGCCGGCGGCGTGGCGAAGGTCCTTCAACGCCTTGCGCACGATCATGTCGCGCTTCAGCCGCGAGATATGGTCGATGAACAGCACCCCGTCCAGATGGTCGATCTCGTGCTGGACACAGGCGGCCAGAAGCCCTTCGCAATGCAGCATCTGCTCGTTGCCGTCGACATCGAGATAGCGCACATCGACATGCGCCGGGCGTTCGACATCGGCTGTCTGGTTCGGGATCGACAGGCAGCCTTCTTCAAGGACCGAACGCTCCTGCGAGCTGGCTATGATCTCGGGATTGATCATCTTGTAGAGTTCCGGCTCCTCGTCGCGGCCGCAATCCATCACGATGATCCGCTCGGAGATATTCACCTGCGGGGCGGCAAGCCCGATTCCGGGGGCGTCATACATGGTCTCGGCCATGTCATCCAGAAGCTGGCGGGTGCCATCCGTGATCTCGGCGACCGGTGATGCGACCTTGCGGAGCACCGGGTCAGGAATCAGGATGATAGGTATCAGCGCCATGGGATGTTGCCCTGCCTGTGTCGGGGTCAAGGCCTTTGAAGTAGGTCAAGGCGTGGCGGCAGTCAAGTTGCAGTCACGCCGCCGGCATGCCAGACTCGGGCCACGTCGCGACCCTGTCCGGAGGGCTTTCATGGCCATTGACACCCTTCTCCTGCTGCTGCTTCTGGCGGCTGTCATCATTCTGATCCTGCGCCAGATGCTGGCGAAGACCGGATCGGGCGACGGCGAATCCCTGGCCGAGCTTCGTGGTCAGCTGGCGCAGCTGGCGACGCAGTCCGGCGCGCTGCAGCAGACGGTGGCCTCGGCCATGCAGGAAAGCGAGGGGCGACTCGGCTCGCGGCTGGAACAGTCGCTTCGCGACCAGAATGAACGGACCAACCGCTCGCTCACCGGCATGGCGGAAAAGCTGGCGGTGATTGAAAAGGCGAACGAACATATCTCGGCCCTGTCCGGCCAGGTAACGGACCTTCAGAATATCCTGTCGAACAAGCAGGCGCGCGGTTCCTTCGGCGAGGTGCAGCTGGAAAATCTGGTGCGCGACGCGCTTCCTGAGTCGGCCTACGCCTTCCAGCACACGCTTGGCAATGGCCGCCGGGTTGACTGTTTCATCGAGATGCCCTCGCCCCCGGGATCGATCTGCATCGATTCGAAATTTCCGCTGGAATCCTTCCGCGCGCTTGCCGGCGCGGCGGACGAGGCGGCCCGCACCGCCGCCAGACGCGCCATGGAAACGGATGTGAAGAAACATATCGGTGACATCGCCGAGCGCTACATCATCCCCGGCGAGACGGCCGGAAGCGCCATCATGTTCCTTCCCTCCGAAGCCGTTCATGCCGAGATCAACCTGCAGCTTCCAAGGCTTGTCGAGGAAAGCCGCCGCAAGCGTGTCTATATGGCCGGGCCTGACAATCTGATGCTGCTTTTGCATACGGTGCGCGCCATTCTGCGGGATGCCCGCATGCATGAGGCCGCCGGCCTGATCCAGGCCGAGGTTGATACGATGATGCAGGATGTCGGGCGGCTCGACGAAAGGGTGCGCAAGCTGGCGACGCATTTCGGCCAAGCGGAAAAGGATATCGAGGATATCCAGACATCGACCCGCAAGATCACCTCGCGCGGCAACCGCATCACCCAGATCGATGTCAGCGAGGGCGAAGCCGCCCGCCCCGGGCTTCCCCAGGACAGCGAGCAGACGGACAGCGGCTAGTCGCTGCCAAGCCTTGATCGGGCCTTGAGCGCCTGGGCCAGCGTCCCGTCATCGAGAAAATCAAGCTCGCCGCCGACCGGCACCCCGTGCGCCAGCCGCGTGACCTCGACCGACAGCGGCGCCAGCCTCTCGTGAAGATAATGCGCTGTTGTCTGCCCCTCCACCGTCGCCGGTAGGGCGAGGATCACCTCGTCGACGCCGTTGCCGGCGCGGCTCACCAGCCGTTCGATGTTGAGCTCGGCCGGTCCGCGCCCGTCGATCGCGCTCAGCGTGCCGCCAAGGATGTGGTAGAGGCCGCGAAAGGCCGCCGCGCGTTCCATCGCCCAGAGATCGCCGACATCCTCGACGACGCAGATGAGCCGCCTGTCGCGCTGCGGGTCGCGGCATAGCCGACAGGTATCGCCAGTATCCAGATTGCCGCAATCGGCGCAGTTGCGAACGGCGCGTGCCACCTGACCCAGGTCATCGGCAAGCGGCAGCATCAGGGTTTCACGATTCTGCAGAAGATGCAGGACGGCGCGCCGCGCCGAGCGAGGTCCAAGCCCCGGAAGCCGCGCGAGACGGCGAATCAGCGTGTCGAGCTGTGCGTCCATCGCGCCGCGCTCAGAACGGCAGCGACATGCCGGGCGGCAGGGGCATCCCGCCGGTGATGTCCTTCATCTTCGCCGCCATCGCGGCGTCAGCCTCGGCGCGGGCATTGTTGGCGGCAAGGCGGATCATGTCCTCAAGCATGCCGATATCCGCAGGATCGACAGCCGCCGGGTCGATCTTCACGCCACGCATCTCGCCCTTGCCGGTCACGGTGACCTGCACGGTCCCGCCCCCCACGGCAGCGGAAAATTCGGTATCGGCCATCTCCTGCTGCAGCGCTTCCATGCGTGACTGCATTTCCTGAACCTTCTTCATCATGCCGGCCATGTTGCGCATCATGATCTCGGATCCTCGTCTTCCTGCCCGGCGGGTTTGACAGACTCGATCTCGGCCCCCGGAAAGGTCTCGAAGATCGACTTCATGATCGGGGCCTCGGCAAGCTCGTCGCGCTGCTGCCGGCGCACCGCCTGGCGGTCCTCGGTGATGGTTCTGCCGCCCGGACCCTCCGACAGGCTGACCATCCAGCGGCTGTCGGTCCAGCGAGTCAGCTGGCGTGCCATATCACCGGCAAGGCTGTCAGGCGCGCCATCGGTCAGGCTGATCTCGAGCAGGCCCGGCTGCAGCCTTACAAGCCGCACATGCGTGCGGATCAGCGACGCAAGGAGCGGCTGGTCATGCCTGTCGGCAAGATCGCTGATCTCCAGCAGGCTTGTCGGCTGCGGCGGGGTGTCGGTCTCGGGCGCGCTGTGCGGCGCTGCCTCTGGCGGGGCGGCGGGCACCTCACCTTGCGCCGCCATCATCATCGCCGGTGGCGGATCGGCTGTTGGATCGGCTGGCGGGACGGTCGGATCGGCCAGTGGTTCGGCTGGTGCCTCGGCGTCCCCCCCGATCGGGGCTTCGGGCATCACCGGGGTCTGCGCCGGCGCTGCCGGCTGGCCGGGTGTGGGCGGCTCGGTGCCGGCCAGCTTGCGCACAATCTCGCCCGGTGTCGGCATATTCGCAAGATGCGCCAGCCGGATGACCAGCATTTCCGCCGCCGCGGCCGGCTGCGGTGCCGAGGTGACCTCGCCATGGCCCTTCAGCAGCATCTGCCAGGCGCGGCCAAGCCGGGCGATGCCAAGCTCGGCAAGGTCGGACACAGGAGCCCTTTCAACTTCGAGAAGCGTGTCGAGACTGCCGCCGGCGGCCTTCAGGCTGGCGCGGTGTACCAGGTCCAGAAGATCGGCGATGACCATTTCAGGCTCCGCCCCGTTGGCCATGGAAGACGCCAGCGCGGCAAGAGCAGCTGCCGCATCGCCTGTCATCGCGGCTCCCAGGATGGTGATGGAGTCCTGCCGCCCGGGACGGCCAAGCATGTCGGCAATCCCCTCGGCGCTGAGCGCGTCCGCCGTCATCGCCGCCGCCTGGTCGAGAAGCGACAGCGCATCACGGACCGAGCCTTCGGCGGCCCGCGCGATGGCGCTGATGGCCTCGGCGTCGGCGCTGATGGATTCGCGCTCGCAGATTCCGGTCAGATGGGCGGCAAGCTCGTCCGCCGGCACCCGCCGCAGATCGAATCGCTGGCACCGTGACAGGATGGTGACCGGCACCTTGCGAATCTCGGTGGTGGCGAAGATGAACTTCACATTGTCGGGCGGCTCCTCAAGCGTCTTCAGAAGCGCGTTGAAGGCGCTCTTCGACATCATGTGGACCTCGTCGATGATGTAGATCTTGAATCGTGCCGAGACCGGCCGGTAGCCGACCCCCTCGATGATCTCGCGGGCGTCGTCAACACCGGTATGGCTTGCCGCGTCGATCTCCAGAACATCCACATGGTGGCCGCCGGCGATGGCCTGGCAGGGTTCGCACATGCCGCATGGCTCAAGCGTCGGGCCGCCCTTTCCGTCCTCGCCTATGCAGTTGAGCCCGCGCGCCAGAAGCCGCGCCGTCGAGGTCTTGCCGACCCCGCGAACACCGGTCAGCACGAAGGCATGCGCCAGCCGGCCAAGCGACAGCGCGTTGCCAAGGGTGCGCACAAGCGCCTCCTGGCCGATCAGTTCTGAAAATCGCTCAGGCCGGTACTTGCGTGCCAGCACGCGATAGCCGTTGAGAATGCTCTCGCTCATCCTGTCTGAATAGCGCAGCAGGCGGTGATTTGCCACCGGTAACTGGCCGGCAGACGCGGCGCAGGCGACCTGATGAAGGGGGATAAGCGGAAGACTGAACGACCCGTGCGAAGCCGACCCTGGCTGCTTCCTCTCGGACCTGACCGGTTAGACCGACAGCACGTCCGTCCAGCCTTCCTGACCCCTGTATGGCGCAAAGATCGGGGCCGAACAAGGTATTTGTGGGGCCGTATCTGCCAGGTGTCGGGCAGTTGTCAGCCGGAAGATCAGCCGGTGGTCAGCCGTTGCTGCGAAGCGGGCTGGCGGGATAGGTGCCGAGGATGGTGACCTCGCCGTTTTCGCAGTAGAACCGCAGCTCGTCCATCGCAAGTTTCATCTCCGGCGCGTCGATATGGCCTTCGACATCCACGTAGAATTGCGCGTTCTGGTGCGATCCCGGGCGGATATAGCTTTCCAGCTTCGTCAGATTGACGCCGTTGGTGGCAAATCCGCCAAGTGACTTGTAGAGCGCCGCCGGAACGCTTCGCACGGTGAAGACCATGGTGGTGATCATGGGCTCGCCATTGATCTTTGGGGTGACATCGGTGCGCGACATGATCAGGAACCGGGTGGTGTTGTGCTCGGCATCTTCTGCCGAGGCGACAAGCACATCGAGGTCATAGATTTCGCCGGCAAGCGCCGAGGCGATCGCACCGACCTTCTTGTCATTGAGGGCGGCGATATCCTTGGCGGCACCAGCGGTATCGGGATGGATCACCGGCTGCAGACCCAGTGCGCGAAGGCGCTCGCGGCATTGCGCCAGGCCCTGGGCATGGCTGTGAACCTCGACAAGATCATCAAGCGTCGCGCCGCGCGGGGCCAGAAGATGGTGGTTCACCCGCTGGAAATGCTCGCCATTGATATAAAGGCCCGAGCTGGGAAGAAGATGATGGATGTCGGCGACGCGGCCGGCGATGGAATTCTCCACCGGCACCATGGCCAGCGCGGCGTTGCCTTCCTGGACCGCGAGGATCATGTCCTCAAACGACCGGCAGGGCAGGACGTCCATCTCCGGCTTCACGGCCTGGCAGGCCATGTGCGAATAGGCGCCAAGAACCCCCTGGAAGGCGATGATGTTGCTGCTGTTACTCATGCTTCGGTGGTCCATGCTGCTGACGGCCTGCCGCGGCGGCAAGGCTCCATATCCGGCGCGCGAGTATCAGCGGGAGCCAGCCCCCTGTCAATCTTGGCAACTGTCAATCTTGGCAACGGGTGTCAATGCTGGCCCTTATGATCCGGCCGGTGTGGCAAGCCTTGCACGGGTTGCCGCCAGATCTTCCGCGGTATCGACGCCGGCAGGGGCCTTGTCGATGCTGGCAACAGCGATCCGCATGCCGGCCTCCAGCGCGCGAAGCTGTTCCAGCCGTTCTGCGATTTCCAGCGGCGCCGGTGGCAGGGACACGAATCTGGCAAGCGCATCGCGCCGCCAGCCATAAACGCCGATATGGTGCCAACGCGGCGCGTCGCCATGCGGCACCATCGCCCGGCTGAAATAGAGCGCGCGGCCAATATCGCCCTCACCATCGCCATCCGGGGCACCATCCCAGCTGACCACGGCCTTCACCACCTGCTCGCGGGCGGCTTCCTCCGCGCTTGCCGGTGTGACAAGGGTGGACAGTTCGGCCCCGCTGCGGGTGGCCGTCCGGAACAGACGGGCGGGAATCGCCGGGTCCAGTTCGGGGAGGTCGCCCTGAAGGTTCAGCACCAGGTCATATGCCCCGTCCGGATCAATCAGCGATACCGCCTCGAAGGTCCGGTCGGACCCCGACTGATGATCGGCGCGTGTCAGCACCGCCTCACCGCCCGCGTCGCGGATGGCGGCGGCGATCCGCTCGTCGTCGGTGGCCACCCAGACGGGGGCGATGTCGGCCTCTCTGGCGCGGTCCCAGACATGGCAGATCATCGGCTTGCCGCCGATATCGGCAAGCGGCTTTCCGGGAAGACGGCTGGCCGCCATACGCGCCGGAATGATGATCACGGGTGACGCTGTGGTGCTCATGATGCGGCAATTCATCACATATTCCGTCATTTGCCTAGGTAAAAGCCGCAAATAGGCTGAACGAACACTTGAGGGCGCCGGTCAATTTCGGTAAGACCTACCCATCGGAAGGGCAGCCGCCCGGCCGCCAGCCGAACTGTGTGAGGGGGAGCTCCCGTTCGGGAGAAACGAGCATGGATGAACTTGGTCTCAATAAGCTGTTTGCAGGGATTCTTGTCGCCGGTCTGATGCTGATGGCCGGCATCAAGCTTGCCGACGTTCTGGTGCCGCATAGCGAGCTTGCCCAGAACGCCTATGTCATCGAGGTTCCGGAAGGCGGCGCAGCCGTCGCCGAGGCGCCGAAGGATACCGGCCCTGAGCCGATCCTGGCCCTTCTGGCAAGCGCCGATCCCGCCGCCGGTGAAAAGCTGGCAAAGAAATGCACCGCATGCCACGTGTTCGATCAGGGCGGCGCCAACAAGGTCGGTCCCGGCCTGTGGAACATCGTCAATGCCGACAAGGGCGCTGTCGACGGATTTGGATATTCCAGCGCGCTGATCGATTTTGGCGGGCAGTGGGACTATGCCGCGCTGAACGCCTTCCTGAAAAAGCCGAAGGCGTATATTTCAGGAACGAAGATGAATTTCATCGGGCTGAAGAAGCCGACCGACCGGGCCAATATGATCGCCTATCTGCGCCAGCAGGCATCGTCGCCGGCCCCGCTGCCGACGGCAGAGGAAATCGCCGCCGAGACCGGCGGCTGATCACGGTGTCGGAAGAAAATCAAAACCGCGTTCACAGCCAGCTCGACAATGTCGCGCTGGCTGATTTTCTTCATGGGCTCACCGCCATCAGCAGGCCGATCATCACCGAATATTTCCGCAGCGGCCACCATGTCGAATGGAAGGCGGATGAGTCGCCGGTGACCATGGCTGACAAGTCGGTCGAGTTGGCGCTTCGCGAGGCCATCGCCGCGCGCTTTCCTGATGACGACATTCTTGGCGAGGAACATGCCGACCGGCGTGGCAGCAGCGGCTATGGCTGGGTGATCGATCCCATCGACGGCACCCGCGCCTTTATCAGCGGCCGGCCGGTCTTCGGAACGCTGATCGGGCTGGTTCGCGATGACCTGCCGCTCGCCGGCTTCATCGACATGGCGATGCTGGATGAATGTTATGTCGCCGTCGGCCGCCGCGCGACGCTGAACCGTGCGCCGATCCGGACCAGCCGCGTGACCGCGCTGGCCAATGCCCGTATCGCCACAACTTCGCCCGAGGCGCTGAAAGCCGACAGCCTCGCCGGTTTCAACAGGCTGAGCGCGGCGGCGGCCACCAGCACCTATGGCGGCGACTGCCATAATTACGCGCTTCTGGCGGCCGGCCATATCGATCTTGTCTTTGAAGACGGGCTGGCCGCGCATGACATCATGGGCGTGATCGAGGTGATCCGCGCCGCTGGCGGCATCGTCACCGACAAGGCCGGCGGCGAAGTCTCGATGGCCGGCACCGACAGCCTTCTGGCGGCGTCCACCTCCGGGCTTCACGCTGCCGCGCTGCGGATAATACAGGAGACGGGCGGATGATCAGGATCGGCTTCTACGGCAGCCTGGAAGACATCCCCGGATGGCAGGCCTCGCTTGCCGGCCGTCTTGCCGCCTTCGAGATTGTCGAGCTGATGAGTGATCAGGGCGCCGCCTGCGATGTGGCGCTTGTCTGGGCGCCGCCGGCCAATGCCTTCACCCGCTGTCCGAATCTGCGCGGCATCATCATGCAGGGCCAAGGTGTCGACCATATGATGCGAGACGGGACCGTGCCGCGTGACATCCCGCTCGTCCGGCTTGTCGATCCCGACATGGCCAATGCGCTCAGCCACTGGGCGATCCTGAACGCGCTGGATTTCTGGCGTGACGGGGCGCTGTATCGCGACCAGCAGGCCCGCCGCGTCTGGCAGCATCTGCCGCAACGCGCCGCCACCGGCGCGAAGGTCGGCATTCTGGGAATCGGTGCCATCGGTTCCGTGATTGCGCGCCGGTTTGCCGCTCTCGGCTTCGAGGTGCGCGGCTATGCCCGCACCGAACGCGAGATTGACGGGGTTACCTGCTTTGCCGGGCCGGGTCAGCTTGCCGCCTTCGCCAAGGGGCTTGATATCGTTGTCTCGGTGCTGCCGCTGACGCCGGACACAACCGGGCTCATGAATGCGGACTTCTTTGCCAATCTTGCCGACGGGGCTTTCATCATCAATGGCGGGCGCGGCCCGCAGGTGAATGACACCGACCTTCTGGCGGCGCTGGAGTCCGGCAAGCTCGGCGGCGCGGCGCTGGATGTCTTCACGGTTGAACCGCTGCCACAGGACCATGCCTTCTGGATACATCCGAAGGTGCGTGTCTGGCCGCATGTCGCGGCGCAGACCAATGCCACCTCCGCCGCCGACCAGGTAGCCGCTGCCATCACCGCGATGATGGATGGCGCCGAGCCCGCAAATCGTGTCGACTGGTCGCGCGGCTACTGACACAAGCTGCTGGCTGCGGCCATCAAAAGGCGTCAGCCTCCGGCAAGCCCCTCGATATAGGTGAACAGCGCGCGAAGCCCCATCGCCTCGCCGCCCTTGGGCCGTCCCGGCCGGCTGCCGAGATTCCAGGCCATGACATCGACATGCGCCCAGTTGCTGTCGCGGCCGGCAAAGCGACGGAGGAACAGCGCCGCGGTGATGGCCCCGCCATATCCAGAGGCACCGGTGCTGGACAGGGCGACATTGCCGGCATCGAGGTGCCGCTCATAGTCGTCGAACAGGGGAAGCCGCCAGAGCGGGTCGCCGGCCTGAACGGAGGCGTCGATGATCGCCGCCGCGGTGTCATCCCGATTGGTGAACAGGGCCGGAAGCTCGGTGCCAAGCGCCACCCGCGCCGCGCCGGTCAGGGTCGCGAAATCGATCATGAAATCCGGGTCCTCCTCGCAGGCGAGGCTTATGGCATCGGCAAGGACAAGCCGCCCTTCGGCATCGGTGTTGCCGACCTCGACGGGGATGCCGGCGCGGGTGTCGATCACATCGAGCGGGCGCATCGATTTCGCCGACACGGCGTTTTCCGCCGCCGGCACGAGAACGCGAAGCCGGATCGCCACCCCGGCGGTCATCAGCGCCGCGGCAAGGCCAAGCACCGTGGCCGCCCCGCCCATATCCTTCTTCATGATCTCCATCGCCTTGGACGGCTTTAGGTCGAGCCCACCCGAATCAAAGGTGATCCCCTTGCCGACAAGGGTGATCTTTGGCCCGGAGTCACCCCAGCGCATGTCAATCAGCCGCGGCTCCACCTCGGCGGCGCGGCCGACCGTGTCGATGGCCGGGAACCCGTCCGCCAATGCCGCGCCCTCGGTGACCTCGATGGTGGCGTCAAAGCGCGCGGCAAGGTGGCGGGCGGCGTCTTCCAGCCCGGCCGGTGTCATATGGTTGGCCGGCGCGTTGACCAGATCGCGGCAGAAGGCAACGCCGGTGGCAAGGCCGGCGAGCCGGTCGCGCCCGGCGGATGACAGCGATTCCGGGATCACCAGCCGGCGAATCTCGCCGGATGTCTCGGCGCGGAAGGCGGTAAAGCGGTATTGCGCCAGCGCCCAGCCAAGACAGACCGTGCCGGGGTCGGGGACATCCGCGGCATCGCCAGCCATCTTCCAGCACGCCGCCGGCAGCGACGCCGCCAGCCGCGACGCATCCCAGAGCGAGGCGTCACGGTCGAGAATCCCGAGGGCCGCGCCCCCCGCGCCGGGCAGCAGAAGCGTGTGGCCGGAAGCGGCGGTGAATCCACTGGCATCCGCCCAGTCAAGGGTGGCATCATCCGCTGTCTCGAGCCAGCTGTGAAAATCATCCGCCGTCATCAGCAGAAGCGGCCGCGCGGCCGCGTCGGCCTCGACAAGGCCAAGCATGTCCAAGTCGGTCAGCGGGAATTGCATCATGGTGGTTCGGTCCTTCCGGATCATCTGCCGGCATCCGTGCCGGTCCTGTTGTCTGGGTCTTTGCCTGTTTCTCTTTCATCGTCCTCGTTGGGTGCCGCCATGGCACGCACATGCCGCATCCGCATGACCAGCGTGATGCCGCGAAGACCGAGATATATCGTAAAGGCGGCCAGAAGGCCATTGAGCCCGAACCGCCCCGTCACAAGCATCGTGACCAGGAAGCCGCCGAAGGCGAGAATCATGGCGTTGCGCATCTCGCGGCTTCGGGTTGCCCCGATGAAAATACCGTCCATCTGGAAGGCGATGAAGGAGACAGGTGCCAGCAGCGCCGCCCAGTGCCAGTGGGCCATCGTCAGCGCCGCCAGATCGGCCTGCGATGTCATCGTGCCGATGATCACTGGCCCGGCCGCCCAGGTGACAGCCCCGATAATCACAGCCGAGAGTCCTGCCAGCACATTGGTGCGACGCATCACCATTTCCAGCATCGGCGGATTCCGCCTGCCGATGGCCTCTCCGACAAGGGCTTCGGCGGCGTGCGCGAACCCGTCCAGCCCATAGGCGATCAGACCGAACATCACCAGCATCAGCTGGGCCGCTGCCAATGACAGATCGTCGATCATCGCCGCCTTGTTCAGCAGGATTGCCTCGCTGAGAAGGATCAGCATCGTGCGGATGGTGATGTCGCTGCCAATCATGAAGAACTGCCGGAACGCCGCCGCGTCAAGCCAGGCAGGGCGGTGCCGGAAGATACGTCCGGTGACGCCGGCAAGAAGGTCACGCCACTGCCAGCGGATCAGCAGCAGCGTTGCCACAAGTCCGGTCCACTGCGCCGCCACCGAGGCCAGCGCCACCCCCTCGATATCCATGCCAAGGCCGATCACAAACAGGATGTTCAGCCCGAGATTGAAGATGTTGATGAAGACAATCTGGATAAGCACCAGCCGCATATGCTGGCGCCCGAACAGGCAGCCAAGAAGCACCATATTGGCAAGCGCCGCCGGCACCGCCAGAATCCGGATGCCGACATATTCCCGCATCAGCCCTTCTACCGCCGGGCTGGCGGACAGCAGCGCGCCGGTCAGCCCCAGTACGAGCGGGGTCGCCAGCACCAGCCCGGCCCCGAGTCCGAGCGCCAGGACCAGTCCGCGTACAAGCTGGTTCTCGATGTCGGCGGCGGCACCGCGACCATGCGCCTGCGCCACCAGCCCGGTGGTGGCCATGCGCAGAAAGCCGAACCCGGAATAGATGAAATTGAAGACAAGGCTGCCAAGCGCGACGCCGCCGACAAAGCTGGCGTCATCGAGCCGGCCCATCATCGCCGTATCCGCTGCGCCGACAAGCGGGATGGTGATGTTCGCCAGAAATATGGGCCAGGAAATCGCCCAGATATACCGCCAGCTTGCCTGGTCTTGCCAGCTGCGGCGTGTCGAATCTGCCGGAAGGGGAGCTGTCATGGCGGCGGTCTTTCCTGACGGCGAGGTAGCTGTTACGGGGTGGCGTGCTGCCTGCTCAAACCTAGGTGACGGGGATGCCGATGCCTATAGAAAACCGCTTCGAAAAATGCTTTAACCAAGGCGCGGTTTGCCGGCAGCCAGCCAGGCGCCTTGGCGGGCCGGCCACCCGGGGGATCGTCCGTGACCATGCCATACAAAAACTCGGCCCTGCTGATGGTTCTGGCGGTTCTCGCGGTAGCGGTGCTGGCTGGCCATCAGACGGTGCCGCCCATGGATCGTGACGAGTCGCGCTTCGCCCAGGCAAGCCGGCAGATGGTCGAAAGTGGCGATCTTGTCACCATCAGGTTCCAGGACGAATTGCGGGCGAAGAAGCCGGCTGGAATCTACTGGCTGCAGTCCGCGTCGGCGGCGGTGTTCGGGACCGATGATATCGCCGCCTACCGCCTGCCAAGCCTTCTTGCCATGCTGCTTACGGTGCTTGGCACCTACCGGCTTGCCCGAACGCTCTACAAGCCGCCGCGCGCGATCCTCGCGGCCGCGGCCTGTGGCGGCACGCTTCTGGTCTTTGTCGAGGCGCATCTGGCGAAGACAGATTCGGTGCTGATGCTGCTGTGCCTGGTCCAGCAATATGGGCTGATGCGGATCTATCAGGCGTGGCAGCATGGGCGGCGGCTTGCCTTTAACTCCTATCTCTGGGTGTGGGTGCCGATGGCGGCGGCGATTCTGGTCAAAGGACCAGTGGCACCCCTGCTGGCCCTGACCACGGTGGCGGCGCTGTCGATCTGGCACCGCAACGGCCGCTGGCTGCGGATGCTGCGGGCTGGGCGCGGGCTTCTGATCCTGGCCGGGGTGACGCTCCCCTGGGCGATCCTTGTGACGCTGGCCACCGACGGGGCCTTCCTCGACATCGCCTTCCGCGGTGACTTTGTCGCCAAGGTGCAGTCCGGGCAGGAATCACACGGCGCGCCGGTCGGCACCTATCTGCTTCTGGCCGGGCTGCTGCTGTGGCCGGCCAGCCTGCTGATACCGCGCGCCGCGGCGCAGATTCCGCTTCTTCTGCGGCATGTGGAAAGCCGCTTTCTTCTGGCCTGGGTGGTCCCGTTCTGGGTGCTGATTGAATTCGTCCCGACGAAGCTGCCACATTATCCGATGCCCGTGCTGCCGGCCCTTGTCGTGCTTCTCGTCTGTGCGGTGGATGCGCCGCTTGCCGGCGCGGCTAAAGGCGGCATGCGGACGGTGGCGCGCCGCTGGCTGGCGCTTGCCGTCGAGGCGGCGATGCTGGCCTGTGGCCCGCTGATGGCCGCCGCGGTGATCTGGGCGGCGCTGACCTATGGCGGGGTGACAGGCGGCCGCGCCTTCACCTTCGCCATGCTGGCGGCGCTGATGGCCGGGCTGGTGCTCTGGCAATCCGTCATCTGGCACCGGTCCGGCGGCATCGCCCCGCTGTCACGGGTTCTGGCCGCGGGCCTTGCCTTTCACCTGATCGTTGTCGCCGGACTGATCCCGTCGCTGTCGCAGGTGCATCTGGCGCGCGCGATCGATGCCGGGATCGCTGGCTCCGGTCCGGCACCCGCGGCCATTGCCGCGGCCGGTCTTCACGAGCCGTCGCTTGTCTTCACGCTTGGCCGTGACCTTCTGCTGGTCGAAGGCGGCGAGGCGGCGCTGTTTCTGGCCGAGGCGCCGGACGGGCTGGCCATCGTCGAGGGGCGCCAGCAGCAGGATTTTCTCGACATGGCTGCGAAAGTCGGGCTGGCGCTCTCCACACCGCGGCAGATTGAGGGTTTCAACATGTCAAAGGGCAAGGATGTGCTAATTTTCCTTTACCGGGCGGACAAGTTTGACCCGAACAGTATCAACGGCTAAAGAAACGCAAATGCCCATGCCCGCGACAACCCCATTCCTCTTGCGTTCGTTTCCTTCGGATTCTTCTCCATGACCACAAACAAGGCCCACACCGCATCGCAGCCGGAGATCGAACTCTCGGTTCTTGTGCCGGTGATGAATGAAGCCGGCAATATTGCCCCGCTGGTCGAGGAAATCTGCGCTGCGTTTGCCGGCCGGTCCTTCGAGATCATCTATGTCGATGATGCCAGCAATGACGCCAGCCCGGCCGAGCTCGCGGTGACTGCCGCAAAGGTGCCGCAGCTTCGCATCCTGCGCCATGAAAGCCGGGCCGGGCAGAGCGCGGCCATCCGCTCGGCGTTGCTGGTGGCGCGCGGCAGTCTGATCGCCGTTCTCGATGGCGACGGGCAGAATGTGCCGGCAGACCTGCCGAATCTCGAGGCCGCGCTGATCGCGCGCTGTCCGGCTGGCGGCGATGCCGTGGGCATGGCCGCGGGCATCCGCGCCAAGCGTCAGGACAGCGCCGCACGGCTTCTGGCCTCGCGCGCCGCGAAATGGATGCGCCGCACCCTTCTGTCCGACACCCATCCCGACAGTGGCTGCGGCATCAAGATTCTGCACCGCTCGCTGTTCCTGCAACTGCCGTTCTTCAACCATATGCACCGCTTCATGCCAAGCCTGGTAAAACGGCATGGGGGGCTGGTCATCGGTGTGGATGTGGCGCACCGGCCCCGTGTGCGTGGCACCTCCAAATACCGGATTCTTGACAGGCTGGTTGTCGGAATAAGCGATATATTCGGGGTGATCTGGCTTCTTCGCCGCGCCCCGCGCCAGGGGCAGGTGAGCGAACTTACCCAAGCCGCAGGCAATGACAGGGCCGGATCATGATTGCGTTTCTCTCATCGCAGATCGAAGCCGGCGCACGCGCCGTCGCCTCTGTTCTTGTCACCATCCTGCCGTTCCTGCCGGACAGTCTGGTCACCAATCCCGAACAGCTGATGATCGTCGTCGGCTTTGCCGGGCAGGGGCTGTTCGCGATGCGGTTCATCATCCAGTGGCTGTTATCCGAGAAACAGGCGAAATCGGTGATTCCCGTGGCCTTCTGGTATTTCTCCATCGGTGGGGGCGCGGTGCTTCTTCTCTACGCCATCTGGCGGCAGGACCCGGTGATCATCTGCGGCCAGGGGCTTGGCCTGTTCATCTATCTTCGAAATCTCTATTTCATCCGCCGCGACAGCGGATCGAAGAAGCCTGCCGACACCAGCTGAGGCGCGCTAGAGCGTCGTTTCTCCCATGTCCATCAGGATGGCCCACTGCGCGGCGCTGACCGGCGTGACCGACAGGCGTGACTGGCGCACAAGCGCCATCTCGGCAAGCCGCTCATCCGCCTTGATCTCGGCAAGCGTCACCGGCCGTACCATGGAGGCCACCGCCCTTACCGTGACCATGCCGAAGCGGCCGCTGGCATCGGTCGGGTCGGGGTGATAGAGCTCGCAGACCTCGACGATGCCGACAATCTGTTTCTCATTGACCGAATGGTAGAAGAAGGCCAGATCGCCGATTTCCATGGCCTTCATGTTGTTCGAGGCCTGGTGGTTGCGGACACCGTCCCATCCCTCGCCGTCCTCACCCCTGGCAAGCTGGTCGTCCCATGACCAGGTCGAGGGTTCCGATTTCATCAGCCAGTAATTCATCCTGCCCTGCCTTTTTGATCCATCCTGAACATCTCGGGACATTGGCCCGCCGGCGCAACCGCTATTCGGTGCCCGCACGTCTTGCCAGCAGTTCCCCCACCACATCGGCAAGCGGCGCACCGCCATTCACCACCCGGTCGACGCCGTCGGTGATGGGAAGCTCGATTCCCATCTTGCGGCCGCGCGCCGCCAGCACCGCCACCGTGTGGCGCCCCTCCGCCAGCCGCTCCTCTGGCGCCTCGCCGGCTCCGAGCGCAAGCCCATAGGCCATGTTGCGCGAATGTGGCCCGGCGCATGACAGCGCCAGGTCGCCGGCCCCCGACAGGCCGTAGATGGTTTCGGGATGGGCCCCGGCGGCGGCGGCGAAACGCGCCATTTCGGCAAGCCCGCGGGTGATGATGGCAGCCCGCGCATTGTCGCCAAGCCCCAGCCCGATGGCGCATCCGGCGGCGATGGCGATAACGTTCTTCATGGTGCCTCCAATCGCCACGCCAAGCGGGTCGCCACTGGCATAGACGCGAACCTGACTTGCCGCGAAGGCCTGTTGAACCAGCGCGACCGCCTGCTGGTCGGTTGCAGCCGCCACCACCGCCGCCGGCAGGCCGCACATCACCTCGTCGGCAAAGCTTGGTCCGGACAGAATCACCGCCGGATGGGCGGGGAGCATCGTTCCAGCAAGCTCGGGCATCAGCACGGCACCCTTTGCGCACATGGCCATGCCCTTGGCGCACAGCACCACCGGCGCGTTCGTGTCATTGTGTCTGCCGACCATCTCCAGCGCGGCTGCGGTGGCGCTGACCGGCACGACGATCAGGATCAGCCCGGCCTCGGCAAGAATGGTGGGATCGGTGCTGGCGTCGATCGGATCGACAGCAGCAAGATGGCCAAGCTGGCGGCACCGCCCGGTGGCAAGCATGCGCACGCTGTCTTCGTCGCGGACAAGCACCGTCGCCTCGCCGCCGCCACTGCGAAGGGCGACGGCAAGGGCGCTTCCCCAGCTTCCGCCGCCGATAACGATGGTCCTCCTCATGCCCGCACCCCGCGGCCGGGTGGCGGGGCGGCATCTGGGTCAAGCGGCCATCGGGGGCGCGGCGCGAAATCGAGCCCGTCCGGGGCCTGTCGCCGTTCGATGGCGGCCCAGGCGACCATCGCCGCATTGTCGGTGCACAGCCAGGCAGGCGGCACGCTCAGACCGAATCCCGCCGCATCGGCTTCGGTCTGCAGCCGCGTGAATATGGCCCTGTTCGCTGCCACCCCGCCGGCGATCACAAGCGTTGCCGGGCCATGCGCCCCGGCAAAGCGGGCCATGGCGCGCCTCGCGCGGTCGGCAAGACAGTCGGCGATTGCGGCCTGGAGCGCCGCCGCCAGATCAGGGATGCTCGACCCGTCGTCGGCAAGCGCGGCAAAGCGTGTCGCCACTGCGGTCTTCAGTCCGGAAAAGGAAAAATGGCAGTGGTCGGCCCCCTTCAGCGGGCGCGGCAGCCGAATCTGGCGGGGATCGCCAGTGGCGGCGGCGCGTTCGATCGCCGGCCCGCCCGGGTAGCCAAGACCCATGATCTTGGCGCTCTTGTCGAAGGCCTCGCCGGCGGCGTCATCCATGGTGGTGCCGTAGCGTTCATACCGGCCCGGGCCGTGCACCGCCAGAAGCTGTGTATGGCCGCCGGATACCAGAAGAAGAAGATAGGGAAACACCACCGGCGCGACGAGGCGCGGGCTCAGCGCGTGGCCTTCAAGATGGTTCACGGCGTAATAGGGAAGGCCGCGCGCCGTGGCGATGGCCTTGGCGGCGACGGTGCCGACCACTACCCCGCCAATCAGGCCCGGTCCGCCCGTGGCGGCGACGCCGTCAATGTCCGACATGGTGACTCCGGCCCTGTCCAGCGCTGCGGTGATGACACTGTCGATGGCGTCGAGATGCGCCCGCGCGGCGATTTCCGGCACCACCCCGCCATGCGCGGCGTGAACTTCCATCTGCGAGGCGATTTCGCTGGCGAGGATGCTGCCGTCGGCGCGCACCAGCGCGGCGGCTGTCTCGTCACAGCTGCTCTCGATTCCGAGCATGAGAAAAGGGTCGTCCATGGCCTGCCGTCGGTTGTGCGCTGCCGGGGGCCAGAGCATAGGCCATTGTCACCGGCTTGATAAGTCCCACCGCCGCTTCGTGGCCGTTCCATTGCCGGTCTGCCGCTACCATGGCCCTCTGGGCTTTTTGCTTTGCAACCATGGCAGGCGGGCTTTAGAACTGGCCGCTATGACAGATCACGCCGACATCTGTGCCGCACATCCTCTGGTTCTGGCGAGCCGCGCCTCGGCGCTGGCCGTTGCGCAGGCCGAGATCGTACGGGACCGGTTGGCCCCGCTTGCCGCCGAAATCCGGACCATGACAACACGTGGCGACCTTATTCTCGACCGGTCGCTTGCCGACGCCGGCGGCAAGGGCCTGTTCGTCAAGGAACTGGAACGCCGTCTTCTCGACGGTGATTGCGACGCTGCCGTACATTCGATGAAGGATATGGAGACCGTGTTCGCCGCGGGCACGATGATTGCCGCGGTGTTGCCGCGCGAGGACCGGCGTGATGCGTTGGTCGGTGGCCATGCCGGCCTTGATGACCTTCCCCGGGGCGCTGTTGTCGGCACCGCCTCGGTGCGCCGCAAGGCCATTCTGCTGCAGCGTCGCCCTGACCTGCGGATCGAGCTTCTTCGCGGCAATATCAACACGCGCATCGCGGCGCTGGACGAGGGCCGCTATGATGCCATTATTCTGGCAATGGCCGGGCTGCGGCGACTTGGACTGGATGTGGCGCATGTGCCGCTTGATCTGGCGGTGATGCCGCCGGCGGCGGCGCAGGGCGCGCTTGCCATCCAGACGCGCATCGCCAGTGATGCGCGAAGCCGCGCCGTCGCCGAGGCCTTCGCCGGGCTGAACTGCGTTGCCAGCGCCGCCGAGGTGAGCGCCGAACGCGCCTGCCTCGGCTATCTTGACGGATCCTGCCACACGCCGATCTCGGCAAGTGCGACGATGGGCGGGGACGGCATGCTGTCCCTCACGGCGATGATTCTCAGCCCTGACGGCAGCGCCGCCTTTGACGCCAGCGGCGTGGCCCCGGCGGATGATGGAGCGCGGCTTGGCCGCGATCTTGGGGCGCAGCTTCTCGACGCCGCCGGCGGGCGGGGTTTTCTCGCCTGAGCGGGAACGCCGGAAAGGAACCATGGTGATGCGCCGCACAATCCTGACCGTCAGACCGGCCCCCGATGGCGATCTTGATGTTGCGGCGCTGGCCCGGCGCGGCGTGCCGGCCCTTGCCGCCCCAATGATGTCGCCTTCCTATCTTGCGCCGCCTGCCGATGCCGGACCGTATGGCGGGGTGATCTTCACCAGCCGCCACGCGGTGACCGGATGGCTGACCTGCGGTGGTGACAGGCCCGGTCCCGAGCTGCTCTCCCGTCCCGCCTTTGCTGTCGGCCGTGCCACCGGCCGCGCCGTCCGCGCCGCCGGGTTCAGGGATGTCAGGGTCGGCCATGGCGGCGGCGCCGGGCTGGTGCCGCTGATTACCGCGGCACAGGAAGGGGTCACTGGCCCGCTTCTCTGGCCGGCGGCGGTGCATCGTGGCTTTGACATGGCAGAGGCGCTTGCCGGCATTGCCGAGGTAACGCTTCTTCCGGTCTATGAGATGTGCGAGACAACAGGCCTGCCCGAGGCGGCGGCCGTGGCACTGGAGCAGAACGAGGTGCTGGCGGTCATCCTGATGTCTGCGCGTTCGGCGCGGCTGTTCCGCGCGCGGATGAAGGATGCCGGGCATGGCGCATCCATTGCCGGCATGGCGATAATCGCCGGAAGCGAGGCCATCGCGGCCGCTGCGGGTGACGGCTGGGCCGAGATATTTGTCGCCAGGCGACCCACGCGCGCGCGGCTTTTAGCCATCGCAGCTTTGCTCTATGATCGGCGGACACGGCCATAAGGTGGCCATCACAGCTCTGGCAGACCATGACAGCACGCAAGAATCCGGCCGAAGATTCCGATATCATTGCCGAACATTCCGATATCATTGAAGGTGTAGCCGTCGAAAAGAAGGACAAGGAGAAGAGCAGGGGCAAGGCTGCAGGTGGCGGCGCGCGCCGGCGTGTGGGCAGGACAGCCTCGGCGACGGAATCGCCCGCCTCCCCGCCGGACGAGGACACCGGTCGCGGATCGGTGCCGGATACCGCGCCTTCGGCCCGCATGCCGCTGATACTCGCGGCGCTTGCCGTGATTCTGGCTGGTGCCGGAGTTGGTCTGCAATTCTGGCGCGCCGGACTGGAGGACAGCGCGCTTCGTGCCGAGATTGACGGGCTTGCCTCGCGGCTTGCCGCCGCTGAGGCGGATGGTGCCGCCGCCAGCGCCGAGGCTGCGGCGCTGAAGGCCGAGCTTTCCACGCTTTCCGCCAGCCTGCCGCCCGATTTGTCCGATGAGGTTGCCGGCCTTGTGGCGCGCCAGGATGCGGTGGAAGCAGGCCTTGCCGCGGTGGAATCCGCCGGACCGGCCCCCATCGCATCAGGCGGGGACGCCATTCTTGCGCTGGCGCAGTCAGGCATGAATGTCGCCGCCGCGATGATCAATGACAGCCTGTCGGGAGCCGATCCGTCGCGATGGCTTGCAACGCTCAGCGAGCTGCGCGCGGCCGGTCTTGTGGTCGGCGATCTGGACGCGCTGCGGGCGGTGATGTCGCCGCTGCCGGCGACACATGACGCGCTTGTCGTGGCGGCGCATGGCCTGATCGAGCCGCTTCGTGGCGAGGCCGCGAAGCATGGTCATGACGGCTGGTGGTCGGCGGCGACCGGACGGCTGTCGGATTTCGTCACCCTCCGCCGGCAGGGCGACGGGGCGGCGTCGGATGGCGACGGGGCGGCGAACACCCAGCTTCTGGCTTTTGAGCGCGTCGTTGCCGCGGGACGCCTTGCCGATGCGCTTGCGGCAAGCGCGACGCTGACAACCGACCTTGCGGCCCTTGCCGACTGGCAGGCACAGGCCCGCCGGCGGCTTGCTCTCGATGATGCGCTTGCTGCCTTCAGCGCGGATATGGCGGCGCGGCTGGCACAGGCGCATGCCGGAAAGGCCGGCTGATGTTCACGCGGCTGATCTGGCTTTTTGGTCTCGTCCTTCTCGCGGCGGCGCTTGCCAGCTGGCTTGGCGCGCAGCCCGGAATGCTGTCCCTTGAATGGCTTGGCTGGCAGATGGAAATGCGGACAAGCCTTGCCGTCGCCCTGCTGGTGGTGCTGGCGGTGGCGCTTCTCAGCCTCGACAGGCTGCTTCGCGGGCTGCTGTCGCTTCCCGCCTGGTTTGGCCGCAATCTGGCGCGGCGGCGCACGGAATCCGGACACCGGGCGCTGGCCCTTGGCCTGATGGCGGTGTCGGCTGGCGAGCCTGATGAAGCGCGAAGGCAGGCATCGCGCGCGCAGCGGCTTCTCGCCGCGCCACAGCTGACCGACCTGTTGTCGGCGCAGGCGGCACATCTGTCGGGCGATCACCGCGCGGCGGACCGCTATTTCACCACGCTGACCCGCGACCGGGACACAGCCTTTCTCGGCCATGTCGGGCTGGCGCGTCTGGCGCTGGAGAAGGATGAACCAGAGGCGGCGCTTGCCGCGGCGCGCACGGCGCTGGAAATTCGCCCGAAATCGGCGCTGGCGGCGCGTCAGGTGATGATCCTGGAGGCGGAACGCGGCCAGTGGAGCGCGGCCCTGCCGGCCCTGTCGGTGGTGATCGCGGCGGGCAGCGCGGATGACGCGGAGGCGGCGCTTCTGACCCGCCAGAAGGCGGCGCTGTCCTATCTTGAATCACAGTCTGCGGACGGCGCCGGGGATGACGCGATGCGGCGGCGGGGCCAGATCACGAAGGCACAGGCCGCGCTGGCCGCCTGGCCCGGGTTCTGGCCGGCAGCGCTGCATCTGGCCGATCTCCACGCACAGGCCGGAAGCCCGAAGAAAGCGGTGAAACCGCTTGAGACGGCGTTCCGCCACATGCCGCATTATGCGGTGGCGGCGCGTCTGCGGACCCTCTGGCGGGTTAATGAGGGGGCCAGTGTGGCGCGGTTGATGCGGCTGATCCCGAAGGATGGTCAGCTTGCCGATGAAGGCCGGCTTGTGGTGGCGCAGATGGCGCTGGACATCGGCCTTGTCGGCGAGGCGCGGCGTCTTCTTGACGAGATTGATCCGGCCCACCGTGATGCCGCCGGATGGCGGCTTGTGGCACGGCTGGTGGCCGAGGATGAGACCAGCGCCGAGGCGGCTGAGACCGACGCCCTGCGGCAGGCCGGGGAGGCCCCGCGCCCGCGCCGCTGGCAATGCACAAGCTGCCAGCTTGTGCATGAATCCTGGCAACCGCATTGTGGTGGTTGCGCCGGGTTTGCCACACTCGACTGGCAACGTACTGACGGCGTCTCGCCGCTGGTCACCGCCGCCGACGAGACAGATTGAACGCCGCAGTGAATACAGGTATAAGGCCTGCCAATGCCCGCTTAGTTAAATGGTATAACAGGTCATTCGTAATGATTAGT